>NZ_MUND01000630.1 GCF_002154375.1 Streptomyces glaucescens | reverse complement strand
TTTGACGACACCCCCTAGCCGAAGACGAGGCTGACGTCCCGGTCGACGCAGTGGCGCAGAACGGCCACCAGTTCCTGGGCATCGGCGACACGGCGCTCCGTGACCGGATCGGCGGGGTCCTTCCGGGGCTGCTCGGCGATCTCGCCGAGCCGGGGCAGGATCGCGGCGCACTCCGCCGGCGTGAGGTGGCCGTGGTCGTCCGGGTGGTCGAGCAGGGGTGCCAGCGTGGTGGAGACCTCGGTCCAGGGGCGCTGTCCGCCGAAACCGCGCATCTCGTCGAGGGCGAGACCCTCGGCCCGGGCGAGCCACGTCCGGAACATGCTGAAGCCGGTCCAGGACCAGGAGACGTCCGGGCTGTCCTCGTCGCCGTCCTCGGGATACAGCATGAGCCCCATGGTTCTTCCTCCTCGCCGGCCGAGCACACAGGATCGGCGAAGCGGTAAGGCCGCGGCAACTCGAACAGGCGGCGTGGGCGCGGTGGTGGCTACCGGGCCGCCAGGCACGTGAGCGCCACCGCCGCGTGCAGGGCCGCGCCGGTCGCGAGGGCGGGCTCGTCGAAGACGACCCGGTTGGAGTGGCAGTCGGGCGCGTTCTCGGCGGGGTCGCCCGGCCGGCGGGCGCCGAGGAAGGCCATGGTGCCGGGTACGCGGCGCAGGACGTAGGAGAAGTCCTCCGCACCCATGAACGGCTGCGGCAGCCGGTGGACGAGGTCCGCTCCGAGCAGGTCGGCGGCGGTGTCGCGGACGGTCGCCGCGACCGTCTCGTCGTTGACCACGGGCGGATAGCCCTCGATCAGGTTCACCTCCACGGCGGCCCCGTGGGCGGCGGCCACGTGCCGGGCGACCCGGTCGATCCCCTCGCGGACCCGGCGCCGGGTCTGCGGGGTGAGTGTGCGGAAGGTGCCGTGCAGTTCGGCGGTCTCCGGGATGATGTTGGTGGTGGTCCCGGAGTGGATCGAGGCGACGGTGATCACGGCCGGGTCGAAGATGTCCACCGTGCGGGTGGTCAGCGTCTGCAGTGCCTGGACGATCTCGCAGGCCACCGGGATGGGGTCGAGGGACACGTGCGGCGCCGAGGCGTGGCCGGACCGGCCGCGGACGGTCAGGTGGATCTGGTCGGAGGCGGCGAACGTCGGCCCGGGCCGCAGGTGGACGGTCCCGCTCTCGAAGCGCGTCGTGACGTGCAGGGCGAACGCTGCCGCGATCCCGGCGCCGTCCGGGGTGTCCAGGAGCCCTTCCTCGATCATGTACTGGGCGCCGCCGTCGCTCTCCTCCGCCGGCTGGAACATGAACAGCACCCGGCCGGCCAGTTCGGCCCGCCGCGCGGCCAGCAGCCGGACCGCGCCGACGAGCATCGCCGTATGCAGATCGTGTCCGCAGGCGTGCATGGCGCCGGGCACCTCGGAGGCGAAGTCCAGCCCGGTGTCCTCCTGCTGGGGCAGGGCGTCCATGTCGGCGCGGAGCAGCACGGTGGGCCCGGGCCGGTCGCCCTCCAGCACCGCGGTGACCGAGCTGAGCCGCTCCCCCGTGGTGACCGTCAGGCCCAGGCCGTCGAGTGCGGCGAGCACCGCCTGCTGGGTGTGCGGCAGGTGCAGACCCAGTTCGGGCAGCCGGTGCAGACTCCGCCGTACGGCGACGATGTCGGGAAGCAGTGCGCGTGCTTCGGCGAGCAGGTGTCCGGGCGTAGCGGTCACCGCGTCCTCCTGTCGAGCGCTGTGTCCAGCGGGCGGGGCGTTCCGTCGGCCCGGTGATGAGTGCCCGCGCGAGCGGCCCTTCACTCGGCCTCGTCCGGATGGCGGCCCGTATCCAGCGCGGGGTACGGGCCGTTCCGCGGGTGTGCGGGCAGGGCCTGCGAGGTGAACCGCTGGCCGGCCGTGCCGTCGCAGTCCTGCAGGCGCAGCGGCTCCCGGGCCGCCGTCTGGGTGAGGCAGAGGCCGGTCGCCGCGGACGGGCGGATCGTGGCGCCGTCGCGGAGGAACCTCTGGTTGGCCGCTCCGGAGCAGTTCCAGACGATCAGCTCGGTGCCGGGCCGGTACCGGGCGCCGGGGACGTCCAGGCAGCGGTCCTGGGTGAGCTCGGTGTGGAAGGTCTGCCGGGCCGTGTCGTACCACCACTGCTGGTTGCGGGTGCCGGCGCAGTCCCAGCCGAGGACGCCGGTGCCGTTGGCGGTCCGGGAGCCGCTGACGTCCACGCAGGTGCCGGTCGCCTGGTTCCGCAGCGGGGCGAAGACGTCGTCCCAGGCGTGCGGGAAGAGGCTGGGCCGCCCGGAGGAGTTGACGTCCGCGCAGGAGGCCTCGCGCAGGTTCGAGGCGTGAAACCGGGTGAGGCAGGAGGCGAAGGCGGCGTGGCCGCGGCCGTTGGGGTGGAAGGACTGGCGGACGGAGTTCTCGTCCGGCATGCCGGGCTTGGACAGGTCGATGTACAGGCCGCGGGCCCAGGGGTCGTCCATGCACACCTCGTGGCCGTGGAAGAGCCGCGAGGTGTCCAGGTAGCGGGCTCCGGTGGCCGCGGCGGCCTCGCGGATGCCGCGTTCGAAGGCGGGGACGGCGGTGTTGCGGCCCCACACGGTGTCGGAGTCGTAGCCGAGGCCACCGCAGGCGAGCTTTCCGGCGAAGTCGGGGTTGTCGCGGAAGTCGGGGCCGATGGGGCTCGGGTAGCTCATCACGACGAGCCTGTACTCGGTGTCCGCGTAACCGGCGTCGCGCATCACGGTCCTCAGGTCCCGGAGGGTCTGTTCGACCTTGGGGACGAGGTTGTCGACCCGGGCCTGCCAGCCGGGGGCGTACGTGGGTTCGCAGGGGCCCTGCGAGAGCAGGTAGCGCTGGACGCAGTCGGTCATGACGGGCCCGAACTGGAGGTCGTCGTTGGCGCCCGCGACGAGCAGCACCATCTTGATCCGGGTGTTGCGCGCCTTGATGGCGTGGCTGTCGCTCTGTACGAGTTCGTCGGCGTACTGCGGCGCCCCGCCCACGCGGATGTTGCCGGTGGAGGCGCCGGAGCAGGCCACGTTGAAGGTGAGGTCGGTGGCGATGGCGGTGCGGTGGATCGCGGCTTCGGGCGAGCGGTGGCACCAGTTCGCGGGGCCGTCGGTCGGCGGTTCGTACGTGCCGACGCCCTCGCCGGAGATCTCGCTGTCGCCGAGCGAGATCAGCACGGACCTGCGCTCGGCGAGCGGGCGTTCGGCGGGGTCGCCGTAGAGCGCGGTGGCCTCTGCGGCCCGGATGGCTTCCAGGCCGGGCGGGAGCGGGCGGGCGGCGGCCGGCCGCACGCCGTCGGCGGTGTCGGCGGCTGCGGCGGTGGTGGCGGTGACGGGTGTGGCTGTCGCTGCCGCTGCCACCGCGAGTACGGCCGTGACGGCGGTGGTGATGCGCCGGAGTCGGCTCCCGGAGCGTCTCATGACACCTCCCGAACGTGGGGTTACCCACGGTATTTACTGGGTGGTAGCCGTCATGGGAACATCTCGGACGAGAAAAGTGAACAAATGTCAACTTTTGCTTCAGGTGCGTACCGATCTCCGGGAGGCTGCCCGTGCTGCGCAGGACCCTGATGGTGAGCGCGGCGACCGGCGCGCTGCTCGCACCCACGACGGCCGCCCAGGCCCAGCAGGAGCAGCAAGAGCAGCAAGAGCAGCAGCAGACCGTTCCTCACCTCACCGACGGGCACGGGCGGGTGCTGACGCTGCGCGGCTGGAACGTCGAGGACAAGGCGAACCGGGGCGACAAGGCCCTGTCGGCCATCACCGAGCGGCACTTCCGCGACCTGCGGGCACAGGGCTTCAACTTCGCCCGGCTGCTGGTCTTCTGGGACGACCTGGAGCCCCGCCCCGGGCAGTACAGCACCGCCTACCTGAAGAAGATCGACCGCGTACTGGACTGGGCCGCGCGCAACGACGTCAAGGTCCTCATCGACGCGCACCAGGACGTGTTCGGCCCGGCCTTCGGCCACCGCGGGGTGCCCGCGTGGGCGACCCGGACCGACGGGCTGCCGTTCACCCCGCACCCGGACGACTGGTTCGCCGAGTACTTCGAGCCCGCCGTCCAGCGTGCCTTCACCCACCTCTACGAGGACCCCGACCTCCGGCGCGCACAGGCCGAGGCCTGGCGCGTCCTCGCCGGTCACCTGGCCCACCACCCGGCCGTGATGGGCTACGACCTGATCAACGAGCCGATGGGCGAACTGCGCGAGGGGGAGGACCTGCCGACGGCCGCCCGCCGCATCGAGCGGGACCAGCTCACCCCGATGTACAACCGCCTCGCCGACGCGGTCCGTTCGGCCGACCGCGACGCCTGGCTCTTCGTCGAGCCCACACCGATCGTGGGCGAGGGCGTGCCGACCGGCCTCGGGCGCGTCGACGATCCGAAGGTGGTGTACGCGCCGCACTTCTACAACACCGCCATGGAGGCGGGCGCCGACTACGACCCCGGCGCCGGATGGATCGAGGCGTACGAGCGGGCCGTGGTCGAGTATCCGAAGAAGTACAAGGTGCCGGTGGTCGTGGGCGAATGGGGTCCGCTGAACAACGCGCTGCCGAACATGGGCCGCTTCTACCGCGAGGCCATGGCGTCCCTGGGGCGCTACACCTCCGGCTGGGCGGGCTACGTGTGGTGCTACGGCGGCGGTTACTGCGCGGTCGACGGCTCCGGCGCCTTCCGCACCAACAAGGAACTCGCCGCCGAGCCCTACGCGGCGGGCGTGGCGGGCACCGTCGCGTCCGCGTCGTACGACCCCCGGGCCGGCGTGTACCGGCTGGTCTACCGGGCGGCACGGCACGGCTCGCGGCTGACCGAACTGTCCCTGCCGCCGGGCAGCTGGCGCGTCACCGCACCCGGCGCGACGGTGGTGCGGACGGCGACGGGGCGGGCGTGGGTCCTGGCGACGCGGGGGCGGGAGGTGACGGTCACCGTCCGGCGTGGCCGACCGTCCGGAGCGGAGACCGCCGGGCGGGGCGGCCGTCCGGCTGGTGCGCTCTTCACGCCCGCCACGGGCGAGCCCCGGGGAATCCGCCCAGGAGCATCACACGGGCTGCACACAGCCTGGCCTGAGCCCGATTAGCGTGGCAAGCCGTTCGATCCCCTGTCCGAAAGGCAGCCCCGCCCCGGCCCACGGGCCGACGGCACGGCCAGCTCAGGAAGACCGCAGATGGACTATTGCTCCTCGTGTCGTCGGCATCTCAACGGCGCCCTGGTGTGTCCGGGGTGCGGTGCCTATGCCCCCGACATCGATCCCTCCGCCTCCCACACGTCGTACGACGGTCCTCCCGCCGCGCGGGAGGACCGTCGTACGAC
>NZ_MUND01000629.1 GCF_002154375.1 Streptomyces glaucescens | reverse complement strand
CCCGCGCCGCCGTCCGCGCCGTCGGCGGGCTCGGCCGCCGGGGTGTCGCCGCCCGCACCGGGGCTCCGCGGGACCACCCCTGTGCCGTCCGGCACGGGGTGGACTCCCCGGCTGTAGAACTCCAGCCAGTACCTGACCAGTTCCAGGTAGGGCCGCGAGGGGTTGTAACTGAGGACCGCCCCGTCCAGGTCGGCACCCCGGCCCAGGTCCCGGTCGCCCGCGCACAGGTAGTGTCCGGCCGCCAGAGCCGCGTCGAAGACGTTGTTCGGGTCGGCCCGGCCGTCACCGTTGCCGTCCGCGCCCCAGCGGGACCAGGTGGAGGGCAGGAACTGCATCGGCCCCACCGCGCGGTCGTAGACCCGGTCACCGTCGTGGGACCCGCCCTCAGTGTCCCGGATGAGGGCGAATCCGCGGCCGTCGAGGGCGGGGCCGGTGATCCGGCGCACGGTGGTGCCGTCCTGGGTGACCGCGCCGCCGCCCGCGTGGCCGGATTCGACCTTGCCGATCGCCGCGAGCAGTTGCCAGGGCAGTCGGCAGCCGGGATCGGTCCTGCCGACCGAGGTCTCGGCGGCACGGTAGGCACGCAGCACGGTGGCCGGGATGCCGGAATGGGAGCGCAGGCCGCGCACGACGGCCGGGGAGGCCGTACCGGCCTGGCTGGTCAGGGGCGGCAGTTCGGTGTGGTACGAACCGTCGCCCGGCGGAGCGGGTTCGACGTACGGGGCGTGCGGGGCGTCCGTGGCCGGTCGGTGTTCCTCGTCGGCCGCGGGTGCGGCGTGGGCGTCCTTCGCCTCCCCGGTGAGGCCGGGTGCCTGCGAGGCGGTGAGGGCCGCCACGGCCGTCACGGCGAGGGCAGTGGTCCGCAGACCCCTCCGGGTCCGGCCGGGGTGCGGGAGTCGTGCGCGGCGTAAGGACATGGCTGCTGTCACTCCGTGGTGGGTGTCGTGGGCTTCGCGTCGCGCGCTCGGTGGCCCGACGGCGTGGTCGCGTGGCCGCGTGGTCCTCAGCGGCCGAAGGTGTCGATGCCGGAGACGAGCCACCGTCCGTCGCGGCGTACGACGTCCACGGCGAGCATCGCTCCCGCGTACACGCCCTCGTCCCGCTTCCCGCGCGTTGCGGCGGTGCTGACACTGCTCTGGTCGGCGTAGACCAGGACCCGGGCCCGGTCGCCGTCGATGCGTTCGACCGCGCTGTCGGTGACCGTCGTGGTGATCACCGCCTTCTGCGCCTCGGCCCGCGCGCGGACGTCGGCGAGCAGGGCGCGGTGCTGGGCGACGGCCTTGCCGGTGAGGAGGCCGCCGGCGGCCTTGTCGAGTGCGCCGGGGTCGGTGTGGTCGTAGGAGAAGAGCCGGTCGACGGCTCTGGCCGTCTGTCCCTTGATCTCGCTGGTGCGGGCGAGGTCGGTCAGGGCGGTGTTGCGCAGCGCGGGGTCGTCCCGCAGTGCCTCGGCCCTGGCGTGCGCCCAGCCGGCGAAGCCGCCGAGGAGGACGGTGAGAACGCACAGGAGTGCGAGGGCTGTGCGGCGGTGGG
>NZ_MUND01000063.1 GCF_002154375.1 Streptomyces glaucescens | reverse complement strand
CCGGCGCCATCCGCTCGACAAGTGCAGCAGTCACCACCCCAGACTGCCGCAAGATCACGCCAACTGAAATGACGTCTAAGTGGGCTCGGCGAGCGGTGCCCTTCGCGCTCGTCGGGGTGCCCCGGGCCGCGTCTTTCGCACGGGTGCCGGGGGGGCGGGCCGGTCGGTCAGTTCAGGAGGGCGATGCGGATGGCTCGTTCGACGTGGGCGGCGGTGTTGGCGTGTCCTTCGGCGTCGGGGTGGACCAGGGTGGCGCGCATGCCGATGAGACCGCAGTTCAGCAGCGTGCCGGGGAGCTTGGCGGGCCAGTAGTCCGCGGCGTCGCCGCAGATGTCCTCGACCCACTTGGTGTCCGCGGGTTGGCAGGCCTCGTGGCCCACGCTGGAGGAGCAGACGTCGACGTAGGAGTCGCCGAAGAACGAGGTGACCCGTTGGATCGTGTTGTTCAGCTGCTTGAGGACGTCGTCGCGGAGCCAGTCGACGTCGGCGTGCTTGATCGAGCCGAGCTCGGTGAGGGCGGGGCGGTTGCAGTCGCTGGCTTCCTCCGGCGGGACGGCCGGGTAGCCGACCGTGACCACCTTGGCGTTGGGTGCGGCCTGGTGCACCTGGGCCAGCATCTGGATGTACTCGTCCTGGACTCGGGCGAGCTTGTCCTGGATGCTCTCCTCCCCCTCGGGTGGACTGGTGCAGTACTCGCTGGGCAGCGGTCAGCTCCCGGGGGCGGCTGGTGGTGTGCGGGTGGCGGGTGAGGCAGGCGGCTGTCTGTTCGGCTTGGGCTGCGAAGTCGTGGGCGAGGGCGGGCTGGTGGGCTTGGGCAGCGGTGTAGGCGGCGGTGAGTGCCGCCACGCCCGCCGCTTCCAAGAGGCGGCCGGGCCCCGGGCCCTTGCCCACGCAGCACGGGACGTCGGCCCCGATGTCGATCTTCTCAGCGAACGTCCGCAGAGCACACGACAAGTGGCGACAAGCCCACGCCGAAGCATTGAAGTACCCACCCCTGCAGCAAGGAGGTCACAGGGCTCCCCAAGCAGGCCGTCGGCGTATGTCTGTGTGGCTGTGGGCTGAGTCCACCCGGGCGCCGGCCCATGCCGCTAGGCACCCGCGGGCAAGGGGGTGGCCCTCGACCACGATCGTGGTCGAGGGCCACCCCCTTGGATCGGGTCACCGAACTGCCGTCGCCCGCCCCCGGGTCAGACCAGGGCGTTCTTGTAGAACAGGTTCGAGCGGCGGTCACCCGACGCACCCGAGGCGAAGCCGAGGAAGAGACGGACCTCGCCGTCGACCGTCTGGTAGATCGCCAGACCCTCCGGCTCCCGGAAGTCGAGGGACTCGCCGGCCTTGGTGAGGACCGGGCCCTGCTTGATCGCGCCGGTGTTCATGTCGATGCTGGTGATCTCGGAGTTGACGACACCGCCGTTCGCCTCGTACGACGTGCCGGTCAAGGCGTAGAGGTACTGGCCGTACGCCGCGTAGCCCTGGAAGGTCGGCGACAGCGTGGGCAGACTCGGCTGCTTGAAGTTCGCGAGCGGCGAGCTGAAGTCGCCGTTCGTCGCCGCCGCGAGGTCGTAGACCGCTATGTGCTTGCCGTCGCTCAGGTGGTAGCGGACGATCAGCCGGTTGTTGACCGGGTCGATGGAGCAGGTGTGCTCGGTCGCCGCCGACACCGGCGTGAACTTCGTCAGCGCCGACGACGTGTTCGACAGTGTCGTGCCGCTGGTGAACTTGAACCTGGCGAGCCGCTTGCCGTAGCCGCCCGAGTTCGCCTCCACCTCGGTCCACAGATACGTTGACGAGCCCACGCCCTGCGCACCGAAGGCGACCCCGTGACCGAAGCCCGTCAGGTACATGTGTCCGACGTAGTTGCCGGAGAAGTCGAGCTGCGTGATGCAGAGGTCGCCGGCCGTCTCGGACGTGCCGTTGCGGCGCTGCGCGACGAACAGCCGCCGGTTGACGTTGTCGAACGCGAAGCCCTGCTGGACCGTGTCGTCACGCAGCGCCTTGCCGCGGTACAGGTCGTACGAGGGCTGCGTCAGATCGAAGCGCTGCGACACCGGCACGGCGGCCGCCGCAGCCCCGGCACCGTACCCGAGACCGATCGCGGCGATGCCGAGTCCGGTGCCCACTCGCAACAGTCCCCGCCTGGTCAGGGTGGTCTGCGGTTCGTGAGTCATATCTGCTCCTGTAGCTACTTGTGGCGATCGGACCGCAAGGACGCACTGCGCTCCGATCGAACGATCAAGTAGACCGACTCTATGTGAAAGGTTCCGCTGACCGATCACGACCCCGAACGGGAGTTGACGACATGATCTGGACAGGCCCTGATCCTCAACCATTCGGACGTTCGGACTACTTGGAGGAACGGCTGATGAGGAAGCGGCTTCGGAACCAATTGCCACGCTCCTGGCGGCGAGTGCGCTCTTCGTCGGCAGTTCCGTCACCGTCGGGGCGGGCAACGCGGCAGCTGCCAGCTGGACCTTTCGAAAAGAGCGCGGCGGCGGAGAACGGGAGCTTCAGCATCACCGCCTACCACACCGGCACCTACGCGGGCCTCATGGACTGGACCGCGGATCCCATCGTGTTCCCGGACATGACCATCCCCGGCGACGCGTTCCAAGTTCTGGACCGGCTGTCCGACGGGTACGGCATGGAAGCCACGATGATCTCCCCGGAGTGCCGTATGGCCACCACGCGTGGGCACTCAGCCGTCTGATACAGCCCGTGGCAGTCGGGCGACCTGGCCGAGGGCACGAAGGTCTTCATCCAGCTCTGCGCGGTCAAGGGTGACTACTCGTCGTGCAGCCTGGCGTACGGCGGTCGCGCGTAGCGACATCGACCGGCTGCGTGGCATTGCCTCGCGGCCGGTCGCACGGATCTCGCTCGGTGATCGGGGCATCTAAGGCCGGCCTGGAGCGGTTTCGCCGGGAGACTCGGCCGCCTTCCGGGCGCCGGCCGCGCCCGGTCGCAAAGGGGCATCCGTCCCCCGGACCCGATGATCTCCTCCTCCACGGACAGCACAGAGAAGCTCAGGAGGAGAGAAGAGGTCGTGACGACGCGACGCGCAGCCGCATCTGCCCGGTGACCTGCGCAGGCCGTGGATCGCGCGGCGGCCATCGTGACAGCATGTTTCTAGACCTGGTATCGGCAGGTCAGAGCGCATGAATCCGAGATACGTGCTCTGGGGAACGGTTCCCTGGAGAGAAGTTGTGGGCCATGTTCAGGCTGATGAGCACGGTCACCGGGTGACCAAGGCCCACAACGAGCACGGTCCGGGCGGACGCCGCCAGAAGAGCTCCGACTGGCGACGCTGATGAGCTGAGCGTCGCGGTTCTCGGCTTACCCGCTATCAGGGTACCGAGCCGACTCCCTCCCGAGGTCTCAGGGCTTGTGGTACTTCCCTGTGGCGGGATCAGAGACCCAGGTCGCGCGCGCCGGATCGATGTTGATGGCCGTCCCGTGCTGTGTGCACGCGTCGATCATCGGGGCGAGGAACTGGGTGTCGAAGTCCGGCTGGGTCACCGCGCCCGCGTCGATGGCGGCCGCCATGTAGTTGTAGGCGTTTTCCAGTTGCGCGGAGCGGGGCGTGGTGTTGCCCGAGGCGGTGGTGTTCACGTCGATGCCGCTGCCCGGGTCGTCGGACCTGGCCTCGGGACGGGGGCCGATGCGGAAGTTGGCCGGGACGTTCTTGAGCGCCTTGTCGGTGTTGGGCGAGGCGAACGCATCCGGAGCCAGGGGCGCCAGTTTCGTCGTGATCTGCTGTATCTGGGCCGGGGTCAGCAGGGCGAGGAACGGCTGGAAGAGCGACTTGGGAATGATGTGGTGCAGCGTGTCCACCAACGGATCGCCGGGGTGATTGGCCTTCACCGAGGCGAGCTCGGTGCTCGTCGACCCCAGCTTCCAGTCCTTGCCCTTGGCGCGCTGTACGACCTCGGACCCGCCGCAGCCGGTCGGGCCGCACCCGTCCCCGTGCTCGTGGCGGCTGCGCTGGACCATGGCGGTGACCGCAGCGTTGCCCGCGGTGCGCTGCAGGGCGAGCATCGCCCCGCCCGCAGACGCCCCGCCGCGCTCGGTGCCGCGCCGCGACCGCGCCCGGGCGTACTCCGCCTCCGATGAAGCCTGTGCGCGCATGCGTCCCCTCCTCTACCGACCATCGTGATCAGGGGCACAGCTCAAGGCCGGAAAGCGCCGCCGGGGCAGAGACGGGGGCAACGCCGCTTCCCCTGAGGACCCGGGACGTCATGACCAGTCCGGTCACGCATCCCCGCACGCGGCGCGTGCCGCGCTCCCGAGCTCGTCTTTCAACCTCCGGCGCCGCCTGACAGCTTTGGTTGATTGCCCGGCTCAGGCCCGGTGCGGAGTGGTGTTGCCGGTCGGCGCACGATGGCCGTCATGGAGAACGCGGTCGAGGAGATCAAGGTCTGGTTCCGGTTCGTCCCTCGTGAGGGGTGGTTCCCGAGCGCCTTTCAGCATTCGACCTCGGAGGCGAGGTCTTCAGTGAGGACTTCCCCCGTGTGGCCTTCACCGCGCCAGCCGGCGCGGACTTCGTCGGGATCGGGATCAAGGCCCTTCTGAAGCAAGGCCAAGAGGAAGGTTGGTGGCACTACGAGGTCGGCTGTGGCACCGACGAGTGGTGGAACGCCTGAGGTTGTCTCTCGACCTTTGATCTCGAACATCGAGTCGCACAGGTTCACTCACCTGGGCATTCTCGAGTGAGGGCGCGGGCGTCGGCCAGGCGCAGCAGCGCACACAGCGCCAACGGGCCGACGGGGGCGAGCTGGACGGCGTGGTCGGCCAGCCACGGCGGACGGTCTCGGGGGGGGTGGCGAGGTGCTCGAGGAACGGGGCGGCCGGCCAGACGCCGGCCGCCTCGTCGGCCGCGAGCAGGTGGGGGGCCTGTTCGTGAAGGAGCGAGCGAGGCCGCGGCCGGGCCGGAGTGGAAGAAGAACGTGGTGGCGCGCGGGTCTGCCCAGCCGGCCAGTTCCCGCGCCTCCGGCTCCCGGTTTGTGGAGGGCGGGCGGCCAGCTCGAGGACCCGTCCGGCGCGGCCGGGCAGCGGCACCGGCAACTCTCTTGCAGCGGCGAGGAGTTGCCGGTAGAGGGCGGCGGCTCGGGCCGGGTCGGCCACGCCGCCGTGCGGGGTGCCCGACGCCTTGCCGTACAGCGCGGGACACACGTCCAGGGCCTCCTCCCGGAAGGCGCCGAGTGGGACGCCCATCAGGTGCCCCGGCGATCCCCGCGGCCCGGGCCCGGTGATACCCGCCCGGCCGCGCCAGCTGCCCACGCAGAACGTCGGCTGCCCGGCGTACCAGCGCCCGCGCTTGGGCATCGGCGCCGTACATGCCCGCGCCACCGGCGGCGGACGCAGCCGGTGGCGCGGCGGCGGAGGACCGCGGTACGGCGGCGGGCTAGCGGTCGGCCGGTCCGCCGCGGACCACGCAGGACCGGGAGTTCTCCCAGCCCCACCCGTCGCCGTCGGGGTCGGTGGCGCTGCCGTTCTGGCAGTACGGGTAACCGTTCGGCGCGGTACCGCTGCCGCCGTACACGGTCGCCTGGCGGGAGGTGGCGGCGATGCCGTTGCTGCCGTGGATGAGACGCTGACCCCACGCGGTCAGCTGGTTCGGGTTGAAGCCGCTGACCACGTCGAGGTACTCGACGCCGCCGCCGTTGCCGCTCCAGGACCAGCCGAGGTAGCCCAGCCGCAGGCTCTGGCTGGTGGCCATGATGGCGTCCTCGTCCGGGTTGCCGTCGCTGTGGTTGTTGCCGAACTCGCCGACCACGATGGGCAGTCGCGCGTTGACGAACGCGTTGAGATAGCTCCGCACCTCGGCTGCGGTGTCGTACACGCCGTACATGTGGATGGAGAAGATGGTGTTCCGCGCGGGGTCCGCGTTGAATACCGCAGAGGCGTTCGCCCGCATCGTGCCGGACCAGTCCTGCCCCCAGTTCGGCGCGTCCACCATCAGCGCGTGCTGGAAGCCGGCGCTCCGCATCCGGGCGACGGCCTGCTGGGTCGCCGAGGTCCACTGGGTGTAGTTGGTGTTTCCGTACGGCTCGTTGCCGATATTGATGACGACGTAATTCTCCTGACCGACCAGAACGCTCTTGATACCGGTCCAGTAGTCGACGGCCTGGCTGAGCGTAGCCGCGCCTCCGTCTTCTCCGTAACCGGTGGTGTCATGGGCTTCCAGTACGCATATCAGCCGGTTCGACTTGCACTGGGAGATGATTGAGGACACCTCGGAGGCCGAGGTGCGGGTCCATTTCTGACCACTGCTGAGGACCACTCGGACGGTGTTGGCGCCCTTGGCCTTGATGGCGGCCAGCGAGCTGCCGGTCCGCCCCGGGTACCAGGCATGAGCATGGTTGATACCACGCATCACGAAGTCGTTCCCGTT
>NZ_MUND01000628.1 GCF_002154375.1 Streptomyces glaucescens | reverse complement strand
TCAAAGAGACACGCGCTAGCCCAGATACCGGGCCACCGCCTCCTCGATCCCCGTCGCGTCCGCATCCTCCGCCGCCCAGGCCACGTATCCGTCGGGCCGTACCAGGACGGTCGTCCGGCGGTCGCCCGCCCAGCGTTCCACGGTCAGCCACCCCTCACCGACACCGGGGCCTCCGTACGTCCCGGGCGTGATCAGCACGAACCGGCCGCCGCGCAGCGCCTCGTAGAGCCGGCCGCCCTGCAGGGCGACGTCCGGGACGCGGGTGCCGGTGAGACGGTGGGCGCCGCGGGGTGCGGGGTAGGCATAGCCGATTCCGGTGATCTGGCCCAGGGCCTTGCGCTGGGCGGGTGGGGCCATGTCGACGAACGCGGAGACCAGGGCGCGGGCGGCGCGCAGCAACGGATTGCGCGCGCGGGCCAGCCGGACCAGTCCGCCGCTGCTGCGCAGCACCGTCTTGCCGACCGGGTGGCGCTCGGCCTCGTAGCTGTCGAGGAGCCCTTCACGCGCCCGGCCCTGGACGGCCGCGGCGAGCTTCCAGCTCAGGTTGGCGGCGTCCTGGAGGCCGGTGTTCATCCCCTGCCCGCCCGCCGGGGAGTGGATGTGCGCCGCGTCTCCGGCGAGGAAGACCCGCCCGACCCGGTAGTGCGGTGCCTGGCGCTCGTCACTGTGGAAGCGGGAGAGCCAGCGGGCGTCGTGCATGCCGTAGTCGGTGCCCAGGGCGCGGCGGGTGATCTCCTTGACCTCGTCGAGGTCGAGCGGGGCGTCGTCGGAGACCTCGTTGCGACGGTTCCAGCCCATGACCCGGTACCAGCCGTCGCCGAAGGAGGCGATCATGGCGAAGGCGTCGCCGCGGCCGTTGACGGTGAGGACGCCCTCGGGCTTCTCGGCCAGCCGGACATCGGCCAGGATCAGCGACTTGATGACGGAGACACCGGGGAAGTCCAGGCCGATGGCCTCCCGTACGGCGCTTCGGTGACCGTCGGCGCCGACGACGTAGGCCGCCCGGCGGGTGACGGCTTCCCCGTCCGGGCCGCGCAGGTCGAGGTCGACCCCCTCGTCGTCCTGCCGCAGTCCCACGACCTCGCTCTCGTATGCGAATTCGACCCCGGCCTCCCGGGCCCGCCGCTCCAGGAGCCGCTCGACCTCGTACTGCGGGGTGATGAGCAGGAACGGGTAGCGCGAGGGCAGCGTGCTCAGATCGAGGGAGAGGCGGCGGAAGAGCCGCAGGCCGGTGATGGTGTCGCCGGTGGTGAGCAGTTCGTCGGCGAGGCCGCGGGCGTCGAGCTGCTCCAGGGTGCGGGCGTGCACACCGAAGGCGCGGGAGAGGTTGCTGATCTTGCGCGGCCGCTTCTCGACGAGCGTGACGGGGACGCCGGCTGTGGCGAGGTCACCGGCGAGGAGGAGGCCGGTGGGGCCGGAGCCGACGACGATCACGGTGCGGTGGGTGGCGGTGCCGTTCATGGTGGCCTCCTGGTGCCGACGCTTTGTTTGCCAACAGTTGTTGGCCAACGCGCGTTGACGAACGTAGCGAGGCGCTGAGGGTGCTGTCAACAGTCGTTGGCAAACGAGTGTTGACCAACGCCCACTTCTTCGACACGGGGGAGAACAACGAGGTCCTCCCCGTGAGGTCACCCGGCGGACGATGTTGTGGGCGGGCCGCGGCTCAGGGGCGAAGAAGAGGAGCATCTGCTGGTGCCGCGCGGTCGGTGGTCTGGTCGGGTCGTAAAAAAGGAGGGACGCGGGTGGCGATAGCGGCGCGGTCGTGGCGCAGGGGCACACGCGGGATGCTCCACTCCCCCGGCTTCAGCGACAGGAACGGCGCGGTCGGGTCGGGGCCGGCCTCCGGTCCCGCCGGGGATGGCGGGCGGGTGCCCTGAAGCGCGGCGGAATGTCGGGTGCCCAGCGGGCCCTGTGGAGGCGGAGCCGGGTTCTTGGGCGCGCTCGGTGCGGGCCTCGGTGATGTCGGTGCAGTGCCCGGTGATGGCCGTGTGGTCGACGATCTTGCTTGGCAGGCGAGCAGCAGGGGGCGGCTACCGCGAGACTCGTCCATGCATACAGCCGCTGATCCCGGGCAGCAGCACGGCAACAGCTCGGCTTCCCCCTCCGAGCACGTCGGTCCCGCCGCCATCCCCCGTGGTAGCGGGACCGCCCACCTCCGGCGCAGGGACACGGGACCTTCGGAACGAAGACCCACAGGGATCATGCACGGGAAAGCAAGCTGCCGACCACAGTAGGTCCGGCCCGTGCCCTATGTGCACGGGCCGACTGCGACATGCGGGGTCTTCCCACTCAGGCGACGGCGCGCTCGACAGGTCCGCGCCGGCCCGCCGGATCTGTTGGCAGAGACCTGCTTGATGGTGCCGCGGCGTTCGGGCGGCGCAATGAGCCTGGCCTACTGGCCGATGCATCACATCTTGGCGTGGCCGCCATGACGGAGGCGTACTGGCCGGCAGTCGCGCCAGCGTGGAAACTGGCCGGTCAGGAGAACACGCCGGAGCGCAGGAGCGGGCGGTCAGTCGCACCCGCGCCTGGGGCAGGGTGCGGTCCCACCGGTTGCGAGCGCTCGAAGTTCAGGCACTGGATGGACGCCGACAAGGACGGCTGCGGCACCCGGGCCGAGGTGCTGACACCGCTGGCGGGGTTGTCGAGGAAGCCCGACGGCTTCATATCCCTCGGCGGTGGTGCAGGTGTAGCGGAACGGTGCTCTCTCTCGAAGGGACCCCTGTTCCCTGCGCTTCGCCCGTACCGCGGCTGCCGTTGTCGCCGCCCTGCTCCTCCCGATCGCCGCCCACACGACGCCGCGGCGGCCACCCCGCCTTCGCAGCCGCGCGCGCCGGGACAGACGGTGACACTGCCCGTGCGCGACGCGCTCGACCAGCTCCCGGTGCGGAGGTGGACTGGACAGGCCCCTCGCCCGTTCGTTCAGGAAGCCCGGATCGCCTGGTCGATCTCAGCGCCGGTACGGGCCACGACGACGGGCCACTCGTCCCTGAGGGTGGCGGGCAGACGCTCGCGGTCCGCGCCCCGCCGAACTATGGTCGGCCCGCCCGGGACGACGAGCACGGCATCCAGCCGTCGCAGCAGGGCGGCCAGGAGGTCCATGATCCCGTCGCCTCCGAAGCGGTTGAAGGTGATGCCGGTCGGGCTGTTGAAGTACACACCCGCCTCCTCCCCCTCCGCCGTACTCACCAGCAGGAAGTCCGTCTCGGGGTCCTGCACCACTGCATAGGGGCCGAGGACCTCATGCGCGGCACTCATGTCCAACGGCGCCGGCTCACCGTTCTTGAACCGGCATACGAAGATGTCAAAACTCATGGAGTCGCAGCCCTTCAGGGTGGCCATGGCCTGTTCGCCGACACAGCGGATCTTGGCGTGGGTGCTGGTGCGTCGCCGCTTCCAGCGTTTTGAGCAGACGGCCCCTCAACGGCACCGGGTTCCGATCTCTCGCTGCCGGGCACGAAGCCGCGTGGTCAGCTAGCGCAGGGTACCGCTGGACAGATCAATCGGCGGTCTTGGACGAGGGGTGGACAAGCAGAGCGGCGACGCGGTGTGGGGCGTTTCAGAAGACCCGCCCACGAGTCCTTCGACGGTTGGAGCCCGTCTCCGTGAGGCCCCGTGGCCCAGGGTGGTATCCGCATGATTGTGCCGCACCGCTGGGGGAATCCGGAACGCCTGGATCGGCCTGCGCTGCGGCGGCCGACCGGTTGACTCGGCAAGGGGAACACGCGTGACGTTGCGCATCGGGGCAGAGGAAGAGTTCCACGTGGTGGATGTCGAGAGCGGGCACCTGGTGCCACGGGGCCGCGCTGTTCTCGACCGCCTGGACAGACCCGGCTTCACAACGGAGCTCCAGCAGTCGGCGCTGGAGAGCAACAGCCAGGTGCACCACACGCTCGACGACCTGTACGCGGACCTGGCGGGGGCCAGGCGCCGGCTCGACGCGGCGGCTTCCTCGCTCGGGCTGGCCGTGGTGGCGGCCGGCACCGTGCCGCTCGCCCGGATCAGCCCCCGGGACGTCACCGAGGACGACCGGTACCGGCACATGGCCGACGAGTACCGCAAGGTCGCCGACGAGCAGCTCATCTGCAGCGCCCAGGTGCACGTCGACGTGCCCGACCGGGACACCGCCGTGCGCGCCATGTGCCTGGTGTCCCCGTGGCTCGCACCACTACTGGCGTTGTCCGCCAGCTCGCCGTTCTGGCTGGGTGCGGACACCGGATACGCCAGCTGGCGCACCATGCTGTGGCAGCGCTGGCCCACCGCCGGTCCGGCGGGTTGCCACGCGAGCGCGCAGGACTACGACTCCGCCATCGAGGAGCTGATCAGGTCCGGGGTGATCAGCGACGCCGGGATGGTCTACCACGACGTGCGGCCCTCCGCCCACCAGGGCACCCTGGAGCTGCGCATCTGCGACGCCTGCCCGCGGGCGGAGACGGTGGTGCTGGTCGCTGGTCTTTTCCGGGCACTGGTGCGCGACGCCTGCGAACGGCTGACGCACGCCAACGGCCCGGTCTGTGACGGCCGGCACGAGTGGCTCCGTGGCGCCACCTGGCGCGCGGCCCGCTCCGGCCTGGAGGGGAATCTGGTGGACCCGGAGACCCGGCGAGCCGCGCCCGCCCCCGAGGTGCTGCGCCGCATGCGCGACCGCCTGCGCCCGGCACTGGAGGCGTCCGGCGACTGGGACACGGTGCACGCTCTGCTTGAGCAAGCCCTCATCGACGGGAGCGCCGCCCACCGCATGCGGGGCGCGGCCGCCGCCGAGGACCTGCTCGCCGGCGTCGACCTGATGGCCGACGAGACCCGCGGTGGGCGAGCCGGACGGCGTATGGCCCCGGCCACCCGGCTGCCGGACGCCCCGGTCCCCACCGGTGTCGCCCGACCGTACCGCCGCAGGACGGCGGCCGGCGGCACGGTCGGCTGATACCGAAGCGCGGGCGCCTCACTTCCCTTGTCGCGGCGGTGGCCAGGCACCGGACTGGCCCTGCCTGCGCTCGTGCGTGGCTACCGGGCGAACGTGACGTCTACCGGGACGTTCGGGCAGTCGACGATGGCGTCGGTGAGGGTGTCGCGCTCAGCGTTGTCGACGGCGAGCTGCCAGCGCGATCTCGGTGGCGACCCAGTCGGTGACGTACTGGCAGTGGCACGGCACGTGGGTGGGCTGTCACTCGGCCGGGTCCTGGTCGGCGTTGGACCGGTTGCTGCGGGCACTGACCCGATCAGCGAACGCTCGTCACCGAGGTCGTTGGCGTAAGCCTCGCGCTCAGCGGGCGTACACGCCGAGGCGCCGGAGTCCCAGGCCTCGGCGAGCGGGACCAGATGGCCGATGTCCAGCCCGCCCGGTGAGCTGATGCGGAGGTTGTCGTATGCGGTCAGAGGAGGTAGTTCGCGCGCCCCTCGTCATCGAGTTCGAAGGGGCCTTCGGGGATGATGCAGAATTCATTGCCCTCCGGGTCCGCCATCACCAGGAACCCGCCGGCGTCGTACTCCTCCAGCCGACGCCCGCCGAGCGCCTCGACACGCCGCTGCTCTGCGGGCGGGTCGGGTGAGGTGACGTCGAAGTGCATACGGTTCTTCGCAGACTTGGGCTCGCCGGTTCGCTGGAAGCCCAGGCCCAGGCCGTTCTCGCGCCGCAGCCACACATAGGGTCCCATGCGGCCCACGACCGGCCGGCCAAGCAACTGGGACCAGAACGTGGCAAGCCGCTCAGGGTCAGCGGCATCGACGATGAGGGCATTGATCTGCATAGGTGAGTCCGCCATGCCCTGATCTTCCCAGGGCATCACAGGGCCGCTCAGCGTCGGTCGCGGCGCAGTCCTCTCGTTGCCGAGACGTACCGGTGGCGCGGTGGGGGCTCTCACCTCATCGTGATGACGACCTTGCCGGCTTTGGCGTGGCCCTTCTCGGCGTACTCCAGCGCTTCGCGGGTCTGGCCGAAGGAGAAGACGCGGTCGACGACGGGGCGGATCTCTCCGGCGTCGATGAGCCGGGTGAGTTCGCGCAGCTGGTCGCCGTCGGCCTTCATGAACAGGAAGGAGTAGGTGACGCCCTGGCGCTTGGCGTGGCGCCGGGTCTTCCAGCTCAGCGCGTTCATCGCCTGCCGCAGGACCAGGTTCGCGCCCAGCTCGCGGGCGAAGTTCGCGTCGGGAGGCCCCGCGATGCTGATGACCTTTCCGCCGGGCTTGAGGACCCGCAGGGACTTCTCCAGGGTCTCGCCGCCGAGGGTGTCCAGGACGACGTCGTAGCCGTCCAGGACCTCCTCGAAGTCCTGTGTCCGGTAGTCGACGACGACGTCCGCGCCGAGTTCCTTGACCAGACCGGCGTTGGCCGCGCTGGCGGTGGTGGCCACGTGCGTGCCCAGATGCCTGGCCAGCTGGAGGGCGATGGTGCCCACTCCGCCGGAGCCCGCGTGGATCAGGACCTTCTGACCCGGCTGGACCTGTGCCCTCTCGACCAGTGCCTGCCACGATGTCAGGGCGACCAGGGGAAGGGAGGCGGCCTCCTCCATGGTGAGGGTGGCCGGCTTGGGTGCCAGGTCGTTCTGGTGGACGGCGATGAGTTCGGCGAAGGTGCCGATGCGGTCCTTGTCGGGCCGGGCGTAGACCTCGTCGCCCACGGCGAAGCGGGTGACGTCCGGTCCCACCTCGACCACCACCCCGGCGAGGTCGTTGCCCAGAGCGAGGGGGAGACGGTACGGCAGGATCGCCTTGAAGCCGCCGTCGCGGATCCTGAAGTCCAGGGGGTTGACGCTCGCCGCGTGGACCCGGATCAGGACGTCCTCGGCGCCTACCTGCGGGTTTGGCGTCTTCGTGATGCGACCGCCGTTCTGGTCGCCGTACCGGTCGATCATGAAGGCCTTCATCGTCGTCTCCGTTTCCCGTCGTCCGCAGGGGGACGTGGCCACTGACCGCGACCGGCTTTCACCAGTAGGCCATAGTTTGTGATGTTTGATTCGCGTTCCCGGAGCCCCGCCGCCGCGGTGGGGCGGCCGCCACCGGCGCCGTGTACGTCGCTGGATATCGAGCGCCGGTGGAGCGCTGTGCGCCTCAGGCCGCGTCCGGCGATGCGGCCAGGCTCTGCTTCACGTGCCGGGTGATCTCGTCGGCGAGGATCTCGGGCAGTCCCGCCTCGATGCCGTCCAGGGCCTGCGCGGCGACCTCGGCGGGGTCGGCTTTCTGGTCGGCGGGAACGCTCGCGGCCATGCCGGTGTCCATGTATCCGACGTGCAGCGCCGAGACGGCGATGCCGCGGGGCGCCAGCTCCTCCCGGGCCGCGCCGGTCAGCGCCCACGCTGCGGCCTTGGCCGCCGCATAGGCTCCGAGGCCGGCCGGGTGCAGCCAGGACAGGACGGACAGGACGTTGAGCACGGCACCGCCGCCGTTGGACTCGATGACGGGGGCGAAGGCCCGCGTCACGGCGAGCGGACCGAAGAAGTTCGTGTCCATCTCCAGGCGCACCGCGTCCGGGCCGCCCGCGATCAGCGGAGTTCCGGTGGAGATGCCGGCGTTGTTCACCAGGAGCGTCGCATCGGACGCGATGCGCGCCGCGGCGCGGATCGACCCCTCGTCCGTCACGTCGAGGCGCAGCGGGGTGACCCCGGGCAGCTCCACCGTCTCGGGGCGCCGGGCCGCCGCGTACACCGTCGCTCCGCGCTCGACGAGCTGGGCGGCCAGATGCCGTCCGAGCCCCCGGTTGGCGCCGGTGACCACCGCGACCGCGTCCTTCAGTTCCATGTCCACTCCCAGCGTGACGACCGCCGGCGAGCGGCCGGCGGCGCGAATTTAGATTACAACCACAATCTAATCACCGGTTTAGGATAGATGCCAGTCGACATCCAATCGGGAGGTGGCCGATGGGCCGCGTATCGCAGGCGCAGGCCGAGGAGAACCGCCGGCGGGTCGTGGAAATCGCGTCCCGCCTGATCCGGGAACAGGGGACTCACGCCAGCGTCGCCGACATCATGAAGGCGGCCGGACTGACCCACGGCGGTTTCTACAAGCAGTTCGCCAACAAAGATGCACTCATCGACGAAGCCACCGCCCACGCCTTCGACGAACTCACCCGGCGCCACAAGGACGGACTCGAGCAGCACGGCGGGCAGCGCGGCGCCGCCCAGCAGGCGCTGATCGACACCTACCTCTCCCCCGGACACCGCGACAGCCCGGCGGACGGGTGCCCCGTCGCCGCACTCGTCACCGACATGGCGCGCGGGGGCGAAGGCCAGGAAGCCCGCCGGATCTACACCGAGGGCGTGGGCGACTTCGCCGAGTGGCTCACCACTGAGGACCAGGACGGCATCACCCGGCTGTGCACCATGCTCGGCGCACTCGTCCTGGCCCGGGCCACCAGCGGTTCCCCGCTCTCCGAGGAGATTCTCACCACCGCGCGCGCGGCACTGGCCGCATCCGGCTGATCCGTGCCGCGCTGCCGGGCAGCCCGCCGAGGGACGTTCGCCCCCACGTCGCCGACAGCGCAGCCGGCTCCCCCGGCACGCCCCGCACGACTGGACGGCGCGGCAATGCACCCCACCGGATCCAGCCCTCCGGGGCGACGCCGGGGGCACCGGTTTCCAGGATGCCGACCTGGCCGAGCCGCACGCCGCCGATCGGGCGGTTCCCGCCTCGGGCGCAGTTCGGGGCCCGGGCACCCTGGGCGCCGCGGCGGCGAGGGCGAGGTGTGGCGGGTGATCAGCTCCGCGACGTCGCCGGTACGGCCGGAGACGGAGACCATGGCGCACTGGGACAGGTCGTGGCCGTGCGTCGGCCGGTGCCTCGTGTGCGAGACGTCTTGCCGGTCGGCGGTGACGGCGCCGTGATCGCGGCCAAGGCGCGGGCACGTCCAGGAGTTGTACGCCTGCGCGCCGCTGATGCCGGACTCCGCCTGCCGGTACGACGTCCAGTTCCCTCTGGTTCAGCGCGTCGAGCTGAGCGAGTCCAGGGCCCCCGTCATGACTGACCGGCGTCGCCCTGAACACCCTCACCGACCTCACCTGGCGCGACGCCATCGCCGGCACCCCCTGGCACAAGCACGCCCCCGCCCGCATCGAGCCCGTTCCCGCCTGACGAACACACCGCCTCCCACGGCAGCGGCACACCAACACCATGCAAGGAGAACAACCGTGACGACCACCGACTTCGCCACCATGACGGGCCTGGAACTGATGCGCTGGGTGCAGACCGAGCGCCCCACCGACATCCCCTCCATCGGCCGCCTGCTCGGCATGCGCTTCGACGAGGTCGAACACGGCCGCATCGTCATCTCCCTCGACACCCGCCCCGACTTCGCCAACCCTCTCGGCACCGTCCACGGCGGCATCGCCGCCACTCTCCTCGACTCCGCCATGGGCTGCGCCGTCCACACCACCCTCCCCGCCGGCACCGGATACACCACCCTCGAACTCAAGGTGAACTACATCCGCGCCGCCCGCACCGACGGCCAGACCCTCACCGCCACCGGTACCGTCATCCACGCCGGCCGCCGCACCGCCACCGCCGAAGGGAAGGTCCTCGACGAGCAGGGCAGGCTCGTTGCCCACGCCACCACCACCTGCATGATCTTTTAGGTGGTCCGGCCGCAGTCGGCTCCCCGCCGCCGCTGCGGCACGCAGGCCATCACCCCGGCCCTCCAGCCCTCGCAGAACCTGTAGGCGCGGGTGTCGATCCGCTGACGAACTCGATAGAGCGAACGTGCTGCAAATCAGCTCGCGGACCTTGAGCTCGCGTGCCCCAATCGTGTTTCGGTCAGCGTCGACCTGCAATGGCGAGATCGTCCGCCCAGGGTGGATTCGCACCGGGGACCGAACACGTCAGGGTGGCGACTTGAGCGGCGAACGAGCAGGCATCAGCGACGTCTGCGAGGGTCAGTTCGCCGAGTCGGCCGCCCAAGTGCCCGAGGTCGGCAAGGCGGTGGAGAAGGCCCGCAGTGAAGGAGTCGCCGGCGCCGACGGTGTCGACGACCGCCGCAGGAGGGGCTGTGACGGTGACGCGCACACCGTCGAGGGACGCGAGGGCGCCGCGCCCGCCGAGGGTGATGACGACGAGACGCGCGCCGGCGGCGTGCCAGGTGTCGCAGGCCTCTTCGAGGCCGGCACCGGGAGCCAGGAGGGCACTGTCGTCTTCGCTGAGGCGGAGCACGTCGGCGACGGCGCACCAGTGATGCAGCCGTTCGCGGTAGGCGGAGGCCGGTACGAGCAGAGGGCGGACGTTGGGGTCGATGGATACGGTGGCGTGCTCGCGCACCTGAGCGAGGTGTTCCTCGATGCGGCCGCCGCCGGGCCGACGGATCAGCGCGAGGGAGCCGGTGTGCAGGCAGACCGTGTCGTCGTTGCGCGTTGCGGCGAGTGCGCTGTCGGTCCACTGCCAGTCGGCGGCGCCGTCGGCGTAGAAGGTGTAGGCGGCCTGGGCGGTCGCGTCGAGGTCGGCGACGGCGAGCGTGCTGGGCTCGGAGCTGGTCACGCTGCCGGTCAGGTCGACACCGGAGGCGCTGAGGCGGGCACGGAAGAGGGTGCCGAAGGCGTCGTCGGAGAGACGGCCGAGGAAGCGGGTGGGGGTGCCGAGCCGGGCGAGGGCGACAGCGGTGTTGGCCGGGCCGCCACCGGCCAGCGCCCGCAGGGCCAGGCCGCCGGAATCGGACCGGTCGCGGTCCTCGAAGATGTCGGCGACGCACTCGCCGAGGACGTCGACACTGCCGGGGGACCCGGGTCGGGCCATGGTGACTGTCTGCCTCTCAGTAAGGGCGCGGGGCTGTCGCCCCGCGCCACGGAACGCAGCCGAGGGCGCCAAAACGGCGTGAGGTGCTGCGGTGGGCATGTCCGCCGCACACGGTGCGGAGGGCGCGGGGCCTGTCCGTGTGCGGGTGGGCCGGCCTTCAGAGCTCGTGCGGCCCGGCGATCAAGCGCTCTGTGCTGCCCAGCGCGCCGGCTGGGACACCTTCCGGATGTCCAGCGGGGCCAGGTTCCAGGCCGCGACGGCGAACTCGCTGCGCCCTGACCCTGTCGTACGGGCCTGTAGCCGCCACGGTCCGTCGGTGGACGGGTAGAACCTCAGGGTGAGGACCTGCTCCTCGGCCAGGTAGACCTCGGCTATCGAGCGGTCCACGATCACGCGGAGTTCGACCGGGGTGTTGGGGCGCTTCGCGGTCGGGCACGGCGCGGTGTACGCCCCTCCTCGTGCCCGCGCGTCCGGTGAGGCGTGGGTGCGGTCGACGACGAGGCGGCCTGCCGTGGGGTCGAGGCTGATGTCGAGGTACTCGGCTCCGTCGGTCGAGGTGATCAGGCGCAGTCCGCTCGTACCGGTGGTGTCCGGCACGAGGACAGCGGTGAGGTCGAAGGTGTGGCCGACCTGGCCGATCTCGATGGGCTCGTGCCGGGTGGCATGCCCGGTTCCGTGGAGGACGCGCGGGCCACGCAGGGCCAGCAGTTCGCGGGCGGGGCGCTGGGCGACCTTTCCGTCGGCGGTGAGACTCACTTCTCGGGGAAGCGTGAGCACGCCTGCCCAGCCCGCCTCATGTGCCCAGGCTTCGTCCCGGGCTTCCCAGGCCCAGCCCCACATCAGCCAGCGGTCCTCTCCGGGGACTCGCAGCAGAGCGGGGGCGTAGAAGTCGGGACCGTGGTCCAGCGGCACCGGGCTCGCGGCCGCTTCGAAGCGTCCGTCTTTCTCCCGGCCGGTGACGACGGTCGTGTGGCTGGGGCCGCCTTGGGGGGTCCAGTCGCTGAGGATCAGGACACCGTGGTCGCCGAAGGTGGCGTATTGGGGGCACTCCCAGCCGATCGGGCCTTCGGCGGCGTCGCTGCTGTGGAAGGGGCCGCGGTAGGTCCAGTGCTCCAGGTCGTCGGACTCGTACAGCTGTGCCGCGGCGCGGCCGTCGTCGAGGGCGGAGCCGACCAGCATCCGCCAGCGCCCGTCCTGCCGCCAGACGTAGGGGTCCCGGTACATGGTGGTGCCGGCGGGCGGTTCGGGGATGAGCAGGTGCGGGCGCTTGGCCCAGGTGTGGCCGTTGTCGTGTGACTCGGCGGTCGTGACTGGCTGCCACCAGCGGTCGTTGCGGTGGGCGGAGTAGAAGGCCACCATGCGGCCGTCGACGGAGACGGCGTTGCCTGAGTAGCAGCCGTCGGCGTCGTCGCCCCCGGGCGTGGGGGCGAAGGCAACGGCGCGCGAACGTGACCAGAAGCAGTCTGCTGCGTCTGCTGCTCGCACTCGCGATATGCCTGGGCCTGACATCACCCCTGATGACGCAGACCGCCAGCGCGAACGAGACCACCCTGTCCAACCCCGGCTTCGAGTCCGGCGACCTCAGGGGCTGGACCACCACCGGAACCGCCTTCAACGGGTCGGTCACCGACGACCCGGGCTGGGGCTGGGGCTGCTGCTTCAACCAGCAGGGCTCCTACCATCTGTGGGGGTTCGCCGCGGGCGGCGACGCCGCCACCGGGACGGTGACGTCCGAGCCGTTCACGCTCACCGGTACCGGCATGGTCAGCGTCCTGGTCTCCGGCGGCCGTAACGATAACGACCTCTACGCCGCCCTGACCACCCTCGACGGATCCGTCCTGCACAAGGCCACCGGAACCGACGACGAGGCATACCGCCGCGTCACCTGGGACGCCCGCGAACACCTCGGCAAGCAACTGCGCATCACCCTCGTGGACAAGGCCACCGGCGGCTGGGGCCACATCAACCTCGACGACGTCCGCGTCGGCACCGACCCCGCACCCGATCCCTCCCGGAGGGGACTCGCCGCCCATTAGGACTTCGCGGAGGGTCAGGGCACCACGACCCGGGAGAAGGTCAGCCGGGCCGCCGACCCCATCAGCTACGTCTTCAACGACGCGCGGTACAAGCCGGACAGCGCCCCGCTCTGGCGCCAGAAGAACGAAGCCGACGGTGTGCTCTCCGGCGCCCTGCTGTTCGACGGCTACTCCACCTGGGTCACCCGCGCCGCAGCGCAGACGCAGCTGCCCACGGACGGCCTGACCGTCGAGGCTTGGGTCGCGCCGCGCGCGTTCGAGTGGGGAGACGACGGCAAACCGTCCGCCGTCGTCAACCAGCAGGACAAGGCGGCCAAGCGGGGCTTCTCCCTCGGTGTCGGCCGGCACGGCAGGTGGCAGTTTGGCATCGGAACCGGCGAAGCGTGGTACGAGACGACGGTCCCGAAGCCGGCGGCCCTGGCCGCGGGCAAGTGGGCGCACCTGTCGGCCGTGTTCGCCCCGACCGAGGGAGCGATCAGGCTCTTCCTCAACGGCGAGCAGGTCGCCCAGAGCTCCGTCCCGACCACCGCACGGCTGGCCGAGGCCGACGTCCCCCTGATCATCGGCCGTCACAACCAGCCCGCCGTCATCAACGGCACGTTCGCCGTGAACATGTTCAACGGACTCATCGACGAGGTGAAGATCCACAACAGCGCCCTCATCCCGGCGTCGGTCACGGCCGGCCACCAGAAGGACGTGCAGACCTTCGCTGGCGGCACCACCCCCAAGGCCCAGATGGAAATGGACCGCTCCCGGTACGACGGTGACCGGTACCGTCCCGGCTACCACTTCACCGCCCCGAACCACTGGATGAACGAACCCCACGCCCCCATCCAGTACAAGGGCAAGTACCACCTCTTCTACCAGCACAACTCCCACGGCCCCTACTGGCACAACATCGCCTGGGGCCACGCGGTGAGCGAGGACCTGGTGCACTGGCGCGACCTGCCCGTCGCACTCGCGCCCACCGAGGACAGCGTGGCCCCCGACGGGGTCTGGTCCGGCGACGCCGCCTACGACGAGAACGGCGTGCCCGTCCTGCTGTTCACCGCGGGCAACGACTCCCAGCGTCCCAACCAGGCCACCGGCCTCGCCCGCCCCGTCGACCCCGGCGACAGCGACCTGGTCGAGTGGAAGATGCACCCCACCCTCGTCACCAGCCAGACCGCCGACCTCGACGTCGGCGCCGGGCGCAAGGTCCGCTTCGGCGACTTCCGCGACCCGTTCGTGTGGCAGGAGGGCGACACCTGGTTCCAGCTGATGGGCTCCGGCGTCCAGGCCACCGACGGCCGCGACATCGGCGGCACGGCCCTGCTCTACACATCCAGGAACCTCACCGACTGGACGTACTCCGGACCGCTCATGGTCGGCGACGTGGCGGCCTACCCCAAGACCGGCCAGGTCTGGGAACTGCCCACCTTCCTGCCGATCGGCAAGGACGCCCAGGGCCGCGAACGCCGAGCCCTGCTCATCAACCCGGCCTTCCCCGCCGGCCCCGGCGAGTACAGCAGCAAGTACGTCTACTACTGGGTCGGCACCTGGGACGCTCAGGCCCGCCGCTGGACACCGGACACCACGGAGCCGAAGCTGATGGACTACGGCGAGCACTTCACCGGCCCCAGCGGCATGGTGGACGACAAGGGACGCTCGCTCGTCTTCAGCATCGCGCAGGACCGACGCACCGAGCGCGCCCACTACGACGCCGGCTGGGCGCACAACGCCGGCCTGCCCGTCGAGCTGTCCATGCGGCCCGACGGCGACCTCGGATTCCGTCCCGTCGAAGAAATCTCACGCCTCCACGACGGAGAACCCCTCGTCGACATCACCACTCCCACGTCCATCGCGGCCGTCAACGAGCGCCTGACCCACGTCAAGGGCGACATGCTGCACATCAAGGTCACGCTCGAACGCGGCACCGCCGGCACGTTCGGTCTCGACGTCCTGCGCAGCCCGGGAGACGAAGAGAGCACCCGCCTCTTCTACGACACGGCCGCCGCGCAACTGGGAGTGGACCGCTCCAGGTCCGGGAACAACTCCAGCGCCGAGCCGAATGTCGGCGTCCACAAGGGGCCGCTGGCACTCTCGAACGGACAGCTGACGCTGGAGGTGTTCGTCGACCGCTCGGTGATCGAGGCCTACGCCAACTCGCACAAGTCGATCACCACGCGCGCCTACCCGTACCGTCAGGACTCCCTCGGCCTGCGGCTCTTCGGCGACGGCAGCACCGTCAGATCCATGACCGTCTGGAAGATGGGCAGCATGACCGACTGACCCAGGCGCTCGACCACACACTGGCAACACAGCCCGGCCCAAAGCCTGGCCGCTGCAGCCCCGGGCTCCTGAGCTCGGGGCTGCAGGCGTCCAACTGCTTCGCGCAGTTCACGGCCTGGTCCGCAGAGTGCATGGTCTGACGTGCGGTGCGGCTTCGGCCCTCTGGGCTTCGCCTACGTTGTGCTGGGCGAACCAGAACCGCCGACCAGACCCCCTTTGACGAGCCCCGTCGGCGTGGTATCTTCCAGGACGCTGGCGAACTGGTCGGCGCTGGCCCGGGCGCGGGCGGCGTATGCGCGTACGGCGTCGGCGGCTGCGGCCGCACTGCTCCGAACTCGACGCCCTCACCGGGCACGTCCGATCCTTCGCGACCATGCTCACCGAGCGCCAGGGCGAGCGCCTGCCCGACTGGCTCGACGCCGTCCGGCAGGACGACCTGCCCAGCCTCCACACCCTCGCCGCGGGCATCGACCGCGACCGCGACGCCGTCATCGCCGGCCTCACTCTGCCGTGGAGTTCTGGCGTCGTCGAAGGACACGTCAACCGGATCAAGATGCTCAAGCGCCAGATGTTCGGCCGCGCGGGCTTCATGCTGTTACGCAAGCGAGTACTACTCGCCTGAGCTGGCTGGCCGAGTTCCGGCTACTTCAGCAACCGGAAGCCAGGCTGCTGAGCCCAGGCTCTGAGGAACTCCGCCGAACCGTACGCGGCAGGCCATGGACCGGTCGTCGTGGCGATGACGCCGGGAAGGCCGGCCACCAATGGCACTTGGTCCTCCCTTAGTTCGGCGTTGACGACTCCATCGACCACGTCCATAACGGCGGCGGACAGCAGGGCCGCGACGGCGTGGTCGACTGGACGGTTGCAGAAGGCGACGACATTGACGGCGTGGGTCGGCGTGAAGCCGATAAGAGACTCCTGATCGACTTCATCGGCGTGCTCGGCCTCGAATACGGACTCGTCACCGATGCCGGGCCCCATGACGGAGACCAGGACAGGCCGGCTTCCGCCGACGCCCCCGGTCTCCGAAAGGCCGAGGCTCTCCACGCGAATGTTCAGGTCGTACTCGCCAACCCGCTTCTCCTCGAGCCGTGCCGAGGAGCGAACCAGAAGGTCGCGGAGCCGCTGAATCACCGCGCGGGGGACGGCCTCCGCCAACTCGATCACCAACACCGGTCCGCTCATATCTCGGAGCCTAACCAGCCGGAGCTACCTTCCCCACCTCATTACTCAGCGTGCACGCATCACAGAAGTTGAGCCAGAGCCCGTTCTCATGAACAGAGCCACGGGAAAATGCTGGTGAGAGCGAGAGCGGCTGTGGCAGCAGGCCGCGCTATACCGACTCCGTCGAGCCCGCTAACACGGCTGTGCGTTCCGATGCTGGTCGCCCGCCTGCTCCAATGCGGGCCTCGTAGGCGGGCAGGGCGGTGATGACCGTGGCGCGTTCCGCAGGGGCGAGACCGCGCAGCGACCGCGGACACGTCTATGACGCTGTGGGCTCGTCAGTAATGGCGGCAGCGATCAGCGCGACATAATTGTCGGTCCAGCAGTCCGACTCCTTGGTCGCCACTTCGGCACCGCAGCCACTGCAGACAAGGTTGGGGCCGTCCAGGCCGGAAGGCCCGCAGGCCCGCAGCAACCGGCAAGACGCCGTGCATCAGGGTGCCGCGCGACCCCGGAAGATCATCCGGATGCACAATCAGCAGCCTGGCATCGAAACTGACCTTGAAGGTCCCCGCAGCCATCCGAGGGGAGGCAATCGCGTGGCCGGCCGGCCGCTCCGGCCCCTGCACCGGCTCTCCGGACTCCACTTCGTCCGTCAGGGGCTGTCGACAGCCGACGCAGCGGAAGATGGTCATCTCGTAGCCCTCCGTACTGCCGTCATGCCTGCAGGGGTCACTTCGTTGCCGTGGCCCGCCAGGCCGCGGTGACACAACCTTCCTCCCAGTGCCACCATCCTTTGGCGTCGCCGTGCTCCAGGAGCCTCCGTATCCGAGGCAGGTCGGCATCTGGTGGGACATCGAGTGCCACCATCCGGAATTGCTCGATCCCCTCACCGGTCGTGCCCAGACGGTGAAACGTCTCCAGCACGGTCTGCCGCGCGGCACATGAGCCGCCGTCCTTCAGGACGAGCAGCCGAATGGTGCAGTTCTCCGAAGCCCGCACCGTCTCACCGGCCCAGCGGGCTCCTTCCTCGTCGACCTCCACCCGGATGATGTCGTCGCTGGCGACTCCGCGTACGAACCAGGGAGTGTTGTCCAGGCGCACGGTCCCGTCGCCGAGGTCCACTGCCCACAAGCTCTCCACGCTTGCCGGCGGCCAGCCGTCCTCGTCCACCTCCAGCCTGAAATGGACCTTCACATGATCATCCCTGACGCTCGTCACGGCACCATCATCCACAGCAGCTGCCACGCTGGGAAACGATCACCTCACGAACGGAGAACAATCTTCGACGCCTTGCGTGGCCTCTGGCCGGAGTTCGTACTCCCCGGTGACCCTTACGCTGTCTGTAACTCAGGGCGCGATGGGGTGTACCTCCATAACTGGGACACTCTGTGCCTGCCCGGAACCGTAAGGGCTTCCCTCTGAGCGGGACTTGCGAGGGCGCGGGCCGCCGGACGACCACGCGGCTGCTGGAGGGCGACCTCCCGAAATGCGCGGCCTTGCTCGGCCTCTGTGCACACAGATCCCTCCAGGGGTTCAGGTTCTCCAACGCCTGCTGGGATCGGCACTTCCCTGCCGAGCGCCGGACGGCGCACCGCATGGCGGCAGTCCTGGGAGGAAGGCGGCTTCCTCTACCAGCGGCGGGGGGAGGTCCAGGCCCGGAACGCCGGATGGCATGAGATCGCCGTCTGGATCAAGGCGGTGCTCAGCCTGGCCGCGGCGCGCGCGGTCCTCGTCCTGCTGGACGCCGCGACCGACGTCTTGGCCGTCACGCTGCACCATCTGTTGACTGCCGTGCCGCGCGCCCAGTACGGGTGGTCAATGACCAGCTGCCTCGAGGCATCGCGACCGACCACGCGGGACATGCCTTCGCCATGGAAACCTGGTCCCGGCATGATTCCCACCGTGCATGAAGACGAGGGCCATCGCAGGCGCGCGCGGTACACCCTGGCTGATGAGGAGCACGGGCATGTCTGGGGCGTCTGCGCCGAGGTGGAAGGGCTGTTCGGGGAGCCCCAGCGGGGGACCCACGAGCTGTTCGGCTGGGTTCCACAGGCAGAAGTGCGCGGTTGGGTCGGCGACCGAGTGTGGCTGGTGCCGGACGACGACACGCTCGATCCCTGGCTGCTGGAGGACGCGGAGAGCGTAGGCCAGCCCCTGGGGACAGACAGTCTCGTACTCACCGGCCTAGGCAACTCCGAAGGCCCACCCGAGGGACACAGGGGCCGAGTTCGCGTGCACGACGGGCACCGCTGGCTGGGCTCCTGCCGAGAATTCGCCCGTGTCCTGCCGCCCAAGCAGTCGGCGCCCCCGCTCGTCCTGCGGGGGCTCACCCAGGATGATCAACTGCGGGTGGCACTGATGAAGGGCAGCCGGCGGGCGCTGGACCTGGAGCAGGCCGCCCTGGAGATACAGGACGACCAGGGCGAGCCGCTCACCGAACGCCTGCTCTGGGCCAGAGTCAGCGCCTGGCGCCCATCGTTCTACGGGACGGATCTGATCGACCTGGAGCTCGACGGAGAGCTCTTCACGCCCGTTCCCGAATACGCCCGGCCCATCTGGGAGCGGTGGTTCGCGGGGCCGCCGGACACCCGGGGTGCCTGGGTCGGCCTCGACACCCGGCGCCGTGGAGCCTGGCTCGACCTCGTCCGAGAGCGGGCCTGCCGACGCACCCACCGTGACCGGCCGGCCGGTCAC
>NZ_MUND01000627.1 GCF_002154375.1 Streptomyces glaucescens | reverse complement strand
GGGCGGAGCATCACGAGGCGGACGCGGGGCGAGAGCGCCTCGACGTGTTCGCGGGTGCCGAGGAAGTAGACGGTGAGGTCGAGGGCGGGCGCGGGGGCGGGCAGCCGGGCCGCGCTCTCCGCGAAGCGCTCCCAGCATTTGACGTGGCCGCCCGAGGTGTCGCCCCGTATCAGCTCGACCAGGACGGCGACCGACAGCACGGGGGCCGGGTACCACTCGCGCGGTGATCCAATCGCGACGTCCCGCCGAAGATGTTGAAAGCTGAACGGAATAGGTCTACGGTGGGCCGTGTTCACCTAGTTGAACATTAAACGTTCCGACCCGAGGAGAACGCCATGACCCTGGACCTGGCCACCCTGACCGGCGACTACACCATCGACGCCGCCCACACGACCATCGGCTTCACCGCCCGCCACGCCATGGTCACCAACGTCAAGGGCAAGTTCCTCGACTTCAGCGGCTCGCTGCACCTCGACGGCGCCGATCCGTCGAGGTCCAGCGCGTCCATCGACGTCAAGATGGACAGCATCGACACCGGCAACGCCGACCGCGACGGTCACCTCAGGAGCGCCGACTTCTTCAAGACCGACGAGTTCCCGGCGATGACGTTCCGCTCCACCGGGGCGGAGTCCCTGGGCGGCGACGACTACCGCGTCACCGGCGACCT
>NZ_MUND01000626.1 GCF_002154375.1 Streptomyces glaucescens | reverse complement strand
AGCGGGGGAGGGGTGAGAGGCGGGGCCTGAGAACCTACGGTTGGGCAGGCTCGCCGTCCGCAATGCCCGCGGCACGGAGATCCCGCCGCCCGAGAGGGCGACTCCTCGGCCCGACCGCCCTCCCCTCGCGGCGGGTTAGCGGGGTGGTCAAGGAGGTCCCGCCTCGCGCCGTCCCCAGTGCCCAATCCGGGGTATCCGTGCCCACCAGGATCTCGCGAACAACGAGAATCCGGAGTGTGGTGGAGCGCCTTCGAGGCGGTTTGTTCCGGGTGTTTTGTGTTTTCGGCCGGGTTCCCGAGGGGCTGTCAGCTTTTTTATGGGCGACGGATGAAATTTGCGGGTGGCGACTGACGGTTCGTCAGAACAGTATGTGCGATGTGTGGCTTCATGTCAGTGAGCTCGTGGCAGTGGCCGCTCGCCAGGAGAGCCATGTTCGCGCAGGCCTCTGGCTTTTGACGGTAGTTAACCCCTGACACGAGACGGTGCTTTACGTTCCAACGGCTGACATGGCGCGGTACATCCCCGAGTGGCTTACCGCTGTGAAGGCGGTATATCGCCACCAGGACCGCAAGAACCACCCTTCGTAGGGCCCGCGGGGGTGGGCGGTGTACGCGACGGAGGACGGTCATGAGACCGACCGCCCCCCGGCGGGGCCGGCCTTTGCGCCGGGCGGTCCGGCGTCTGGTGCGGGTGCCGGGTTCTTGGCGCAGGTCGAGGTAGATGCGCAGCTGGGCCCCGGGCGGGCCGGGCTCGTGGGTCGTACTGCGACCAGCTGCTGACCTGGCGCCGGGTCGATGCTGGAAAGGCGGGGGCGGTGGCGGGCGTAGGCGAGAACATCGCGGCCGCGCGGCGTGAGACGGGCCGCCCACCGCACGGGACCGCCCGCCAGCGCGGACAGCCCGCCCGCTCGCCCCAGCTCGCCAGCGGACGCTCGACGACCGCGACGAGAAACTCCACCGTCCGTAAGCGGCTCTGGACCGCGCGCGGAACCGCTACAGGCCCGGCATCCTCGGCCTGGCTCCCGCGCTCGGGATGGTCAGCCAGCCTGCGTCACCGGAGGGGCGGACAAGAGGGCGGCACGCACGGGGCAGGGGCGTCCCTGAGGTGGTGGAAGGGCAAGAGTGGAGCCAACCGGAGCGTGCCGTCGTCGCATAGTGGCGAAGCCCACCTACCCCCAGGGGTCGGGGATGACGTCTTCTGCCGCGGACCCGGGCATCAAGGGAAGACGCTGGGCGGTTCCGGTGGCGGGGTCGGCGATGAGTACATCGGGAATGTCATGCTCAAGGAAGCGCAGATAGCCGATGGTTCCGCAGGTGCTGGTCCTCGCGGCGATCCATTCCACGAGTTCTCGCAGCCGATCGAATTGGTCGGGATGCACCTCCTGGCGGACGGTGAGTGCCCAGCCCCGTACACCCCGTACGAGGTCCCCGACGAGAGCCCCGCTATTCCGGGATGGCGCGGCCGCCCGGCGCCCCTGTCCCAGTGCTTCTTCATTCACTTCACGGCGTCACACGGCAAGGCGCAGCACATCGTCGATCAGATGACGACGGGCCAGGCAATCGCCATCGTCAGCACCTTCGATGACCTTGCCCGCATCCCCGGCGGTGTTGCGTCACTCGTCCGTCGCTGGGAGAGCCCCGTCGTACAGGCCAGCAGGTCCGGCCGGCCGACCATGAAGTGAGAGGTTCCAGCCGTCAGCCCAGCTCTTTCCGCAGTGCGCTGGAGGTGAGCAGATCGGGTGAGGCGACGTGGAGGCGGACTCGGACGACATCGCGTGGCGGGAAAGCGGAGAAAAAAATTCCCGCACGCGGCAACCCTTCGCAGGCGGGCGGCCACTGACAGGACGTAATCCCTTTCCTCCCCCCTCGTAAGGAAGCCCCGTGGCTGCTCGTTCCCACCGCCGGTCCCTCCGCTCCCGTCGTGCCGCCGTCGTCTGCGCGGCCGTCGTGGCCGCAGGCACCGGCGCTGGTGTTGTCGTGATGAACGCCAACGCCGGGACCGTCGACCTGTACCACCAGACGCTCGCAGCGAAGGACGGCTGGGCGTCCTCCGGTACGGGGACCACCGGTGGCTCGAAGGCCGACGCCGCCCACACCTTCACCGTCTCCAGCCGTGCGCAGCTCGTGAAGGCGCTGGGCTCGGTCTCCGACACCACGCCCCGCATCATCAAGATCAACGGCATGATCGACGCCAACACCGATGACAGCGGCAAGAAGCTGACCTGCGCCGACTACGCCCTCGGTACCGGCTACTCGCTGTCGGCCTACCTCAAGGCCTACGACCCGGCCACCTACGGCCGCTCCAAGCTGCCCTCCGGCACCCAGGAGACGGCGCGCGCCGCCGCCCAGGCCAAGCAGGGCAAGAACATCGTCTTCAAGGTCCCCGCCAACACGACAATCGTAGGCGTCCCCGGCACGAACGCGGGCCTCACCGGGGCCATGCTCCAGATCCAGAACGTGGACAACGTCATCGTCCGCAACCTGACCTTCGCCGCCACCGAGGACTGCTTCCCGCAGTGGGACCCGACCGACGGCGACGACGGCAACTGGAACTCCAACTACGACTCGGTGTCCCTGCGCGGCGCGACCCACGTGTGGGCGGACCACAACACGTTCACCGACGCACCGCACTTCGACAGCGCCAACCCGAAGTACTTCGGCCGCGAGTACCAGATCCATGACGGCGCCCTCGACATCACCAAGGGATCCGACCTGGTGACCGTCTCGCGCAACCAGTTCACCAACCACGACAAGACGATGCTGATCGGCAGCAGCGACACCGACAGCGTCGGCAGGCTGCGCGTCTCCATCCACCACAACGTGTGGAAGGGCATCATGCAGCGCGCCCCGCTGGCCCGCATCGGCCAGATCCACATCTACAACAACTACTACGACGTCACGCCCCTCAACGGGTACACGCCGCAGTACAGCATCAACTCCCGTGCCAAGGCCCAGGTGGTCGCGGAGAACAACTATTGGAAGCTGCCGTCCGGCGCGAAGGCCGCCAAGCTCCTCAGCGGTGACGGAACCGGCTCGGTCAAGGGCTCCGGCAACCTCGTCAACGGCACGGTGACCGACCTCGTCGCCGCCTACAACGCCGCCTCGTCCAAGGACCTGAAGACCACGGTCAACTGGACTCCGACCCTCACGACGGGCCTGGAGGCCTCGGCGAGCAACCTGCCGACGTCGCTGGCGACGACGACGGGGGCGGGCGTGCTCAAGTAGCACCCGAGACACGCGAGGGCCGGGAGACCACGAGCCCCCGGCCCTCGCGTACCCATACCGCGCGGTCCTCCGCGCCACGGACTGTGAGGGGCCCGGGATGCGTTTCCGGGCCCCTCACGGCGTCGCCGGGCATCAGCCCACAGGACGGTTCACGTAGGCCGCATGACCTTGTTCTCGGTGGTCAGAAGCCGACGGAAACGGTCCACGAGCGGCGCCGGCCGCTACCTGGGGTGCCTCGACGGCTTCGGCCGGGATGACCTCCTTGCGGGTGTTGCACCCGTCGGTCGCCACAGCCGCCGACGGATGACCCTGCTTCGCAGACAGCGAGTACGCGTCCGCGCCGCTGGCGCCGCCGCCCACGTGGACGACCAGCGTGACCGACGTACGGGCGTGGGCTGCGAGGCCGACTCGCACGCGGACCACACGCGTGTCGGGCAGGGGGCCTCGCCGTGGTCGGGCAGGCGGCGACAGTCGTCGTGCTCCGTCGTCCTGGTACCGCGTTGCCGGCGAACCGCCGCCGCCCCTCGGCCGGCAGCGCGTGCCGTGTGGCCGCCCGCTGCTCCGCCCGGCTGACCCCCATAGCGCACCGCCCTTCCCATTTCGCGTACCGAGGGTGTGCTAACGCCACGATTCACATACCTCGGGTATGCGAAGTGAAGCCGGAGGACCTCTCTCATGACGAACGAACGCACGACCACGCCCATGACCAAGCTCCGCGGCTCCTACCCGGTGCTCGCCACCGGGACGTCGCGGCCTCCCGCGACTTCTACACCCGCCACCTCGGGTTCGAGGTGACCTTCGAGGCGGCCTGGTACATCAGCCTGCGCCGCCCCGACGCCCCGCAGTACGAGCTGGCCCTCCTCGACCACACCCACCCGACCGTCCCCGACGGCCACCGGGCCGCGCTCCAGGGCGGCTTGCTGCTGAACTTCGAGGTGGACGACGTGGACTCCGAGCACCAGCGGCGCGTTGCTGAGGCAGGCCTGTCCGAAGTACTGCCACTGCGTACGGAAGAGTTCGGCCAGCGCCACTTCGTCATCGCCGCCCCGGACGGTGCGCTGATCGACGTCATCACCGTCGTCCCGCCCAGCGAGGAGTACGCCGCCCAGTACACCAACACTGATACCCGGACCAAGCCTTGAGGACCGAGCAACTCGCGGTCCCAGGGCCTCCCTGCGCAGCGGCAGGGCGAAGACTCCACCATGTCGACCTGCTCCACCAGACAGCGCAGTCGACAGACCAGCTGCTCACCGACGGCTGTCAGGCACGGTGAGCCTCCAGACCGAGAGCCTGGCCCACGCCGACGGCCTCCAGTCGGCGGAGGATGCCGACACGGCCCGCGAGCTGCTGCGCCAGTCGTACTACTGCTTCAGCCCTGGAGACCCGCGGCGTACAGGGCTTCGACGATGAGCGCGTACTTCCCCGCGGCCTTCGGAGACCGCTTCGCACCGTCGCGGACCTCGTTCAGCGCCTTCGCTGTCGGTGTCGCACCCCGGGCGAGCAGGTGCCGCACCATGTCCACCTGCCCGAAGGCGGCCGTCCACTCAAGGGGGGTCCTGTCCTTCATCACCCCGTTGATGTCCGCTCCATGGCGTAGCAGCAAGTCCACGGTCTGCGGGTGGCCCGGCTCCACGGCCGTCGCTGCCAGCACCAGCGGTACGTGACCCAGCCTGCCCTGGGCACCGGTGGGGGCGCCGGTATCGAGAAGGACCCCCGCCACTGCGGTGTGCCCGTGCATCGCTGCCAGGCACAGCGGCGTCGACTCGCCGTACTCACCTGCCTGCTGCCCCGGGTCGGCTCCCGCGGCAAGGAGCACACGAACAGTGTCGGTGTGCCCCGCATGCACCGCGAGATCCAGTGCGGTACGCCCAGCCCTGCTCGGGGCATCCGCCTCGGCACCGGCCGCCAACAACTGTGCCACCACACTCACGTCGCCGTTCCCTGCAGCCCGTGTCAGCTGATCCGCCATGCCCATACCCCGATCATGCCTGGCCATCCGACTTCCCTGGCAACCGGCCCAGATCCGATGTCACAGGACACGCTGCACCGCCTCACGACCACGGCTCGGTAACGGCGCTCAGGGGAGCGTTTTGCACTGTCGGCCTTCGCCACACCTCTGGCAAGTGACGAGGGGATTCCATCCGGACCCTGCGCCACCTGTGTGAGGAGCCTTGTCATGACGTACGCCAGCAGCGCCCGGCAGCCCGAACCGGAGCCGCACCCGACCTGGTCAAGGGGTGCTGAGCGGTCTTCGGGCGGCCCGGAACCCAGCGCCGAACGCCAGGAACCGCCGCCCGTCGGGAGTGAGTCCGCCGCGTGGTGGCAACCGTGCTGCCGCGCCCGCAGTGGATCATCGCTGACGTCGGAGCCAGCGTCATCGATGCCGAGCGGATGGCGCACGACCACGCCCTGGAGGCGCGGCTGCGCACCGGATGGCCCGGTACCGCACGGGTCCGGGCGGCACTGAAGCGGTTCCCCTACCTGGTGTACCAGGAGCAGGTAGCCCAGGAAGGCCGCTGTTCGTTCTACCTGGCCCCCGAAGACCTGTCCGATGGGTTGATCAGGGCAGCGGGAGCGCTGGGATGCTCCTGGTCCTACGCCTCCGAGAGATACTTCGACGTCCTGCCGCCCCGGTCCGACAAGGGAACTGCGCTGCGCCTGCTCGCCCACGCGCGTCGCTGGCCCCGCCAGGCGACGCTCGCGGCCGGAGGCTCCCTCAACGACCTCTCGCTGTTCCGCCTGGGCACGCACGCGGTCGTGGTCGCCAATGCCGAATCTGCCCTGATCGAGCAGGCTCCAGCCGATGACCGAGTCCACCACTCGGCCCTGGACGGCGCCGCCGCCGTGCTCGAAGGGCTGGAACGTCTCGGCTGGTCCACGAGACGCTCGGTGGTGATCGGCTATCACCGCCCGCCCGTATGCTGGGCTGACGGCGCCTGGCAGGCACCCGCAAGCCCCAACGGCATCCTGCCGACCCTGCAAGCCGCCCTGACCGACAAGCGCCTGGGCGCCGTGTGGGCCGCCGCCCACATCGGCGAAGTACCACCCCAGCCTCCGCCCCGATCGGCCGCCGGCCCGACCCTCTCCCCGCTGCCGCTGCCACCCGACCGGTGGGCCGGCTACTTCCACCACACGTGCAAAGAGACTCTGTGGCCGGCCCTCATGTCCCAACCCGGCCTCATCCGGCACCAGACCGCGCACTGGGCCGACTACGAGGCCGTCAACACCGATTTCGCCCGCCACGTCGCCTCCCTCGCGAAACAGGGCGCCACGGTCTGGCTCCACGACTACAACCTCTGGCTCGTGCCCGCCCTCCTCAAGGCCGACCGCCCCGACCTGACCATCGGGCTCTTCCACC
>NZ_MUND01000625.1 GCF_002154375.1 Streptomyces glaucescens | reverse complement strand
TCCTGGACACCAAGCGCTGGTTCCCGCTGTTCGGGCTGCCCCTCCACCTCGAAGCGGAGGCCGACCAGGTCGAGTAGGGCGTGCAGCGCCGGATCCGGGTCCCGCAGCCGGATCCGGCCCCCGGCGCGCCGGGCGGCCAGCTGGAGCCGGGCCAGCAGATCGACCACACCGAGCCCCGGCGGCCCGAGCCCGCCCACGTCGCACACCACCACCGCCGCCCCACCCCTCTCCAGCAGGACGCGCACGTCCTCGCACAGGCCCCTCACCTCGTCCCGGGTGACGGGGCCGGCCAGCACGAGTTCCGCGGGTGTCATGGCGTCCACGTGCGGTAGACCGGGCGGGCGGGCGGAATTCATCGCGGGCCCGGCGTCATGGGCATCACATTGACCGGGGGCGGCCCCGCCACCAGGGTTCCTTGCATGCCCCAACGATCATCGCCGTCCGCCCTCCTCGCCCGTGTGCCGCTCCTGGCCCGCCTCGCCGAGGGGGCGCCGTGCAGGGGGTGCTGAGCGGCTTCGCGGTGATCGCGGTGGTGATCGGCGTCGGCTATGCGATCGGCCGGCGCGGCTACCTCGGCGGACAGGGCCGCGAGGTCCTGACCAAGCTCGCCTTCCACGTGGCGTCCCCGGCGCTGCTGTTCACCACGCTCGCGGGCGCCGACCTGTCGGTGGTCTTCTCGACACGGCTGCTGGTCACCGCGCTCGGCACGGCGGCGGTGGCGGGGGCGTTCGTCGCGGTCGGTGTCGTCCGCCGCTGGGGGGTGGGCCGTACGACGATCGGCGCGCTGTGCGCCGGTTACGTCAACTCCGGCAACCTCGGCATCCCGATCGCGGTGTACGTCCTCGGCGATGCCTCACTCGTGGCGCCGGTGCTGCTGTTCCAGCTGGTCGGGGTGACGCCGATCGCGGTGACGATCCTGGATCTGACGACGGGCGGGTCGAAACGCCCGCTGTGGCAGCGGCTGCTCACACCGTTGCGGAACCCCATCGCGGTGGGCTCGCTGGCGGGCGTGGCGGTGTCGGCGGCGGGGGTGCGCGTGCCCGGGCCGGTCATGGACCCGCTGACCCTGATCGGCAACATGTCGGTCCCGGCGGTGCTGCTCGCCTTCGGCATCTCCCTGCGGGGCAGCACGCTGCCGCTGCGGGGCGGGGAGCGGGCGCCGGTGCTGCTGGCGGTGGGGCTCAAGACCGTCGCCCAGCCGCTGATCGCCTGGGCGCTGGCAGCGGGGGTCTTCGGCCTGCGGGGCGCCGCACTGCTGGACGTGGTGGTGACGTCGGCCCTGCCCGCCGCGCAGAACCTGTACACGTACGCGAGCACCTACCGGGTGGGCGAGGTGCTGGCGCGGGAGGCGATCCTGCTGTCGACGGTGGTGTCGGTGCCGGGGCTGGTGGTGGTGGCGGCGGTGCTGGGGTGAGTCCGGGTCAGTCGGTGGGGAACTCGCCGGTGTCGAGGGTCAGGCCGAACGGTTCCGGCAGCTTGATCGGGTCGCCGAACTTGACCGCGCTCAGGACACGGTAGACCTCGCCCTTCGGCTCGCCGTAGAGCGTCACGGTGGGGCCGCCAGGGGCCCAGCGGTCGACGAGGAGGTACAGCGGGATACCGGCCATCGCGTAGGCGGCGGGCTTGCTGACGCGGTCGTGGCGGGCGTTGGACTGGGAGGTGACTTCGACGACGAGCTCGACGAGGGCGGCTGACATGCAGGATTCCGCTTCCTCGAATGCCCGCACCGGTGCCACCAACAGATCCGGAATGAAGATGCCCATCCGCGACGGCACGGCGACAGCCTGGGTCTGGGACGTCTCCAAGTGCTCGGGAAGCACCGAGTAGAGGCGACGCTGAATGCGAGCCGCGATCAGGTTGTGGCGGGACGCGGGAGCAGGTGTCACGGTGACGATTCCGTCAATGATCTCCACCTTGCTGCCCTCAGGCCATTCCTCCTCCGCCCAGAACCGGACGAGGTCGTCCCAGCCCTGCCCGGGGTCGTGGCTGACGGTGAGTGCGCTCATGGCGGTCTCCAATCGGTGCGTCACCGATCCCAGCATGCCGAACGGGACCGGTGGTGGTCCACCGATCCCGTTCACCCGAATGAGGAAACCGCAGGTCAGGCGATACGCTCCAGCACCACGGGGGACGGGGTGAAGTCCGTGCCGGGGGCGGCGATGTCGTAGGAGCCCTGGACCGCTTCCAGCGCGTACTCGAAGCGCTCCGGGGTGTCCGTGTGGAGGGTCAGGAGGGGCTGGCCCTCGGTGACCGTGTCGCCGGGCTTGGCGTGCATCTCCACGCCCGCCGCCGCCTGGACCGGGTCCTCCTTGCGGGCGCGGCCCGCGCCGAGGCGCCAGGCGGCGATGCCGATGTCGTAGGCGTCCAGGCGGGTCAGGACGCCGGCGGCGGACGCCTTCACCACGTGCTGCTCGCGGGAGGTCGGCAGGGGCGCGTCCGGGTCGCCGCCCTGGGCCGCGATCATGCGGCGCCAGACGTCCATCGCCGAGCCGTCGGCCAGGGCCTTCGCCGGGTCGGCGTCCTGCACGCCGGCCGCGTCGAGCATTTCGCGGGCCAGGGCGATGGTCAGCTCCACGACGTCCGCGGGGCCGCCGCCGGCCAGGACCTCGACCGACTCGCGGACCTCCAGGGCGTTGCCCGCGGTGAGGCCGAGCGGGGTGGACATGTCGGTCAGGAGGGCGACCGTCCGCACGCCGCTGTCCGTGCCGAGGCCCACCATGGTCGAGGCCAGCTCACGGGCGTCCTCGATCGTCTTCATGAAGGCGCCGGAGCCGACCTTCACGTCCAGGACCAGGGAGCCGGTGCCCTCGGCGATCTTCTTCGACATGATCGAGGAGGCGATGAGCGGGATCGCCTCGACCGTGCCGGTGACGTCGCGCAGGGCGTAGAGCTTCTTGTCCGCGGGGGCCAGGCCGTCGCCCGCCGCGCAGATCACCGCGCCCGTGGTGTCCAGGACGTGCAGCATCTCCTCGTTGGAGAGCAGGGCCCGCCAGCCGGGGATCGACTCCAGCTTGTCGAGGGTGCCGCCGGTGTGGCCGAGGCCGCGGCCCGAGAGCTGGGGGACGGCCGCGCCGCAGGCCGCGACCAGGGGGGCCAGCGGCAGGGTGATCTTGTCGCCGACGCCGCCGGTGGAGTGCTTGTCGGCGGTCGGGCGGGACAGGGACGAGAAGTCCATGCGCTCGCCGGACGCGATCATCGCGGCGGTCCAGCGGGCGATCTCCCGGCGGTTCATGCCGTTGAGCAGGATCGCCATCGCGAGCGCGGACATCTGCTCGTCGGCGACCTCCCCGCGGGTGTACGCGTCGATGACCCAGTCGATCTGCTCGTCGCTGAGTTCACCGCGGTCCCGCTTGGTGCGGATGACGGAGATGACGTCCATGCCTGGCTTTCCTTCCGATGGTCCGGGACGTGTCCGGGAAGTGCGCGGCCCCTCTGATCGGGTGTCGGGTCAGAGGGGCCGCGGAGGGGGGTTACTTGGTGAGATGGTCCGGGCCGAAGGCCTGGGGCAGCATCTCCGAGAGGCGGAGGATTCCGGCCGGGGTCTCCAGCAGGAGGTCCGGGCCGCCGAACTCGTACAGCAGCTGCCGGCACCGGCCGCACGGGACCAGGATGTCGCCGTTGCCGTCGACGCAGGTGAAGTGGGTCAGCCGGCCGCCGCCGGTGCGCTGCAGCTCGGAGACGAGGCCGCACTCGGCGCACAGGCCGATGCCGTAGGAGGCGTTCTCCACGTTGCAGCCGGAGACCGTGCGGCCGTCGTCGACGAGGGCGGCGACACCGACCGGGTAGCCCGAGTACGGGGCGTAGGCGTGGGACATCGCCTCCCGTGCCAGCTCCCGCAGGGCGTCCCAGTCGACGGTCACTTGCCCTGTCCCTTCCGGTACGGCAGCCCGTCCGCCTTCGGCATCCGCAGCCGCTGCGCCGACAGGGCGAGCACGACCAGCGTGATGACGTACGGCGTGGCGGAGACGACCTGGTTGGGGACCTCGTTGGTGCCGGCGTACCAGGCGAAGACGAGGGCGCCGACCACCAGGGTGATCACGGCGTGCACGTACTTCTTGCGGATCGCCAGCCAGATCGCGCCGATCAGCAGGAGCAGCGCGCCGAGCAGCAGCAGCGCGTGGACGTTCTCGGAGCCGCCGCGCAGGTTGAGGCTGTCGGTGTAGCCGAACAGTCCGGCGCCGAGGGCGAGGCCGCCCGGCATCCAGTTGCCGAAGATCATCGCCGCGAGGCCGATGAAGCCGCGGCCGGAGACCTGGCCCTCCAGGTAGAACGGGTTGGCGACGATGGAGAGGAAGGCGCCGCCGAGGCCGGCCAGACCGCCGGAGATGATCACGGCGAGGTACTTGTACTTGTAGACGTTCACGCCGAGGGACTCGGCCGCGACCGGGTTCTCGCCGCAGGAGCGCAGCCGCAGACCGAACGCGGTCCGCCACAGGATCCACCAGGTGGCGGGGACCAGGGCGACGGCGATCAGCGTCAGCCAGGACACGTTGGTGACCAGGCCGCCGAGCAGGCCGGCGATGTCGGAGATCAGGAACCAGCCCTTCTCGTTGAGGTCCCTGAGGCCGTCGGACAGGCCCGGCACGGTGAAGTGGCCGAGGGGCTCGACCGCCGGGGACTGCTTGGCGGAGCCGCCCTGGTGGCCCACGAAGGCGAGGGGGGCCAGGTAGCGGGTGGCGCCGAGGGCGAGGATGTTGATCGCCACACCGGAGACGATGTGGTTGACGTTGAAGGTGACGGTGACGAAGGCGTGCAGCAGGCCGCCGAGGCAGCCGCCGATGATGCCGACCAGGACACCGGTCCACGGGCCCCACTGGAAGCCGGCCCAGGCACCGAACCAGGTGCCGAGGATCATCATGCCCTCGAGGCCGATGTTCACCACGCCCGCGCGCTCGGCCCACAGGCCGCCCAGACCGGCGAGGCCGATCGGCACGGCGAGCTGGAGGGCGGTGGACATCTGGCTGACGTTGGTGATGCCGTCGGCGCCGGTGATGATCCGCACGAGCGAGGTCAGCGCCAGGGCTCCGGCGATGACCAGCAGCAGGACGGGCCACGACATCCGGCGGCCGGTCGGCGCCGCGGGCTGGAGGGTGGGCTGGTTGACGTCGGTCGCGGTGGTCATCGGCCTGCCGCCTCCTTCGTGTTGTTGTCGGCGCCGAGGACGTGACCGGCGGCCAGTTCCGCGCCGACCCGGCGCTGCTGGCGGCGCAGGCCCCACTCGCGGACGGCCTCGTAGGAGACGACGACCGAGAGGACGATCAGGCCCTGCATGATGACCGCGATCTCCTTGTCGTAGCCGTGGAAGTCCAGCTCGGGCGAGGCCTTGTCGAGCCAGGCCCACAGCAGGGCGGCGAAGGCGATGCCGACGGGGCTGTTGCGGCCGAGCAGGGCGATGCCGATGCCGAGGAAGCCGATGCCGGTGGGGAAGTTCAGGCTGTACGTGTGGGTGTCGCCCATGAGGATGGGCAGACCGGCGAGGCCGGCGAGGCCGCCGGAGATCAGCATCGCGGTGAGGACCATGCGCTTGGGGTCGACGCCGCTGGCCGCCGCGGCGGTCTCGGAGGCGCCGGAGGCGCGCAGGTCGAAGCCGAAGCGGGTGCGGTTGAGGACGACCCAGTAGCCGATGCCGAGGAGGACGGCGAGGACGACCAGGCCGTAGATCTCGCCGGACTTGCCGAGGTCGATGCCGGGGATCCAGCCGGACTCGTACATCTCGCCGGTGGTGTTGTTGTTGCCGACCTTGACGCCGAAGACGTCCGGCAGCCACAGGTAGGCGATGACGGAGGTGGCGATCGCGTTGAGCATGATCGTCGCGACGACCTCGCTGACGCCCCGGGTGACCTTCAGGACACCGGCGATGCCGGACCAGAAGGCGCCGGTGAGGATCGCGGTGAGCAGCAGCAGCGGTACCTGGAGGGCGGCCGGCAGGTTGGCGTGGGCACCGACGATGGCGGCCATCATGGCGGCGAGCTGGTACTGGCCGTCGACGCCGATGTTGAACAGGTTCATCCGGAAGCCGATGGCCACCGCGAGAGCCGCGATGTAGTACAGCGTGGCCTGGTTGATGATCCGGACCTGGATGTCCGAGAAGCTGAGCTGCTCGAACATCACGGAGAACGGCTCGACCGGGTTCTTGCCGGAGGCGATCAGCACGATGGCGCTGAGCGCGAAGGCCACGGCGAGCGCGATGACCGGTCCGGCCACCGCGAGGAGCACGCGCTCCTTGTCGAACTTCTTCATCAGCGGGCCTCGTCTTCCGGAGACTCGGGGGCCTTGCCGGTCTCGGGGGTCTCTTCGTGTTCCAGGTGGCCGGTGGCGGCGCCCGTCATGGCCGAGCCCAGTTCCTCCGGGGTGATCGTCGCCGGGTCGGCGTCCGCGACCAGCTTGCCGTTGTAGATCACCCGCAGGGTGTCGGACAGGCCGATCAGCTCGTCCAGGTCGGCGGAGATCAGCAGCACGGCCAGACCCTCGCGGCGGGCCTCACGGATGTGGTCCCAGATCGCGGCCTGCGCGCCGACGTCCACACCGCGGGTGGGGTGGGCGGCGATCAGGAACTTCGGGTGGTGGCTCATCTCGCGGCCGACGATCAGCTTCTGCTGGTTGCCGCCCGACAGGGAGGCCGCGGTGACGTCGATGCCGGGGGTGCGGACGTCGTACTCCGTCACGATCCGGCGGGTGTCGGCCTGGGCCGCCTTCGGGTCCAGCCAGACGCCCTTGGCGTTGGGCGTCTCCGTGACGTGGCCGAGGATGCGGTTCTCCCAGAGGGGGGCCTCCAGGAGCAGGCCGTGGCGGTGGCGGTCCTCGGGGATGTAGCCGATGCCCTGCTCGCGGCGCTTGCGGGTGGCCCAGGCGGTGATCTCCTCGCCCTCCAGGGCGATGGTGCCGGAGTCGGCGTGCCGGAGGCCGATCAGCGCGTCGACCAGCTCGGTCTGGCCGTTGCCCTCGACGCCGGCGATGCCCAGGACCTCGCCCGCGTGGATGGTGAAGCTGATGTCGTCCAGGACCGCCTTGCCACCGGGGGCCACGAGGCGCAGCTTGTCGACGGTGAGCACCGGGCGGTCGGTGACCGTGGACTCGGCGGTCTCCGGGGTGGGCAGTTCGCTGCCGACCATCATCTCGGCGAGCTGGCGCGGGGTGGTCTCGGCGGGGACGGCCGTGCCGACCGTCGTGCCGCGCCGGATGACGGTGATGTCGTCGGCGACCGAGAGGACCTCGCCCAGCTTGTGGGAGATGAAGATGACGGAGAGGCCCTCGGCCTTCAGCTCGCGCAGGTTGGCGAAGAGCGCGTCGACCTCCTGCGGCACGAGCACGGCGGTCGGCTCGTCGAGGATCAGGGTGCGGGCGCCGCGGTAGAGGACCTTGAGGATCTCCACGCGCTGGCGGGCGGCGACACCCAGCTCCTCGACGAGGAGGTCGGGGTGTACGTCGAGGCCGTAGCGCTCGGAGATCTCCTTGATCTTGCGGCGGGCCTTGCCGCCGATGCCGTACAGCTTCTCGCTGCCCAGCACCACGTTCTCCAGCACGGTCAGGTTGTCGGCCAGCATGAAGTGCTGGTGGACCATGCCGATACCGCGGACGATGGCGTCCGCGGGGGACGAGAAGGAGACCTGCTCGCCGTCGATCGCGATGGTGCCCTCGTCCGGCTTCTGCATGCCGTAGAGGATCTTCATCAGCGTCGACTTGCCGGCGCCGTTCTCGCCGACGAGGGCGTGGACGGTGCCCTTGCGGACGGTGAGGTGGATGTCGTGGTTGGCCACGACTCCGGGGAATCGCTTGGTGATCCCGGCGAGTTCGACGGCGGTCGCCTGACCGTTGACCGCCGCTCCGGCCGGAGGGCTGCTGGACGCGTTGATGGCGCACTCTCCTGGGGACGGGGGTCGTCTACGCGCGTAGCGCCCCTACGGCATACAAAGGGGCCGACGCACCGCGACAACGGGGTACGGGGAGCAGGCCTCCCCGTACCCCGTCGAGCGGACGTAACCCCGCGGTTACACGCTGCTCAGGGTGTTGCGGATGATCAGCTGCTCTTGACCTTGATGTCGCCGCTGATGATCTTCTCCTTGGCGGTCTCGACGGCTTTCTGGACGTCGGCGTCACCCGCGAACTTCGGGTTGGAGTTCGACAGGCTCACCTCGCCGGACTTCAGATCGCCACGAACGATACCGGTCTGCGGCTTACCGTCCTCGACCGACTTCGCCAGGTTGTAGACCGCCTTGGCGACGTCCTTCATCGCCGAGGTGAGGATGAAGTCCTTGTACTTGGCGAGGGCTTCCTGCTTGTACTGGTCCGAGTCGACACCGATCGCCCACACCTTGTTGGCGGCGGCGGCCTCGATGACACCCTGGCCCGACAGACCGGCGGCCGCGTAGACGACGTCCGCCTTCTTCTCGATCTGGCCCTCGGCGGCCGTCTTGCCCTTGTCCGGGCTGGAGAAGCCACCCTCCTCGGCCGTCTGGGTCAGGTACTGGGAGAGCACCTTGACCTTGGGGTTGGTGTCCTTGACGCCCTGCTCGAAGCCGGCCTGGAACTTGTGGATCAGTGGGATGTCCACACCGCCGACGAAACCGACGACGTTGGTCTTGGTGCTCTTGGCGGCGGCGACACCGGCCAGGTAGGACGCCTCCTCCTCGGAGAAGACCAGGTCGGCGACGTTCTTCGACTGGACCGTGGAGTCGTCGACGATGCCGAAGGTGGTGTCCGGGTACTTCTCCGCGGCGCCCTTGACGGCGGCGGCGTACGCGTAGCCGACACCCACGACCGGGTTGTAGCCCTGCTTGGCCAGCGACTCCAGGCGCTGCTGCTTGTCGGCGTCCGTCTCGCCCTCGGTGGGCTCGATGTCGGCCGTCTCGTAGCCGAACTCCTTCTTCGCCTGCTCCAGGCCCGCGTACGCGGCGTCGTTGAAGGACTGGTCACCCTTGCCGCCGACGTCGTAGGCGATGGCGAGGCCCTTGTCGCTGTCGGAGGACGAGCCGCCCTCGGTCGAGGTGCCGCCACAGGCGGACAGGGCGAGGGCGAGGGAGGCGGTCGCTGCGCCTGCGACCGCGATGCGGGATACCCGGCGCATGGTGTGGTGCTCCTGTCGTACAAAGCGCCGCGAGAGGTTCAGCATCGGCGCTGGCTTCGCCGCAGATTAACGCGCGTAGACCTGCCTGAAAACCCCTTCTGTCCACCTTGTTATCCGCCCGTGGCCAACGCCACCGGGCGCCCGGCCGAAGGCTTGCCGACCGCAAACAAGGGGTGGCGGTGGGTGACCTGCGCGGGAAACGACGAAGCGGGCGCGGCGCGTGAGGCGCCCGCCCGCTTCGGGTCGGTACGACCGGGTTCGCCCGTTCAGGTGGGCGGTACGGCCGTGACGTGGGCCGTTACTCCGTCCTGACCTTGATCTGGCCGCCGGTGATGCCTTCCTTGGCCTTCTCCACGGCGTCCTTCAGGCCCGCGATCTTCGCGTACTGCGGGTTGCTCTCCGCCAGCCCGACACCGTTCACCTTCAGGTCGAAGGTCTGCGTGCCGGCCAGCGGCTTGCCGTCCTCCACGGACTTGGCGAGGGCGTAGACCGCGCCGCCGACGTCCTTCAGGGCCGAGGTGAGGATGTACTCCTTGTAGGAGGCGAGGGCTTCCTGCTGGTACTGGTCGGAGTCGACGCCGATCGCGAAGACCTTCGCCTTCGCGGCGGCCTCGATCACGCCCTGGCCGGACAGGCCGGCCGCCTGGTAGACGACGTCCGCCTTCTTCTCTATCTGGCCCTCCGCGGCGGCCTTGCCCTTGTCCGGGCTGGAGAAGCCACCCTCCTCGGCCGTCTGGGTCAGGTACTGCGAGATGACCTTGACCTTGCCGCCGCTGGTGTCCTCGACACCCTGCTTGTAGCCGGCCTCGAACTTGTGGATCAGCGGGATGTCCACACCGCCGACGAAACCGACGGTGTTCGTCTTCGTGGCCTTGGCGGCGGCGACACCGGCCAGGTAGGAGGCCTGCTCCTCGGCGAAGACCAGGGAGGCGACGTTGTCGCCCTCGACGACCGAGTCGACGATGCCGAAGGTCGTGTCCGGGTAGTCCTTGGCCACGGCCTCCATCGCGGGGCCGTAGGCGAAGCCGACGCCGATCACCGGGTTGTAGCCCTGCTTGGCGAGCGACGCCAGGCGCTGCTCCTTGTCGGCGTCGGTCTCGCCCTCGGTGGGCTCGATGTCGGCGGTCGTGTACCCGAACTCGCCCTTGGCCTTCTGCAGACCGGCGTACGCGGCGTCGTTGAAGGACTGGTCGCCCTTGCCGCCGATGTCGTACGCGATGGCGAGGCCGAGGTTCTTGTCACCGTCACCGTTGCTGCCGCCGCTGGTACCGCCGCAGGCCGTGGCGGCGAGCGCGAGCGACGCGACCCCCACCGCGACGCGGGTCAGTTTGGAAATCCGACGCATCTGAGGTTCCCCATTCTCCAAAGCCCCGCAGTGGGTGCTCGGTTCGGCGCACATTAACGCGCGTAGACACTCCAGGGAACGGGGTTTCGCGTGGCTGTTATCCATTCGTGCCGGTGGTCGGTTACGTGCCGGTGAACCACCGGATCGAAGGGTGCGCTGTAGGACATATCCAGGCTGCATCGGGGCTGCGCCCGGCACAAGCGGGATGGACCGCTCGGTTGCGCCGTCGCTGCCCGGGGCTCCCACCCGTGCGGTGCGTGATCGGGTGCGGGTGGCCCCCGTGGGGGGCGTCCGTCGTCGGCGGCTGCTACCCGTCCGTGTCAGCCACCGTCGCCGCAGTGCCCCGCCCTCACCGCCCACGCAGGGCTCGCCGCCGACGGCGAAGGGGCCCGGCGGGGGGGCCACCCGCACTCGGCGACGAGAGCCGCGCGGGTGGTGCGGGTGACCACCAGGAACCGGCGAAGGCGGAGCCGAGGCCTCAGGGGGTGGCCCGGTCGGCGGAGCCGGTCAGCTGCCGGTGTTCAGAAGCGCCGCCGCCGTGAAGAGTTCCACGCCGACCGTGATGGCGTGCTCGTCGACGTCGAAGTCGCCCTGGTGCAGGTCGCGGACGGTGCGCTCACCGGGGGTGCGGACGCCGAGGCGGGCCATGGCGCCGGGGACGTGCTCCAGGTACCAGGAGAAGTCCTCGCCGCCGAGGCTCTGCTCGGTGCCCTCGACGGAGTCCAGGCCGCGGCGGACGGTCATGGCGTCGCGGAGCAGTTCCGTCACGTTCGGGTCGTTGACGACGGGCGGGACGCCCCGGACGTAGTTGATCTCGGACTTGGCCCGGTGCAGCCCGGCGACCTCGTCGATCGCGGCGTGCACGATGTCCGGTGCGAGCCGCCAGGCCTCCAGGTCGAGGCAGCGGACGGTGCCGGACAGCTCGGCGTGCTGGGGGATGACGTTCGGGGCATGGCCGGATTCGATGCGGCCCCAGGTGACCGAGAGGCCGCTGCGCGCGTCGACGCGCCGGGCAACGATGGCCGGGACGTCGGTGACGACCCGCGCCGTGGCGGTGACCAGGTCGGTCGTCAGGTGGGGGCGGGCGGTGTGACCGCCGGGACCGTCGAGGGCGATCTCCAGCCGGTCGCAGGCGGAGGTGATGGGCCCTTGCCGCAGCCCGATGCGTCCGGCGTCGACCCGGGGGTCGCAGTGCACGGCGATGATCCGGGCCACACCCTCCAGGACGCCGCCGTTCTCGATGGCGTCGGCGGCGCCGCCGGGCAGGACCTCCTCGGCGGGCTGGAAGAGCAGCCGGACGGGGCGCGGCAGCAGGCCCTGCTGGTGCAGGTCGGCGAGGACGAGGCCGGCGCCGAGGACCACCGTGGTGTGGACGTCGTGGCCGCAGGCGTGGCAGCGGTCGGGCACGGTGGAGCGGTAGGCGCACTCGGTCTTGGCGTCGGGGATGGGCAGCGCGTCGATGTCGGCGCGCATGGCGAGCATCTCGGGGCCGCCGCTCCACTGACCGCCGTCGGCGCCGATGTCACAGACGAGTCCGGTGCCGTTCGGGAGCACCCGGGGCTTGAGGCCGGCCTGCTCCAGCCGGGTCTTGATCGCCTTGGTCGTGCGGAACTCCTGAAAGCCCAGCTCGGGGTGCATGTGCAGGTCCCGGCGGAACGCGACGAGTTCCGCGCGCAGCGGCTCCGGCAGGGTGCCGGGGAGCATCGCTTCCTCGGAGAGATCGGCCTCGGACTCCAGTGACATCAGTTGCTTCACCCTCTGAAGGGTAGGACGCCCGGACGGCCAACTGTGCCGAGATCAACAAAAGTTCAACCCCTTAGGGGAAGAAATCCTGGCCGCCGAACGAATAGGTACCGGTTGAGGTGGGTAAACTCGCGCGGCTCGGCTGCCCGTGACGGGCGTCCGGGCCGGTGCAAGACCCACCCACTTCTCCACGGATACCACGCCCTCCCCCACCCACGCTTATCCGTTCACCTACCGGAACACGACTACGGCAGTTCCGCACGCAGTCTCTCCGCCCGCGCGGCGGGGTCGTAGGCCGGTCCGACGCCGTCGACCAGGACGACGTCACCCTGGATGTGGTCGGTGCGCAGCCGGAGAATCGCCTGGTAGGCGGGGGAGGCGTACCAGGCGCGGGCCGTGTCGAGGTCCGGGAACCCGATCAGCACCACGCTGCCGGGCCAGCTGCCCTCCAGTACCTCCGCCGGCGGGCCGTGCGCGACGAAGCGGCCCTGGAACGGGTCGAGGGTGTCCTGGATGCGGCGCAGGTACTCCAGGACGTCGGGGTGGTGCCGGCGGCTGCGCAGGTGGGCGAGACCGTAGGCGGGCACGGGTCCTCCTTCGTCCGAACGGGTGGTCCGCCGACCGTAGCCGGGGAGCCGCACCGCCGCGATTACCCCGGAGGTAAGCGCCCCCGCCCTACACGGCCCGTACCGCCGACAGCCGGTGCACGTCACGGGCCGTGCCGGTGACGCCGTCCAGGAAGCCCTGGGCGCGCGGGGAGGCGGTGCGGGTGAGCCAGGCGGGGTCGATGTCGCAGACCGCGACCCGGACCTCGGTGCCGACGAGGGCGAGGGGCAGGGTGTGGACGACCGTGGAGGGAAAACTGAGGACCGTACGGCCGATCGGGCCCCTGCGGGCTATCAGCTCCAGCGGGAGATCGGGGCGGACCACCTCCAGTCCGGTCTCCACGGCCAGCCGGTGGAGTTTCTCGGCGCTCTCGCGGCGGTGGGCGAAGTAGCGCAGGGCGCCGTGGGTGCGGGCGAGGGAGCGCACGGCGGCCAGATAGCGGTCGCCGTCGACGACGCCGGTCTCCACGAGGGAGGTGCCCACCATGTCGGCGCCCCGGGTGATGCGGGGTGGGCCGAAGCGGGCCCGGGTCCAGGAGAAGTCGTTGGCCCGGACGGTCACGCCGCCCGGGGTCTCCTCGATGGGCATGGAGGAGAAGATCTCGACCCGGCGGTCACCGGCCGGGGTGAGGCGGCGGCGGGCCGAGGAGGAGACCGGGGCGAAGACGAGGTCGCGCGGGCCGCGGCGGGTGCCCTTGCGGTGCCAGCGGACCAGGCGTTCGCCGCGGGCCAGCTGGGTGACGAACTCCATCGTGGCCGTGCCGTCGTCGACGACGACCAGGTCGCGTGCGCCGGTGATGGTCAGCAGCAGCTGGACGTAGCGGGAGAAGGGGTCCCCCATGACGATCCGGCGGGCGCGGCGCAGCGGCCCGGTGAGTCCGCCGACCGTCTGGAAGGGGGCCAGCGCGCCGCCGCGCGCCTCCTCCCAGCGGACCTGGTGGCCCTCCCGCCGGGCCAGCTCGGCCATCCGGCGCAGCTGGCCGCGGGTCATGGGGTCGACGGGCGACAGGACCACCAGGGTGAGCCCCGCGCCGGGTGCGTGGGCGTGCGCCCACTCCAGCACGTTCAGCAGCTGCACCGGACTCTCGACGAAGGCGAGGGTGTCGAACGTGTCCGGACCGGCGTTCTGGCCGGCTTTCCCGGCGCGGGGGCTCATCGGCGTACGACCGTCCCGTCGTAAGGGGTGGCAGGGGTGGGGGGTCAGACGGTCACCGGCTCGCCCGCCGCCGCGGCGATCTCCGCCTCGGCGATCACGCCGGTGACGCGGCGCAGCTTCTTCATCGGGGCCAGCTCGGAGTCGTAGACCTTCTTCACGCCGTCACCGAGGGAGGCCTCGATGGTGCGGATGTCGCGGACGAGGCGCTGCAGGCCCTGCGGCTCGACGGAGGCGGCCTGGTCGGAGCCCCACATGGCGCGGTCGAGGGTGATGTGGCGCTCGACGAAGACGGCGCCGAGGGCGACGGCGGCGAGGGTGGTCTGCAGGCCGGTCTCGTGGCCGGAGTAGCCGATCGGGACGTTCGGGTACTCCTTCTCCAGCGTGTTGATCACGCGGAGGTTCAGCTCCTCGGCCTTGGCCGGGTAGGTGGAGGTGGCGTGGCAGAGGAGGATGTTGTCGCTGCCCAGGACCTCGACGGCGTGGCGGATCTGCTTCGGGGTGGACATGCCGGTGGAGAGGATGATCGTGCGGCCGGTGGCGCGCAGCTCGCGCAGCAGCTCGTCGTCGGTGAGGGAGGCGGAGGCCACCTTGTGGGCGGGGACGTCGAACTTCTCCAGGAAGGCGACGGCCTCGGTGTCCCACGGGGAGGCGAACCAGTCGATGTTCCTGGCCTTGCAGTACTCGTCGATCTGCCGGTACTCGTCCTCGCCGAACTCCACGCGGTGGCGGTAGTCGATGTAGGTCATCCGGCCCCACGGGGTGTCGCGCTCGATGTCCCACTGGTCGCGCGGGGTGCAGATCTCCGGCGTGCGCTTCTGGAACTTGACCGCGTCGCAGCCGGCCTCGGCGGCGGCGTCGATCAGCTTGAAGGCGTTCTCGAGGTCGCCGTTGTGGTTGATGCCGATCTCGCCGGTGATGTAGACGGGGCGGCCGGGGCCGACCTCGCGGGAGCCGAGGGTGCGCAGGCGGGAGTTGGTGCTCATGGCAGGAACGTTCCTTACTTGGTGAGGGGGGCGGGAGAGTCGAGAGAGGGTCCGAGGATCCAGTCGGCGATCTCTCGGATCGCGCCGTCGCCACCGGGGAGGGTGGTGACCGCGCGTGCGGCGCCGCGTACGACGTCATGGGCGCTCGCGACCGCGACCGGCCAGCCGACGAGGGCGAAGCAGCCCAGGTCGTTGACGTCGTTGCCGACGTAGAGCACGCGCTCCGGCGCGATGCCCTGTTCCTCGCACCACTGCTTGAGCGCGAGGTCCTTGCGGTCGATGCCGTGCAGGACCGGGAGCTTCAGCTTCCGGGCCCGGGCGGCGACGACCGGGTTCTGTTCCGTGGACAGGATCAGCAGCTTCAGGCCCGCCTTGCGCAGGGCCGCGATGCCGAGTCCGTCGCCGCGGTGCACGGAGACGAACTCCCGTCCGTCGGAGTCGATCAGCACCCGGTCGTCGGTCTGGGTGCCGTCGAAGTCGAGGACGACCGCGTCGATGTCGGCGGCGGTCGGGAGGGCGCCGGGCCCTTCCGCGTCGAAGAGCGGCGCGAGGGCGCGGGCCCGGGCGAGGTCGTGCGGGTCGTCGATCTCCAGCACGCGCGCGGGGTCGGTGCGCACGAGTTCCGTGCGGCCGAAGAACCGGTGCTGGTGCTGGCGGAAGCCGGGCGCGTCCATGGCGTAGGCGGCGCCGGTCTCCAGCAGGTCCTGGGGGCGGTCCTGGCGGCGGGGGCGGTAGGCCTTGTCGTGGTTGACGCCGTGGCCGCCGTCCTCCTCCGCGGCCGCGCCGTCGCCGTCCCGCCAGATGAAGCCGTGGAAGGGCGCCACGGTGACTGCCGTGTCGGCGCCGTTCTCCACGACGGCCGCCGCGACCCCGTCGACGTCCTCCCGGGTCAGGAAGGGGCTGGTGCACTGGACCAGCAGCACCACGTCGACCGGGGCGCCGTGCAGCGCCTCGTGGGCGTCCATGGCGTGCAGGACGGCCGCCTCGGAGGTCGCGGTGTCCCCGGCGATGGCGGCGGGGCGCAGCACGACCTCGGCGCCGGCCGCGCGGGCGGCGGCGGCGATGGCCTGGTCGTCCGTGGAGACCACGACGTCGGTGACGAGCCGGCCGGCCCGGCATTCGCGGACCGCGCGGGCGACCAGCGGGACACCGCCGACCGGGGCGAGGTTCTTCGCGGGTACGCCCTTGGAGCCGCCGCGCGCGGGGATCACCGCGAGCACCCGGCGCACGGTGGCGCCGTGGCCCGTCTGCGGGTGGGTCATGGGTTCTGCTCCTTGGGGTGATGTCGCGCGGTTCACAGCTCGCCCATCCGCCGGATCACGGGGGCCACGCGCTGCACGCCGTGCCGGTAGGCGCCGCGTGCCGCCCGGCGCACGATCTGCCGGACCGGGCCGGGC
>NZ_MUND01000624.1:217-1129 GCF_002154375.1 Streptomyces glaucescens | reverse complement strand
GCCACGGCGCCGCGGGAGGACGACCCCGTGGCCCCCGAGGAGCAGCCGCCGCGGCCCGCGGAGACGAGCGATCTGGAGCGGCGGGTCGCGGCCGGGCTGGCGTTCCTGCGCCGCCGGCTCACCGGGGACTACGAGGTCGACGACTTCGGCTACGACGAGGAGCTGACCGACCAGGTCCTGATGTCGCTGCTGCGGCCGGTGTACGAGAAGTACTTCCGGGTCGAGGTGAAGGGCCTGTCCAACATCCCGGCGGAGGGCGGGGCGCTGATCGTCTCCAACCACTCCGGGACGCTGCCGCTGGACGGCCTGATGATGCAGGTCGCCGTCCACGACCACCATCCCGCCGGGCGGCATCTGCGGCTGCTCGCCGCCGACCTGGTCTTCGTGCTGCCGGTCGTCAACGAGCTGGCCCGCAAGCTGGGGCACACCCTGGCGTGCGCGGAGGACGCGGCACGGCTGCTGGAGCAGGGCGAGCTGGTCGGGGTGATGCCGGAGGGCTTCAAGGGCCTCGGCAAGCCCTTCGCCGACCGCTACAAGCTCCAGCGCTTCGGCCGCGGCGGGTTCGTCTCCACGGCCCTGCGCGCCGGGGCGCCGATCATCCCCTGCTCGATCGTCGGGGCGGAGGAGATCTATCCGATGATCGGCAACGCGAAGACGGTCGCCCGGCTGCTGGGATTCCCGTACTTCCCGATCACGCCGACCTTCCCGTGGCTCGGGCCGCTCGGCGCGGTGCCGCTGCCGACGAAGTGGACGATCCAGTTCGGGGAGCCGATCCCGACGGACGGCTACCCGCCCGAGGCGGCGGAGGACCCGATGCTGATGTTCAACCTCACGGACCAGGTCAGGGAGCAGATCCAGCACACGCTCTACAAGCTGCTGGTGCAGCGGCGGTCGGTGTTCTTCTGACGTCGT
>NZ_MUND01000624.1:0-131 GCF_002154375.1 Streptomyces glaucescens | reverse complement strand
CGTCGTCGTACCGCCTGATGCGGGTCCGCTACTCCGCGTCCTCCGCCTCGATGCCCAGGCCGGGCAAGAGGCCGGGCAGGAGGGGCGGGAGGGTGACGTCGGGCTCGGGGGTCGGCGTCACGCTCTGGGGC
>NZ_MUND01000623.1 GCF_002154375.1 Streptomyces glaucescens | reverse complement strand
CGCCGGCCGGCGCGCCCACGAGGGCCCACGTCAGCGCCGTCAGGGTGAAAACCCTTGCGGTCACGGGGAAATGGGTCGGTTCGGATCCATGCACGCCGGAGATCATGAGGCCTGCCCGGCACCGACATGCCGGGACGCCGGAGGAATGACCCGAAGGAGGGAAACGGCCTTGCGCAGGTTTGGACGCCGGTTCCGTCGCGCATTCGAATTACCTCGAACAGGTCGCACGGACCCGTCCCGTCCGGGAAGAATTCCGCCCGTGTGTTGAACGCACCCCCCACCTTCGCCCGTACCCCCTGTCGAGCGGCGGCGCAGCAGGGCGCTGTGACTGCAAGAGCCTTGTGATGATGGGGAGTTGACAATGAAGACCTCCTGGCGGAGCGCCTCACTCGCGGCGGGTGCCGTGGTCGTGCTGGCGTTGACGACGGCGTGCGGCCAGGACGGCGGCGGAACCCAGCCGGCCAGCCAGAACGTCGGCGCGACGGCCGCGGCCGGTGGCTACGGCGGCACGGGCATCGGCAACGGCGCCGGGGCGGGTGCCGGTGCGGAGGCGACGGGCCAGCAGGGCGCCGCAGCCCCGGCCGCCCCGGCCGGCAAGCTGGGCGTCTCCGCGAACGCGGAACTCGGCCGGGTCCTGACCGACGCCGACGGCCGCACCCTCTACCGGTTCGACGAGGACACCGCCGAACCCCCCAAGTCCAACTGCGAGGGCGAGTGCGCCACCGCCTGGCCCCCGGTCCCCGCGGACGACGCCTCGGCCGGCGCGGGCATCGACAAGAACCTGCTCGGCGAGGTCACCCGCGCCGACGGCACCAGGCAGCTGACCGTCGGCGGCTGGCCCGCCTACCGCTACGCCAAGGACGTCGCCCCGGGTGAGACCAGGGGGCAGGGCGTCGGCGGCACCTGGTACGCCCTCGCCCCCGACGGCAAGAAGGCCGCGCTCGCCGATCTGCCCGGACTGTCCACCCGCAAGGACCCCAAGCTCGGCGAGATCGTCGTCGACAAGAACGGCATGACGGTCTACCGCTTCATGAAGGACGAGGCCTGGCCCAAGCCGGTCTCCGCCTGCACCGGCGCCTGCCTGGAGAACTGGCCGGCCGTCGCGCCGGTCGAGGCGAACGACACGGAAGGGGTGCAGAAGAAGGGGCTGATGAGCTTCACCCGCCCGGACGGGACCAAGCAGCAGACCGTCAACTGCTGGCCCATCTACACCTTCAGCGGTGACACCGCCCCGGGCGACACCAACGGACAGGGCGTGGGCGGCACCTGGTTCGCCGTGGCGCCCGACGGCAAGCCGATCGGTGCGCCGGAGAAGGAGTAGCACCCGCGAGCGGCGCCCTCCCCGGCCCGCCGCGCCCCACCGGTCCGCCCCCGTCGCTCCCCGCGACGGGGGCGGACGTCTGACGTCACCCGTCGACATCTCCTCGTACGGGAACTCTCCGGAACGCCACCGATACGTCGCGTGGAAGCGTGCGAGCCCTCCGGAATCCGGCACGTGCCGCAGGCAGTGACCGGGAACGGATGGTCAATTTCCGTTTCAGCTCGCCCGTTTGGCGGACGATCAGTAGCCTCTGCTCGAACACCGGATCGCCTATGCCTTGGAGAGCTAGATGGAGCGTCCCGCCTGGGCCCCACGGAGCATCGACATCTCGGTGCCGAGCGTTGCGCGCATCTACGACTTCTACCTGGGCGGCTCGCACAACTTCGAGGTCGACCGCGAAGCGGCCCGCCGGGCCATGGAGTTCATGCCGGGACTCCCCAAGATCATGCAGGCGAACCGGGCCTTCATGCGCCGCGCGGTCCGCCACGCCGTGGACCAGGGGATCACCCAGTTCCTGGACATCGGCTCCGGCATCCCGACCTTCGGCAACGTCCACGAGGTCGCCCAGGCGGCAAGCCCCGGCGCCCGCGTCGTCTACGTCGACCGCGATCCGGTGGCCGTCGCCCACAGCCAGGCGGTCCTCGACGGCAACGCGCACGCGGACGTGGTCGCCGCGGACCTGCTCAAGCCGCAGGACATCCTGACCAGCCCCCAGGTCGAGCGGCTGCTGGACCTCGACCGCCCGGTGGCCCTGCTCCTCGTTGCGATACTGCACTTCGTGGAGGACGCGGACGACCCGTACGGCTCGGTGGCGCAGTTGAGCGACGCACTGGCGCCCGGCAGCATGCTGGTACTGACCCATGCCTCGTACGAGGGAATCCCACTGCCGGCGGAGCGGGCGGGGGGAGCGGTGGACGTATACAAGGACATTCGCAACCCGCTGATCATGCGCTCGCGCGACGAGATCGCGCGGTTCTTCGAGGGGTACGACATGGTGGAACCCGGACTGGTGCCGATGCCGCACTGGCGGCCGGACACCGCGCCGGAGGACGAGGATCCGTACGCGTTCTCCGGTTTCGCGGGCGTGGGGCGTACGGCGTGAGCGCGGAGCCGGACGGGCCGGAGGACAGACTGCGCCGGTTCGCGACGATCTGGAGCCGGGCGGTCTTCCCGGTGACCCTGACCTCCCTGACCCGGCCGGAGTTCGAGAAGCAGCTGCTGCCGCTAGCCCGGCGGCTCAGCCGGGCGCTGCGGGCCAGGACCTTCGACGCGGCCGAGGGCCGAGCGGTCGGCGCCGCGCTCGTCGCCGCGCACTGCACCGATCCCGACGCGCTGAGCCGCACGCTGGACTGCGTGGACGCCTACCTGGTGCTCTACTGCGGCGAGGGCGGCGACCAGGAGGGCCTGCGGGCGCGTTCGGCGCGGCTCCAGCACGCCATGGCCGCCGGGTTCGCCCAGGCGCTGCGGGCGCGCACCCTCGCGGAACAGGAGGCCATCGCCCAGGCCGCGCTGCGCGCCCAGGGCGTGGTCGCCCAGGCGCTGCACGCCAGCGAGGCCCGGTTCCGCGCGGTGTTCGAGGGCGCGGCGATAGGCATCGGCATCGCCGACCTGGACGGCAACGTGCTGGAGGTCAACGGCGCACTGCTGCGGATGTTCGGCGGCGGCGAGCACAACGTGCGCGGCCGCAACGTCCGCGACTGGACGCACGCCGATGACTCGCCCCACGTGTGGCGGCTCTACGAGGAACTGGTGCGCGGCGAACGCGAGCACTACCACGTGGAGAAGGCCTTCTACCGGCCCGACGGCACCGTCCTGTGGACCAACCTCACGGTCTCCCTGCTGCGTGACGCCGACGGCAACCCGCAGTACCAGCTCGCGCTGATGGAGGACACCACCGAGCGCCGGCTGCTCAACCTGCGGCTGCGCTACGAGGCCACCCACGACGCCCTCACCGGGCTGCCCAACCGCACCCTGTTCTTCGAGCGCCTGGAGAAGGTGCTGAACGCGGGCCCCGGGCACCGGTTCGGGCTGTGCTACCTGGACCTGGACGGCTTCAAGACGATCAACGACAGCCTCGGCCACGCGGCCGGCGACCGGCTGCTCGTCGAGGTCGCCGACCGGCTCCAGTCCTGCGCCACGGCGCCCGGCGAGATGGTCGCCCGGCTCGGCGGCGACGAGTTCGTGGCGCTGACCACCGGCCCCGACACCCGGCGCGAGGTCGACGAGCTGGCCTCCCGGATCATGAACGCCCTGGTCGCCCCCATCAGCATCGACGGCCGGGAGCTGACCGTGCGCGGCAGCATCGGCATCGTCGAGGGCCCGGCCGGGGAGCGCAGCGCGGCCGAGGTGCTGCGCAGCGCCGACATCACGATGTACCGGGCGAAGTCGGCGGGCGGCAACCGCTTCGAGCTGGCCGACGCCGAGGCCGACGCCCGGGCCATCACCCGGCACGGGCTCACCACCGCGCTGCCGACCGCCCTGGACCGTGGCGAGTTCTTCATCGAGTACCAGCCGCTGGTCCACCTCGGCGACGGCAGCGTCCGGGGCGCCGAGGCCCTGGTGCGCTGGCTGCACCCGCAGCACGGCGTGCTCGGCCCCGACCGGTTCATCCCGCTCGCCGAACACACCGGCCTGATCGTGCCGCTGGGCCGCTGGGTGCTGGAGCAGTCGGTGCGGCAGGCCAAGGAGTGGCGCGAACGCCACGCCGGCACGGCCACCGCCCCGCTGCGCATCAACGTCAACCTCTCGCCCTGCCAGCTCACCCACCCCGGGCTGGTCCAGGACACGGTGGACATCCTGGAGACGGCGGGTGTCGACCCCGACGCGCTGTGCCTGGAGGTCACCGAGTCCGCCCTGATCGGCGCCGACGACGACCTGCTGAAGCCGCTGCGCAGGCTGGCCGAGATGGGCGTGGACATCGCCCTGGACGACTTCGGCACCGGCTACTCCAACCTCGCCAACCTCCGCCGGCTCCCGGTGAGCGTCCTCAAGCTGGACCGCTCCTTCACCCAGAGCATGCAGCAGTTCCCGGCCGACCCCGTCGATCTCAAGATCGTGGACGGGATCGTCTCCCTCGCCCACAGCCTGAACCTGGCGGTCACGGTCGAGGGCGTGGAGACCGGCGCCCAGGCCGAACAACTGCGGATACTTGGCTGCGACACGGCGCAGGGCTGGTACTACGCCCGCCCGGGCCCACCGGAACGTCTCCACGAGCTGGCGATGGCGGACACGTCGGGCTGAGCGGCGAGCGGCAGGGCGGTGGCGTCGGCCCGGTGGTCGCCCCGGCGGGCGCTTCCTACGATCGAGGGAGAGGACCCGAGCGGGCCCGGCTGGGAGCACGGGTATGGACACCACCGAGATGCGCCGCCTCTTCGAGGCCCATCGCGCGGCGGAGGCGGCCCGGGACATCGACGGCATCCTCAGGACGTTCGTCAGTGACTGCTTCCTGGAGACGAAGGCGCTGGGGCTGCGCAGCCAGGGCACGGACGCCGTGCGCGCCGCCTACCAGCAGCAGTACTTCACCGCGTTCCCGGACCTCGCCCCCGAGGACGAGGGCATCGCCTACGGCGACGACGTCGTCGCCGTATGGGGAACGCTGCGCGGTACCAGCCGCGGCGACTGGCTGGGGATCCCACCGGGCGGCGGCTCCTTCGCGGTCCCCTTCGCCAACGTCGTCCCCTTCCGGGACGGCCTGATGGCGGGCGAGTCGATCTACTTCGACCTGGCCACCCTCTGCGACCAGGCGAACATCCCACTGGGGGAGATACGGAAGGCGGCGGCACGCCGCCGGCCGTGAGGGGGTGCGGGGCGCTGCGCGAGCGGCCACGACGAACCCGCGGACGGCGACGGCGCCGACCCGCGAC
>NZ_MUND01000622.1 GCF_002154375.1 Streptomyces glaucescens | reverse complement strand
CCGGGCTGCGCAGCCCGGCCCGCCCGAACACCGCCAGGTCGTACGCCGAGGACACCTGGCCCGGCGCGTCGTAGCCGTCGGGTGACACCACCCGCGTGTCGAGCGCGCCCAGCGAGCGGGCCTTGGCCTGCATCCGCTGGGCGGTGGCCCGCCAGCCCCCGTTGAGCGCGGCGAGCACCCGCACGGCGTCGTTGCCGGAGCTGAGGAAGACCCCGCGCCACAGATCGGTGACCCGGTAGGTGCGGCCCTCGGCGACGCCGACCAGGCTGCTGCCCGAGCCGATGCCCCTGAGTTCCCTCGGTTCGACCCGGTGCCGGATGCCACCGGGCAGTGACGGCAGCACGGCGAGCGCGAACAGCGTCTTCAGGGTGCTGGCGGGCGGCAGCTTGCGGTGTGCGTCGTGTGCGGCCAGCACCTCGCCGGTGCGGGCGTCGGCGACCAGCCAGGACCGGGCGGAGAGGTCCGGCAGCTCCGGTGCCTCGGCGCGCGGCCGGACGTGGGTGCCGGGCCGGTACAGCAGCGACGGCCGCGGGGCCGCCGCCGGTCCGCCCGGCGCGCCGGGGTCGGCGGCGGCCCGGGCGGTCATCGTGGCGGGCGCCAGGCCCAGGACGCCCACGAGGCAGAAACCGCAGGTCGCCACCGTCATCCGGGATGAGAATCCGATCGTCATACAGGCAACCTAGGAACGCTCCCGGCGTGCCCCGCGCTGCCCGGGCCGTTGCCCGAAGCGCGTGCACCCGGATGCCACACGCGCTGCCACGGGCCGGACCATGGGGTGTCCCCTGCTCCAGCGGGGCCGAGAACTCGGTGGAGTGCGTGCCGGGCGCCGCGACACCGGGACGACCGGAACGACACCCCCTAGCCGACCGGCAGCGTCGGCTGGATGCGCCGCAGGAACGTCGCGTTGTCCGGGGACTCGCGCATCCGCCGCAGCAGTGTCTCCAGGTCGGCCGCCGCGTCACGGGACCGCAGGGCCCGGCGCAGCCCGCGGACGGCCGCCGACTCGGCGGGCATCAGGAGCAGTTCCTCACGGCGGGTGCCGGAGGCGGTGATGTCGACGGCCGGGAAGAGCCGGCGCGCGGCGAGGTCGCGGTCGAGGCGCAGCTCCATGTTGCCGGTGCTCTTCAGCTCCTCGAAGTAGTACTCGTCGGCCCGGGAGCCGGTCTCCACCAGCGCCGTCGCGAGGATGGTGAGCGAACCGCCCTCCTCGGCCTGCCGCGCGGCCCCGAAGAACCGTTTGGGTCCGAGCAGCGCCGCCGCGTCGACACCGCCGCTGAGCGTGCGCCCGCCCGAGGCGGCCGCGTTGTTGTGGGCCCGGCACAGCCGGGTCAGCGAGTCGAGCAGGATCACCACGTCCTGCCCCTGCTCGACGAGCCGCTTGGCCCGCTCGACGACCAGCTCGGCGAGCGCGATGTGCTGCCGGGGCGCCTGGTCGAAGGTCGAGGCGTAGACCTCGCCGCGCACCGACCGCCGCATGTCGGTGACTTCCTCGGGGCGTTCGTCGAGCAGGACGACCATCAGCCGGCACTCGGGGTGGTTCCCGGCGATCGCGGCGGCGGTCTGCTGGAGCAGGACGGTCTTCCCGGTCTTGGGCGGGGCCACGATGAGCCCGCGCTGTCCCTTGCCGAGCGGCGCGATCAGGTCGGCGAGGCGCCCGGTGAGCCCGCTCGCCGGATGCTCAAGACGCAGTCGCCGGTGCGGGTGCAGCGGGGTGAGGTCCCGGAAGTGGGGCCGGCCGCGCAGTGCGCCGGGCGCGAGGCCGTCGACGCGTTCGACGCCGCTCAGCGTGTGCCGGGCGCCGCTCACGCCGGTGACGAGGTCACCCTTGCGCAGTCCGTACCGGCGGATCAGCGCGGCCGGGACCTGCGGGTCGGCGGGCGACGGCAGACAGTGCGGCGCGCGCAGACGGCCCTTCCCGTCCGCGTCGACGTCCAGGACGCCGGTGACGGTCTGGGCGGCCGGGGTCCGCTGCTGGAGGGGAGGATGTTCGAGCGTGGTGGTCATGGGGTCGGTCCTTTCGAGGACGCGGGCGGAAGACCTACGGAAGAGAGGAGGGGGAGGAGCCGCGGAGAGGACGGGCGCACGATGCGCCTGGGCGGCGGCGGGAACACCTCGGCGAACGGATCCACAGCCGTAGGGCCACGAGGTGACGGAAGAGAAGAGAGAAGAACCGGTACCGGCGCCCGAGACAGGGCGTGACACAAGTACCGATCGCACTGTAGCACCTACTGTGCGTGCTGTACGAGAGAACGCACCGAGGCGCTCTCCCATTCCCGGCGGATCCTTCCCGCTCCCGGTGACTGCACGCAGCCCGCCCCGGCCGCCC
>NZ_MUND01000621.1 GCF_002154375.1 Streptomyces glaucescens | reverse complement strand
AGGACCGTCGCGGGGCCGGCGCAAGCACGGCCCGTGTCCTCGCCGGCCCCGCGACGGTCCTGCGGCACACCGCCGTAAACCTCCGGCACCGGATCGGCCGCCGCACACCATCCGTCGTACGTCTGTACGACGACACCGTCGAGGCCTGGCGGCCGTGGGCGGAACTGGCCCGCGGCTATCTGGCGCTCCTCCTCGCCCTGATGCCACGGCACCGGCCGGCCTACACCGTCACCGTGTTCACGGCGACGGTGCCCGCCCTCAGCGAACCGCCGAACGGCTCCGCAGCCGGTCCCCGTCGCCCCCGCCGCGGCCGCCGGACGCCGAAGCCGGACGCCACACCCTGACGCCCGTGGCGTACAGCAGCACGCCCAGCACCAGACCGGCCCCCGCGCCGAAACACACCGTGGGAATCAGCTCGTAGGGCTTGGCGACGGATCCCCAGTACTCCCACCACCGCACCGCCCGCCGGACCGCCGCGACCACGGCACAACCGCCGATCAGGGCCACGCCCCACCAGCGGTCCCGCGACGACAGCGACGGCACCCCCCACGGCTCGGCCGCGGGGGCGCGCCGGAGCGCCCGGAGGGCGAACACGGCGATCACCACCGCGGCGACGGCGGAGCCGCCGTACTGCAGGTACCAGTACAGCGGCGAGCCCGCGATCTCCCGGCCGAGCACCGGGAACACCCGCATGCCCCACCGGTCCAGATGGGTGAACGCGTCCCACACCACGTGCGTCAGCGCGCCGAGCGCCGCGGAGACGTACCAGCGCAGGGCCAGACCGGCCGTCACGCGCGCGCGAGGCGCCCCGCACCGCAGCAGCGAGGCCGCCCGCCGTTGCCGGGCGCGGGGCAGCAGCGCGACCAGCGGCTCCCGGATCAGCAGCCAGAGCGCGACCAGCGCCCACGCCACCGCGACATCGACCGTGAGCACCCCGGGGAAGGAGTGGGTCACCTCGCCGAACTCCATCGCCTCGGGCAGGACACTCGCCGCGTAGTAGGTCATGTCGGGCGCGAACGACCCCGCGACCAGCAGGGCCGGCGCCAGGCCCGCCCGCCCGGTTCCGTCGGCGCGCACGGCGGGCAGCACGGCCGCGGCATGGCTGAGCGTGAACGGCAATGAAGCCCCCCGGGACGGACAATGACGCCCAGTATGCGTGGCGATCGTGTGACCTGGGGAACCGTCCGGGTGGCCGGCGCGTGCCAAGTAGGGAAAATCGGGCCCCAACGGGTGCTCGGGCACGAGAAGTTGTCGTAGGGTCGCGAGGGCCGACGCGCGGGGAGCGCGCCGAACCGAGCAACAAAATCACAAAAGCAGAACAACGCCAACAGACCGGGCAGACGCGGACGCTGAGACGTCCGTTGGGAGGGGTTCACTTCATGGCGGCGCAATTCGGCAGGAGGCTGCGCACAGGAGCGGCGAACACCGCCGTGGCCGCGGCCGCGGTCGCGGCCCCGGCGGTGTTCGC
>NZ_MUND01000620.1 GCF_002154375.1 Streptomyces glaucescens | reverse complement strand
GGGACCGCCGGGACCGCCGGAAGCAGCGGAACCGCCGAGGCCGCCGGAGCCGACGACGGGCGGGCGACCCGGCGCGAGCGTCCCGCCCCGCCCTCGCCCCGACCGCCGCACCCGCGCCCTGGTGGCCGTCTTCGGCCTGATCGCCCTGTGCACGGCCTACGGCGAGGGCGCACTCGCCGACTGGGGCGCGCTCCATCTGGAGCAGGACCTCGACGCCTCCCCCGGCGTCGCGGCGATCGGCTACTCCTGCTTCGCGCTCGCCATGACCCTGGGCCGGCTGAGCGGAACGGTCCTGCTGGAGCGCCTGGGCCGGACCCGCACCGTGGTCGCGGGCGGCGCCACCGCAGCGGTCGGCATGCTGCTGGGCTCGCTGGCGCCCTCGCTGTGGGCGGCGCTGTTCGGCTTCGCGGTGGCGGGCCTCGGTCTCGCCAATCTCTTCCCGGTCGCGGTGGAGCGGGCGGGCGCGCTCGCCGGCCCGAGCGGGGTCGCGGTCGCCTCGACCCTGGGTTACGGGGGCATGCTCCTGGGCCCGCCCGTCATCGGTTTCATGGCCGACTGGTTCTCCCTGCCGGCCGCCCTGACCAGCGTGGCGGCGCTCGCCGCGATTGCGGCGCTGATCGGGTTCGCGACCCGGCGCGCCACCGCCCAGTGAGGCCGGGGGGAGGTCCGTCCCGGGACGGCGGCGGGAAGACCGCCTTGCCTTGGAGCGTGCTCCATCCGGCAGACTCCGCCCATGGAATCCACTGCTCTGGAGACAGGCCGCTACGTCGAGATCCTCGACAGGGAAGGCCGAGCGCTCGCCTCCGCCGCCGAGCGGGCGGGGACCGGCGCCAAGGTGCCGACCTGCCCCGACTGGCAGGTGCGCGACCTGCTGCGGCACACCGGCACGGTGCACCGCTGGGCCGCGTCGTACGTCCGGGAGGGGCACACCGAGCGACGCCCCTTCGGCGATCCGCCGGAACTCGACGGCCCCGAACTGGTGGCCTGGTACCGCGAGGAGCATCGCCGGCTCGTCGACACGCTCGCCGCGGCGGCGCCGGACGTGGCGTGCTGGGCGTTCCTGCCCGCGCCGTCGCCCCTGGAGTTCTGGGCCCGTCGGCAGGCCCACGAGACCGCCGTGCACCGCTTCGACGCGGAGGCGGCACTCGGCGGCACCCCGGGCCGGGTGGAGGGCGACTTCGCGACGGACGGCATCGACGAGCTGCTGCGCGGTTTCCAGGCCCGTTCCCGGAGCCGGGTGCGCACGGACGAGCCCCGGGCGCTGCGGGTGCGCACCACGGACACGGACGCGGTGTGGACCGTACGGCTCTCGCCGGAGCCGCCGGTGACGACGCGGGACGCCTCGGAAGGGGCCGACTGCGAACTGTCCGGCCGGGCGGAGGAGTTGTATCTGGCGCTGTGGAACCGGCTGCCCGTTCCGTCGGTGACCGGGGACCGGGCGCTGGCCGCCCTGTGGCGGGAACGGTCGGCCGTCTGAGGCCGTTCCCCGCGCTCGGCTTCGCGCGTTGGGGCTCGGCCCTGCACGTCCGGGCCCGGCCCTGCACGTCCGGGCCCGGCCCCGCGCGTTGGGGCTAGCCCCCGCACGTCCGGCTCGGCCCGGCGTCCGGACTCAGTCCGGCGTGTCCTGGCCCAGCATCCGGGTCAGCACCGCCCGCTGCGCCGGCAGCACCTCGGCGTGCAGGGCGCGCCCCTTCTCGGTGAGGGCCACCCGCACCCCGCGCCGGTCCTCCGGGCACATGCCACGGCTGACCAGCCCGTCCTTCTCCAGCCGCGCGATCAGCCGGGAGAGAGCGCTCTGGCTGAGGTGGACGTGCTCGGAGATCTCCTGCACGCGGTAGCTGCAGGGGCCCTTCGGCGTGTCCCCCTCGGCCAGCACGTCGAGGACCTCGAAGTCACTGGCGCACAGGCCGTGCCCGTGCAGGGCCCGGTCGAGTTCCCACTGGGTGTGCGCGTGCAGCGCGAGGATGCCCCGCCACTGCTCCACAAGCGCCTGCTCGGCCGCCTTCTTCGCCGCCATGTTCGCACCGTAGCAGAGAAATCGTTTTGTTGCATGGGGATTAAATGCGCTTGCATTGAATGCAGGTGCATGTAGTGTCCGTGCCATGACCTCTCCGCTCACCGCTCCCACACCCGAGGCGCGGCCCGAGGTGCGCTGGACACCCCGGTTGTGGGGCACCCTGCTCGTGCTCTGCGCCGCGATGTTCCTCGACGCGCTGGACGTGTCCATGGTCGGCGTGGCCCTGCCGTCCATCGGCGCCGACCTCGGCCTGTCCACCTCGACCCTGCAATGGATCGTCAGCGGCTACATCCTCGGCTACGGCGGCCTGCTGCTGCTCGGCGGACGCACCGCCGACCTGCTGGGCCGGCGCCAGGTCTTCCTGGTGGCCCTGGCCGTCTTCGCCCTCGCCTCGCTCCTCGGCGGACTCGTCGACTCCGGCCCGCTGCTCATCGCGAGCCGCTTCATCAAGGGACTGAGCGCGGCCTTCACCGCCCCGGCCGGCCTGTCGATCATCACCACGACGTTCCCCGAGGGGCCGCTGCGCAACCGGGCCCTGTCCATCTACACCACCTGCGCCGCCACCGGCTTCTCGATGGGCCTGGTGCTGTCGGGCCTGCTCACCGAGGCCAGCTGGCGGCTGACCATGCTGCTGCCCGCGCCCATCGCCCTGATCGCGCTGGTCGCCGGCCTCAAGCTGCTCCCGCACAGCACCCGCGAACGCGACCACCGCGGCTACGACATCCCCGGCGCCGTCCTCGGCACCGCCGCCATGCTGCTGCTGGTGTTCACCGTCGTCCAGGCACCGGAGGCCGGCTGGGCCACCGCCCGCACCCTGCTGTCCTTCCTGGCGGTGGCCGTGCTGCTGACCGCGTTCGTGCTGGTTGAACGGCGCTCGCCGGGGCCGCTGGTACGGCTCGGCGTGCTCCGTTCCGGCACCCAGGTGCGCGCCCAGCTCGGTGCCATGGCCTTCTTCGGGTCGTACGTCGGCTTCCAGTTCCTGGTCACCCTGTACATGCAGTCGCTGCTGGGCTGGTCCGCGCTGCACACGGCGCTCGCCTTCCTGCCGGCGGGCGCGCTGGTGGCGGTGTCGTCGACGAAGGTCGGCGCGATCGTCGACCGGTTCGGCACCCCGCGCCTCATCGCGGCCGGCTTCGCGCTGATGGTCGCCGGTTACGCGCTCTTCCTGGGCGTCGACCTCGACCCGGTGTACGCGGTCGCCATCCTGCCGAGCATGCTGCTGATCGGCGCGGCCTGCGCACTGGTCTTCCCGTCGCTGAACATCCAGGCCACCAACGGGGTCGACGACCACGAGCAGGGCATGGTCTCCGGACTCCTCAACACCTCGGTGCAGGTCGGCGGCGCCATCTTCCTCGCCGTGGTGACGGCCGTGGTCACCGCCCACACCCCCGAGGACGCCGGCCCGCAGGCCGTACTCGACAGCTACCGGCCGGGCCTGATCGTGGTCACGGGCATCGCCGTGGCCGGCCTGCTGATCGCCCTGACGGGTCTGCGCACCCGGCCCTCCCAGGCATCGGTCGTGGTCGCCAAGTCCACCACCCCGGAGGCGGAACGCGTCCCGGTACGCGACTAGGGGGTGTCGTCAAAC
>NZ_MUND01000619.1 GCF_002154375.1 Streptomyces glaucescens | reverse complement strand
GTCGGGGGTGGCGGCGGCGCGGGCGCGGGCCGCGAGTCCGGCGGCGAGGCTGCCGGCGGTGCGCGCGGTGGCGTCGTCGACCTCGGCCGACGGGTCGACGAAGGGGCGCAGGGCCGGGGGAACGGTCACCCGCTCGGCGCGGTGCAGGACCGCGGAGGCGAGGAGGGCGGCCGAGAGTTCCGGCGCGTCCTCGCCGCCGCCGGCCGCCGCCTGCACCGCCGCCGCGGACAGGGCGGCCAGCGGGCCCGCGTCGGCGGGCGGCGGGGGCGGCAGGTCCCTGCCGTCGCGTAACGCGGGCCAGACGCCGCGCAGCGCCGGCTCGTGCCGCTCCAGCAGACCGCGCAGTCCCCGCGTGTTCCACCAGCCCGCCATGACTCCCCCGTCCCTCGGCACGGTCGGCGTCCCGTCACCCGGAGAACACCCCGGCCCCCTCGCGGAGTTCCGGCTTCACGCTCTCTTGCCTGGTTCCCCTCGGCCGGCGGGTGCCGCCCGCCGTGGCGCTACTCCTCGTCGAGGCCGCGCTCTATGGCGTACCGCACCAGCTCCACCCGGTTGTGCAGCTGGAGCTTGCCGAGGGTGTTCTGGACGTGGTTCTGCACCGTGCGGTGGGAGATGACCAGGCGTTCGGCGATCTGCTTGTAGCTCAGGCCCTTGGCGACCAGGCGCAGCACCTCGGTCTCCCGCTCGGTGAGGCGGGGCGCTCCCGGCTGGTCGGTGTCGGGCGTCGGCGCGGGCTCGGATGCCAGCCTGCGGTACTCGCCGAGGACCAGGCCCGCGAGGCCCGGGGTGAACACGGGGTCGCCGACGGCCGTGCGGCGCACCGCGTCCAGCAGTTCCTCGGTGGACGCCGACTTCAGCAGATAGCCGGTCGCGCCGGACTTCACCGCCTCCAGGACGTCGGCGTGCTCCCCGCTCGCGGACAGCACCAGCACGCGCAGCGCGGGGTCGGCGGCGACGACCTCCTTGCAGACCTGGACGCCCGGCTTGGCGGGCAGGTTCAGGTCGAGGACGAGCACGTCGGGGGCGGCGGCCCTGGCGCGGCGTACCGCCTGCTCGCCGTCGCCCGCGGTGGCGACCACGTCGAAACCGGACTCGGCCAGATCGCGGGCGACGGCGTCGCGCCACATCGGATGGTCGTCGACCACCATGACCTTGATCGCCTGCTGCTCGCTCATCGCTTCCCCCGTGCCATCGGTTCGCTCTTCGGGACCTTCAGTTCGACCTCGGTGCCCTGTCCGGGTGTGGAGATCAGCTCGGCGCTGCCGCCCAGGTCGCGCAGCCGGCCCCGGATGGACAGGGCGACGCCCATCCGCCCCTCGCCCTCGGCCTGCGCCAGACGTCCCTCCGGGATGCCGGGCCCGTCGTCGCGGACGGTGACGATCACCTCGCCGGGCTCGTCCTCGATGAGGATCCACGCGTGGGCGTGCTCCCCGGCGTGCCGCTCGACGTTGTCCAGGGCGGCGCCGACGGCCGCGGCCAGCTCCCGGGCGGCGTTCGCCGGCAGGGTGACCGGGGCGCCGGGCTCCGCGACATGGATCCGGGCGCCCGCGTACGGCAGGAGCAGGCCGCGCAGGTCGACGGGCCCGTCGGCGTCTTCCGGCTCCTCCACGGCCCGGACGACCGCGCCCTGGGCGGTGTCCTCGGAGACCCGGGAGACGGGGACCAGCCCGCCGGAGACCAGGGTGCGCAGCGCCACCTCCTGCTCGCCGGCCAGCCGGCCCAGCTCGGCCGCCTCGCCGCCGAGGGCGGCACCGCGGCGCTTCACCATGGCCAGCACCTGGAGCACGCTGTCGTGGATGTCCCGGGCGAGCCGCTCCCGCTCCCGGGTCGCGGCCTCGATCTCCAGGGCGCGGGCGAGGGTGCGCTCGGAGGCGCGGGCGACCTCGACGACGTAGCCGATGGCGATGGAGGCGACCCAGACCAGGATCACGTTGTGGACGGTGTCGCGGGCCGGGGCGCCGCGTTCGATCAGGTTGGCGACGGCGACCGCGGTGGAGGCGAGGGCCGCCCACCGCCAGCCGCCCTTGATGGCGAAGGCCAGGACGGAGCCGGCGGTCCATATCGACGGCAGGGTGGGGCCGCCGTCGACGATCCGCTCGTGGGCGTCGGCCGCGATGGTGAGCAGGATGCCGGTGACGGCGATGGTCAGGTCGACGGCGAGGAAGCGCTTGGTGCAGGCGGCCTCGCTCGCGACCCTGGGGAGGGTCGCCAGCGTCCAGCCGGCCAGGACGACGTAGTAGCCGATCGCGATCCAGGGGCGCGGGAACTCGCCGTAGGCGGTGCAGAACAGGCCGATCGCATACAGCATGGTCAGCACCCGGAAGCCGGCGAGCGCACGCCACAGCGGCTGCTCGACCGACATCCTCATGACTCTCTCGCGCTTGGCCATGTCCCCACCCCCCGGCCCGGACGGACGCGTCCGGGCCCCGGACCGTCACCGGTCCGTCTGCTCCCGGTGTGCCTTCTCCTTGTCGGCCTGCTCCTTCTCGGCCTGGGCGAGCGCGGCCCTGGCCGCCTTCGCCGCCTCCTTCTCGGCCTTGGCCGCCTCCGCGATCTGCCGCTTCGCGGCGGTCGCGTACATGTCGACGTACTCCTGGCCGGAGAGCTTCATGATCTCGTACATGACCTCGTCGGTCACCGCGCGGAGCACGAAACGGTCGTGCTCCATGCCCTGGTAGCGGCTGAAGTCGAGGGGCTTGCCGATGCGGATGCCGGGCCGCATCACCTTGGGGACGACCTTGCCGGGCGGCTGGATCTTCTCCGTGTCGATCATGGCGACCGGGATGACGGGCGCGCCGGTGGCGAGCGCCACGCGCGCGAGGCCGCCGGGCTTGCCCCGGTAGAGCCGGCCGTCGGGCGAGCGGGTGCCCTCGGGGTAGATGCCGAACAGCTCGCCGCGCTCGATCACCTCGATGCCGCTCTTGATGGCCGCCTCACCCGCGCCGCGCGCGCCGGAGCGGTCCACCGGGAGCTGGCCGACGCCCTTGAAGAACGCGGCGGTCAGCCGGCCCTTCACTCCGGGGGTGGTGAAGTACTCGGCCTTCGCGATGAAGGTGACCTTCCGGTCGAGCACCGCGGGCAGGAAGAACGAGTCCGAGAAGGACAGGTGATTGCTCGCGAGGATCGCGGGGCCCTCGGCGGGAACGTTCTCCAGGCCCTCCACCCAGGGCCTGAAGACGAGCTTCAGCGAACCCCCGACGGTGACCTTCATCGCGCCGTACAACAACCGAGTGCCTCCTGTGTCTGTGGATCAGACCTTAACCCGGAGGCCGGACCGGGCACGCCCCGAGTACCCGACGGCCCTGGTCGGTGTCAGTGCGGTCGCGTACGGTGAAGCCACACCCGCACTCTGCTTCACGCCCGTTCCGACGCAACCCTGAGATGAACAGGAGACCGAAGGTGCCGGTCCTCCCCGGAGCCGAGCCGTACCGCCACGAGGGCGGAGAGGTCGGCGTCCTGCTCTGCCACGGCTTCACCGGTTCCCCGCAGTCGCTGCGCCCCTGGGCGGAGCACCTCGCCGGGCACGGCCTGACCGTCTCCCTGCCGCTGCTCCCCGGGCACGGCACCCGCTGGGAGGACATGCAGCTCACCGGCTGGCCGGACTGGTATGCGGAGGTGGACCGCGAGCTGCACGCCCTGCGCGCGCGCTGTTCGCGGGTGTTCGTGGCCGGGCTGTCCATGGGCGGCGCCCTCGCGCTGCGGCTCGCGGCCCGGCACGGCGACGCGATCGGCGGTGTGGTCGTCGTCAACCCGGCGAACAAGGTGCACGGCCTGTCCGCGTACGCCCTGCCGGTCGCCCGTCACCTGGTCCGCACGACCCGGGGCATCGCCAGCGACATCGCCAAGCCGGGCAGCGTGGAGATCGGCTACGACCGGGTGCCGCTGCACGCCGCGCACTCCCTGCGGGCCTTCTTCCGGGTCGTCGACCGCGAGCTGCCCCAGGTCACCCAGCCGCTGCTGCTGCTGCGCAGCCCGCAGGACCATGTGGTGCCGCCCGCCGACTCGGCCCGCGTGCTCAGCCGGGTCTCGTCCACCGACGTGACCGAGCTGCTGCTGGAACAGAGCTACCACGTGGCGACGTTGGACTATGACGCGGACCGGATCTTCCAGGAAAGCCTGGCGTTCATCGGCCGGCTCGCACCCGGTGTCGGCGTCGGCAACGAAGGGACGGCCGCAGGTGGCTGAGCACGGCTCGGAGCGCGAGGACCGCGAGGAACGCGAGGACCGCGAGCACGCGGAGGCACGGCAGGGCGGCGCGGGCCGTCCGGGCGGCGACGGCGGTGAGCAGTCGGTGCCGTTCGACGAGGAGGCCGCCTGGGCCGCGATCGTGGCCGGGTACGGCGAGGAGCCGCCGGACCCGCCGGGCGCCAAGCCGTTCAAGTCGGTGGAGGACCTGGCCCTGCTGGAGACCGAGACGAACGACGGCGAGGGGGGCGAGGCGCCGCGGAACGAGCCGCCGAAGAAGGGGGCGCCGAAGAAGGAGACGCCGAAGCCGCTGGGCAGCTCCGTCTCCTTCGCCCCCGGCGTGGGCACCGGCCCCCGTGACTACTCGGTGGCCGAGCCGGCCGAGGAGGACTTCGACGGCGACGACGAGGGCCACTTCGTCCCGCCGGAGCCGCCCCCGCTGCCCGCCGCCGACGCGACCGCGAAGTTCGCCTGGCTCGCGGTGATCGGCGGCCCGGTGCTGCTTCTGCTGGCGGTCCTGCTGGGCTGGGACATGACGTGGTGGCTCACCGCCCTCGGCATCGGCGGCTTCCTGGGCGGCTTCGCCACGCTGGTGATGCGGATGCGCCCGGACGACGAGGAGGACGACGACCCGGGCCGCGGCGCCGTCGTCTGACCCTCAGCCCGCGGGCACCCTGATGGCCTCAGCCCGCGGGCACCCTGAGGGCGGCCAGGACCGGAAGGTGGTCCGTGGCCGCTCTCAGATCGTCCTCGCGGACCCCCGGATGACCGAGGGGCACCCCGCAGCCCAGCACCTCGACGCCCTTGGTCGCGAAGATCGCGTCGATCCGCTGGTGCGGGGCGGCCGGCGTGGAGGTGAACTCGCCGCCCCAGGGGGCGGTCGCCCAGCAGTCCTGGAGATCGGCGGCCAGCCGCCGGAAGGTCCGGCCGTCGGGCCGCTCGTTGATGTCGCCGCCCACGACCACGTGCTCCACGCCCATCCCCGCGAGCCGGTCGAGGACCATGCCGCCCTGCTCGTGGCGCTCGTCCTGCTGCAGGCTGAGGTGGCAGCTCACCACGCCCAGCCGGGCGCCCCCGAAGCGCACCACGGCGGTCGCGAGGCCGCGCCGGTGCAGTCCCGGGGTGAGCGGCAGCAGCACGTCCTCGGTGCGCTCGACCGTGGCCCGCAGGGAGCAGAGCAGCGCGGGCCCGGCGGCCGTGCCGCCACCCGAGAGCATCACCAGGTCGGCGGCGCGGGCGAGCCGGGCCAGCTTCTTGCGCCAGCGGAAGAACCGGGGCGCCTCCTGCACCAGCACGAGGTCCGGGGCGCAGGCGGAGATCACCCGGGCGAGGGCGTCGGTGTCGTCCCGCAGCGACCTCACGTTGTAACCGAGCACGCGGACGACGGCGGAACCGTCGGCTTCGGTCGTGGAGTTGGGCAGCTGGGGCGGCGTCGTCTCCATGCGGATCAAGATACGCCTGTGCCCGCCGCCCCCGAGGGGAACGACGGGCACCGTACCCGTGCGGGTGTCACATGATCGGGTCGGGCTCCCTGGCCAGGTCGGCGGCGCCGACCAGGCCCGCCTTGTTGCCCAGCTGCGCGGCGATCACATCGGCGACCGGGCGCCAGTTGCCGCCCACCAGCCAGCGCTTGTACGACTTGCGGATCGGGTCCAGCACCAGCTCGCCCTCGTCCGACAGGCCGCCGCCGACGATGAACGCGGACGGGTCGAACAGCGAGGCCAGGTCGGCGAGACCGGCGCCCGCCCAGCGGGCCAGCTCGCGGTACGAGTCCACGGCGACCGGGTCGCCCTGGCGGGCGGCCATGGAGATGTGCTTGCCCTCGATGCCGTCCGGGGTGCCGTCGCCGAGGCCGAGCAGCACCTCGGCGCGCTCGGGGGTGGCGTTGGCGCGCTGCTTGGCGTACCGGACCAGGGCGCGGCCGGAGGCGTACTGCTCCCAGCAGCCCTGCGAGCCGCACCCGCACAGCAGGCCGTCCGGCACCATCCGGATGTGGCCGAACTCGGCGGCCACGCCGAAGTGGCCGCGGCGCAGCTTGTTGCCGATGATGATGCCGCCGCCGAGGCCGGTGCCGAGGGTGATGCAGATGACGTTGCGGTGGCCCTTGCCCGCGCCGAACTTGTACTCGCCCCAGGCGGCCGCGTTGGCGTCGTTCTCCACGACGACCGGAAGGCCCACGCGGGCCTCGACCTTCTCCTTCAGCGGCTCGTTGCGCCAGTCGATGTTGGGCGCGAAGTAGACCTCGGAGCGCTGACGGTTGACGTAGCCGGCGGCGCCGATGCCCACGCCGACGATGTCGTGGCCGGCGCGCGCACCCTCCACCGCCGAGGCGATCGCGTCCACGATGCCCTCGGGCGTGCCCGGGGTCGGCACCTTGTGGGTCGAGAGGATGTTGCCTTCCTCGTCGACCACGCCGGCCGCGATCTTCGTGCCGCCGATGTCGACGCCGATGGTGAGTCCCATGAATCCCTCAGTTTCGGTCGAGCCCCGCTACGGCCAACCGTACCCGAGGGGCCTGCCGTCAGGTCCCGTCGTCCGCCCGCTGGGCAGGGGGGAAGCCGGCGGCAGAGCCTTCGGGACGGGTCAGTCGAGGTCGATGCGCTGCCCCGGGCCGGTGCCCTCGCCGGG
>NZ_MUND01000062.1 GCF_002154375.1 Streptomyces glaucescens | reverse complement strand
GCTTCCGGTCCTGCCGACGGCACCGGAAGCACCCCCCTGGCACCACCGCCTCCTCCCCGCCACCCTCCGCCGCGCCATGGCCGGCCTGGGCTGGTGGCAGAACCCCACCCCCCAACGACCCTCCACCCACCTCGAACAGACCCTCGACGTCCTCCACCGGTACGGCTGGTGCCAGTCCCTCGACGTCTCCCCGACCGGCCGCATGTGCATCCGCGGCGCCCAGGCCCTCCTTGAGAAGACCGGTCACGTCACCCCCCACACCCGTGAGCGGGCCGTCGCCTACATGCAGGCCGCGCTCGCCGACGCCGGCATCCACATGAGCTTCTTCACCTTCAACGACCTCCCCGGCCAAACCCTGGCCACCGTCGAAAACCTGCTGGTCAGCGCCTCACGCAAGGCCCGAGCGAACGGAGAATAAGAAATGCACAACACTCCCGGAACCCCCGACCCGGAATTCGACGACATCATCAATACGGAAACCTGGGGCCCCTACGGAACCCCCGTCATTCAGCAGGTTCAGCCGGGCCTCACCCGCCGCGGAAAGGCCGCCCTCACCATCGGTGCCGCCGTCCTCGCCGGAGGCGGACTCCTCACCTGGCAGCACTACTCCGCCGAAACCGCAGCCGCCGACATCAAGGCGCAGGAACTCCAGTACAAGCGCGACCTCATCGCCCTGGAACTTCAGAAGGAACTCAACAAGGCGAGCGCCACCAACCAGGAAATCCTGGAAACGCAGAGCGCGGAGCAGCAGAAGCAGATCCAGGCCTGCGTGAACGCCGACAAGGGCCTGATCGGCAAGCAGCTCGGGGTCACCTACGCCTCCGTGCTGGAGGGCTGCCGCGCCCAGTACGGCACCAACGGCAGCAGCACCGACATGCAGCAGGCCGCCTCCGCGACCGACGCCGGCGACCACGAGGGAGGTATCTCCCCGGGCGCCCTGATCGGGATCGGGACCGGCCTCGCCCTCCTCGTCGGAGTCGCCGCCAACCGCGGCAAGAAGACCAACGCAGCGTAACCGCCCTGGTTCATTCCTCACTCACTCACACCGCTGAAAGCCCCGGAAGCACACCCCCCGGGACCGTCCGCCCGGGGCTCTCGACGGTGAGTGAATGAGGAATGAAGCTACAGAGAGTGAGGACTGATGTCGACAGGCACGGCACCCGCGGTGGTCCCAGGGCCGCCCGACCCGCCCGGCCAGGCAGCCACCGGCGACCAGCCCGCCAAGGGGTTCCTGGCCTCCATGGTGGCCGCCGTCGAACCCGCGCGCCCCACCACCGGGGCCACCGCCGGCCACGGCGACAGCCAGCCCGGCAGCGCCACGGACGGCGCCCTGGACCGTTCCGCGCCCGGCCTCACCTCCGCAGCCTTCCGGGACGCCGCCGACAAAGCCGCAAAAGGCAGCGACCACGCCGGTGCCCGGCACAAGCGCAGCGTCTGGAAGGAAATGCTGCTGGCCGCCGCGACCCGCTGGGCGAAAGGCGGCGGAACAGCGAACAAGCGCCTCGACCTGAAGAAAGCAAAAGCACAGGCACACCAAGTCAAGGAATCCCGCACGACCACCGTGACGAAATCCGGTGGTCTGCCCATCAGGAATACCGGCGGATCCGGCGCCGGAAGCAAGGACGCCCCCAGCAAGGGCAGCCGTGATTCGTCCGGTAAGGGACCGGTGAATTCCAGCGGGAACCGGTCGAACGGTGGCGGCCAAGGCGGTGCTGGTGGAGGACGTCTTGGGGGAGGCCGCGGGGCTGGTGGGACCGACAGCAACGGCTCCCACGGCTCCCACGGCCAGGGCGGGAAGGGGCCCACCGCTGGAGGCAAGGGCGGCGGCGGATCGCACCACGCCGGCTCCGGGACGTCCGGCGCGGGCGGCGGCACGACTCCCATCCGGAACTCTGCCGGTGGCAAGAAGGGCGACGCCCCCGCCACGGGCGGCAAGGACTCCGGCAAGGGGAACGGGCAGCACACCGGTGCGGGCAACGGCGCCGCACCCGGGACGGGAACGGGTGGCCCGGCCGGTAAGGGAGCCGGAGCCGGGACCGGTGGCAGCGGCAAGACCGGGCCCAACGGCAAGGACGGAGCCAGCGGCAAGACGGGCTCCCCGGGCGCCCCGGCCCCCGGTACGGGACACAAGCCCAACGGCAACAAGACGCCGAACGGCCCCCACCCCACCCGCTCCGACCCCCGCACCCCGCTCCAGAAGTCCCGCGAGACCGGCCACGGCGACGGCAGCGCCGTCCGCAACGTCATCGACCACGTCAAGGCGTACAAGGACGGCGCGGTCGACGGCTACCACGACAAGAAAGCCGAGAACGCCAAAGAACACGACCGCCTCGACAAAGAGCACGCCCGCCACACACCCAAGCCCGGCCAGCAACAGCAGGACGGAGCCCGCAAGGACCCCGCCCAGCGCGAACCCCTCAAGGCGACGAGCCAGGGCCACACCGTCGTCATCGAAGACGACCACCGACCGATGGAGGACCCGTTCATGGGCAGCGCCACCCCGATCCAGGCCCAGGGCATCAACACCGACACCATCACCCTGGGCACCGGGTTCATCAAGTCGTCCGTCAAGCGCAGCGAACTGCGCACGTTCAAGCAGTACGAGGGCCGCCTCGAAGGCCGGATCGACGGCCTCGCCAAGGTCGCCGACGCCACCAAGTCCCTCACCACGCAGGCCCGCGAACAAGCCGACGACTGCCTCAAGCTCCTCGAGCAGGCAAAGTCCGTCAAGGGCGGCCACAAGCTCGCCGGCGAACTCCAGAAGCTGGCCGACAAGGCCAAGGCCCAGGCCGACGAGGCCGACGAAGTCCATACCCGCGCCAGCAAGGCCCACGACTTCGCCAAGGCCGTGCTGTCCAACGTCCAGACCCGGTACACGCCGCTCTACCAGGCCGTCGTCGACTCCGACGAGACCAAGCCGGCCGAGCTGAAGTTCTACACCGACCGCGGCGTCACCCCCACCGACACCCGCCTTGCGGCCTGACCCCCTGAAGGAGCCCCCTCATGGCCAGCGAACTCACCTACAAGCAACTCCAAACCAAGATCACGCGGATGCAGAAGAGGATCGCCACCAACGCCGAGCAGATCGAACGCGCCGCGAAGGTCATCGAAGAAGAAGCCAAGGAAGCCCGCCGCGAGTGCGACCAGATGGGCGCCAAGTCCGTCGACAAGGACACCCTCGCCGACTCCCAGGAACTGTCCAAGGTCCTCCGCGGCCTCTCCGACGGCATCATCACCTACGCCGCCAAGGGCAAGGACACCGCCCGGCAGGCCACCGCCGTCAGCGACCAGGCCCGCGCCACCCACGGCGGGTTCCAGGAAGCCTTCGACCGCTCCGGCGTCGACGGCCTCGCAAACGTCTCCCGCGACTGGTTCGAACAGGCATAACCCACCCACCCCATCCACGGCCCCCGGCACGGGGGCCTCCCCACCCCACCCTGCGAAGGAGCATCCACCCCCATGACCACGAACATCCACTCCGCGCCCCGCGCTGAAACAGCGGAACGGTTCGCGGCCATCGGCCAGTGCGTGCTGCCCATCGCAACCGGCGCCCTGGCCCCCCTGCTCGACCCGTCCGCCGCCACCGCCGCCGGCACCACCTACCTCGCCGGCGCTGCCTTCGTCGGCCTCAACTACATGAACCGCCTCGGCAGCTGGGCCAACGACCTGCCGATGATGGACATCGCCCGCGCACACCGCGACACCCTCGGCATCTCCACCATCACCACCGGCATGGCCCTCGGCCTCGGCACCCTCGGCGGCCCCGAAGCCACCGACCTCCTCATGGCCGGCGCCCTCCAGCCCACCACCGTCCCCGGCATCCTCTCCCTCGGCTGGTGGATCTCTGTCGCCCTCGTCCCGCTCAAGCTCCGCCGCGTCCTCGGCCGCAAGCGCCCCACCCCCACCGCCACGCCCGGCACGGCCCCCGTCAACCAGACCATTCCCGGCCCGGTCACCCTCGCCGACCAGATCCTCGCCGCGTGGGAAGCGCACATCTCCAACCCCGACAGCGGCCAGCACAAGCACCAGATCCTCGCCGACGTCACCGTCTACACCGACCGCTGGACCGGCCGTGTCATCGCCCCCGCCGGCGCCTCCGTGACCGTCAGCAAGGAAGCCGTGTCCAGCGTGTACCGGGTCAACGCAGGCTGGATCAGCCTCGAGCACGGCGCCCACGCCGGTGAAGCCCTCATCACCGTCTCCTACTCGGCGCCCGCCGAACTCGACCCGAACACCCTCGCCGGCGCCTGGAAGAAGCGCGTGGCCTGCTCGGGCGGCTCCATGCCGAAGACCCACCTGGAAAACGTCACCGACGACCCCAACACCGGCGGCCAAGCCGCCTGGGTCGTCGCCGACGACGACATGCGCGGCGCCCTCAAGGCACCCGACCTCACCGACCTCGCCGGCGACCTCCGCAAGTCCCCCCTGCTCATCTCCTACGAACCGAACTTCAACAACGTCCGCAAGGCCATCATCCGCGTGATGGACACCAACCCCCTCGAGGCCGGGCACGACTTCCAGGGCCTGGACTCCCTGAAGGCCTCCGCCGGCGGCTGGTTCCCCATCGGAAAGATCATCTCCGGGCATCCGGCACGCTTCCAGATGTTCGACCCCAAACTCGGCGCGCTCCACCTCGTCATCGCCGGCACCACCGGCAGCGGCAAAGGCGGAGCCGTCCAGGTCGTCAGCCTCGGCTACCACGCCAACGGCGCCGCCATCATCTACGCCGACCCCAAGGGCGCATCAAACCCCGCCATCCCCAAGATGGCCGCCCACTCCGGCCTCCAGCGCTACGGCGCCCTCGGCGCCATGCGCCTCTCCTACCACGTCCTCCAGCACCGCGTCGCCGAGGCCGCCAAGCTCGACCTGAAGAACTTCCAGCCCTCCAAGATGCGCCCCTGGTGCCCCACCATCCTCGACGAAGCCCCCCAGATGCTCGGCCCCAAAGTCCCCAACCGCGCCGAAGCCGTCCACATCGTCAAGGCCGGCGCCTCCCTCGGACGCTCCCTCGGCATGCCCTGGGTCCTCGTCACCCAGACCGTCAACCTCGACCAGATGGGCGGCGAGCAAGCCATCCGCGCCAACCTCCTCGCCGGCGGCGCCTGGCTGATCCTGCGCACCGACTCCGACCAGGTCAACCTCGGCGACCTCCCGCCCGGCTTCGAAGGAATCGACCCCTCCAACATCCCCGCCGTCTGGCCCACCGAAGACGAATCCCTCATCTACGACCCCGACATCCCCGAGGACGACCCCCGCCGCACCTTCGGCCTCGGCTACCTCGCCGCCCCCGGCGGCCGCGCCGGCATGATGCGCATCGACACCCTCGAAGACGCCACCCCCCACATCCGCCCCGAGCAGATCGCACACCCCGAAGATGTCCCCTGGTGGGGCGACGAAACCGTCATGGAGGAACTCGCCAACACCCCCCTGCCCGGCTTCGAAGACGGCACGAGCAGCGACGACAGCGATGACCGACCCGTCATCGCCCCCGGCGTCGACTTCCAGAAGAAGGAACCCACCGCCGAAGAGAAGATCATCACCGCGCTGCGCGACGAAGCCGACCCCCTCCACCTGGAGTACCTCGACGGCTCCAGCGACATCGAACCCGGCGACTTCGACATCGCCTACATGGACCGGGCGCAACTCCTCGCCGCGACCGGCCTGAAGGACGGAACGTTCGCCAACGCCCTCGGACGCCTCGAAGCAGCCGGGAAACTCCACCGCGTCGCGGAAGGCAAGTCCGTCCGTGTCGGCCTCGGCCGGCCCTCGCACGAGGACGCAGCTGCCTGACCGAGCCCAGGGGGAAGGCACCTCAGACAAACCCGCTTCCGTACGGCACGATCAGAACTGCACGGCCCGGACCTCCTTGAGCGTCCCCGCGCCCCATGGGAGATCCCGGGCCGTGCACACACACCAGCTCCGCACCCGTCAGCGGAGCACCAGTCGGCCCCGCTCCCACCCCCAGGGAGCGGGGCCGACCCGTACCCCGTGTCACGAACCGATCACACCGCCACCAGGCGATCACCACACCCCGCATGATGCCCACCAGACACACCACCACCTGGGGGGACCATGACCCACACGCCGCCACCGCCCGACTTCCCGCCCCCGGCCCCGGCGCAGCCTCCGGCAACCAAAAAGAACCGCACCAACGCGATTATCATCGGATCGGCCGTGGCCGTGATCGCCGCAATCATCGGCACGGGCATAGTCGTCTCCAACTCCCGCGACGACGACAACACCGCATCCACAACAAAGACCAGCGACCCCGTCGACGAAACGGTCACAGCCGACGAGGAACCCGAACCGACCCCCGAGGACACCGAGCCGAAAGTCATGGGACTGACGGACGGCGTCTCGTACCAGGACGGCGTCGAAGTGCAGCTGTCGGACTACAAGCGCGGCGTTTCCTCCGACACGGCCGCGCCATCGGGCACGCCCTACGTCGCCTTCACCGTCGAGATCAACAACAAGTCGCAGTCCATCGTGGACATCGGGACCGGCTACGTCATGTGCTACTACGGCGACGAGAGCCGCACATCGGAACAGATCTTCGACTCAGAGCGCGGACTCGAAGGGGTGCCCTCAATGCGCCTCCAGCCGGGCCGCACAGCGAAAGCGACCGTCGCCTGCGAGATGCCGAAGAATCAGCAGTACTTGCAGGTGGAGATGGCGCCGTCCATGGAAGCCCAGGCGGCGATCTTCGCGGGCAACATCAAGTAGCCCCGCCCGTAACGGGCCCCGCCGAACGCCAGCCGGGCCCGCCAGGGGGAACAGACGGGCGGAAATCGGCGATCATCGTGACAGGCGCGGGGCCTGACAACCACACACACGAGCGGGAGCCCCACCGCCATGGCCTGGTCAAAACTGAAGCTCGACGAAGTCGCTGTTCGCCGCACCGCCCTCCTCAAGCTGCGCCGCGAAGGCGTCCGCTACGACGACCCCCGCGTCGAAGCCCTCGGCTACAGCAGCCCCAACGCCGCACGCCGCGACCTCACCCGCGCCCTCGAAGCGCACCGTGCCGAGGAAGCCGCCGAAGTCGGCATCTACCGCCAGCAGGAGAACGAACGCCTCGACGCGCTCCTCGAAGCCGCCTGGCCCCGCGCCACACAGCCCTCCCCGGTCTTCGACAAGGAAGGCAACGTCATCGGGGAGGAACTCGACATGCGGGCCGTCGACACCGTCCTGCGCCTCATGGACCGCCGCGCCAAGCTCAACGGCCTCGACATGCCCGCCAAGGCCGAACTCACCGGCGCCGGCGGCGGCCCCCTCCAGATGAGCCAGGCCACCAGCGCAGAACTCGAAGCCCTCATCGGCCTCGGCATCGCGCCTTCTCGTGTGCCCGGCGACGAGCAGGACGCCAGTGACGACGAACAGTGACATTCTCGAGGCGTACCGGACATTGCCGGACCAGCAACGCCTTGAGATAGCCAGGCAGGCCTCTCCGGAGCTTCGATCTCAGCTTCTGGCTGTGGAGCGCGAGATCGCCATGGACCGATCACCCGGTGCCATGGCAGCCGTGTTGACCAACGGCAAGGAGATGCAGGCCCGTCACCTCGACCTCGTCGACCAGGCGTTCCAGCGCATCGCGGCGGGCGAACGGGTCAAAGTGATGCTGACAATGCCTCCGCGGCACGGCAAGAGCCGCCGAGCGTCGCGCTGGGCACCAGTCTGGTACCTGCGGAGGAACCCCGACCACCGGCTGATGCTCGCCTCCTACAGCGCCACCCTTGCCGACGACCACGGCCGGTGGATCCGCGACACCATCACCGGCTACGCAAGCGTCCTGGGCATCTCCCTCAACCCCGCCTCGCACGCCGCCAACCGCTTCGACATCGCTGGCCACGAAGGCGGCATGGTCACCGCTGGCGTAGGCGGAGGACTCACAGGAAAAGGAGCTAACTGTTTCCCTGACCAAACCCTAGTCACTACGGAAATCGGTAGAATTCCCATGTCAGAACTGGTGGCGATGGAAGTCAAGCCGCGAGTTCTTTCCTTCAACCATGCGACCGGCCGACCAGAATGGCGCCGGATTCTGGCAACGAGGACAACCACTACCGATGGACTCATCGAAGTCACCACTGCTCGTGGGCATACAGTACGGGCTACCAGAGATCACCCCTTCTATGTCCCTGGATCCGGTTACCGGTCGGCCGCGTCTCTACGGCCCGGGAACCGGCTTAGTACGTACGGTCTCCCGGACGAACCGCCACTGCATCCTGTGCGGCAAGGACAAGGGGCGAGACGGCCGGGGGCCTTCCTGCCGCCCCTGCTACGCCAAGGTTCGGTCGGTAAAGATCCTGCTTCGCTGCCTGTGGTGCAGCGAAGAGTTCCTGAAACCGCGGCACGAGTACAACAAAGCCCTTCGACGCGGTCACTTCGCTTTCTACTGCTGCAAGGAGCACTCGCAGGCGCACCACGCAATAAAGAACGCCCGGCGGTGCCAGAACTGCGACATGGCCATGCCTGGCAAGCGCAACAACAAGTTCTGCTCAATGCAATGCCGCATCGACTCCCGGAACCATCCCGAGAAGCCGTGCACAATATGTGGCCTGTTCTTTCGTCCTCTCAGCACGCGTACGGTTTACTGCTCACGACCGTGCGCGGACAAGGCTCACTCCATACGCATGCTCGGGACCGGGAACTCGCACTACAAGGACGGCACCAGCTACAGCAAGTGGTTCAAGGAGACCCGCCCGCTCATCTTCGAACGGGACAAGGACTCCTGCGTCGCCTGCACAACCCCCTACAAGCCGATCAAGTACTTGCGCAACGGTGCGCCCGCGCAGCGGTCCAACCTGATCGTGCATCACCTGGACGAGGACCCGGCCAACAACCGCGTCGAGAACCTCATCCTGCTCTGCTACACCTGCCACGCCGTGCACCACAAGTCTGCGGTGACGCCGTATCCATGGTTCGCCGAGTACACGCGCCGGGCGTCCGAGTCCATGACATCCAAGTGGAAGGCAACAGCAACTTCTTTGCTGACGGTGTACTCGTCCACAACTGCCTCATAGTCGATGACCCCTTCAAGGGATCCGACGACGCAGAGTCCCAGACCCAGCGCGACCGGGTCTGGGACTGGTGGCAGTCCGTCGCCCTCACCCGCCTCGAACCCAACGGCAGCCTGGTCGTCATCAATACCCGATGGAACCCCGACGACCTCTCCGGCCGCCTTCTGGAAACCGAGGGCGACGAATGGACTGTCCTCGACCTCCCCGCCCTCGCCATGGCAAAGAACGACCCACTGGGACGCGCCCCCGGCGAAGCGCTTTGGCCCGAGCGGTACAACACCGAAGACCTCGCCCGCATCCGCAAAGGCGTCGGTGAACGCGTCTGGTGGGCCCTCTACCAACAGCAACCCCGTCCCCTTGAAGGCGGCGTCTGGCAATGGTCGTGGATCACGGGCAACCGGATCAGCCCCGTCGCGTTCCGCGGCGTCGACCTCACCCGTGTCGTTGTCGCCCTCGACACGGCAGGCGGCAGCAGCGCCAGCCATGACGAATCCGGCATCGTCGCCGCCGGCCGCTCCATCGACGATCACTACTACGTGCTGGCCGACCGATCCGCACGACTGTCCGCCGAGGCCCGCGGCCGGGAGACATGCCTGCTGGCCATGGAACTCCAGGCGGACGCCATCGCTGTAGAGATGAACTACGGCGGTGACTCGGTAAGCCAGGTCGTCGTCCAGGCGTGGAGGGAACTGGAACGGGAGGGAGCGACCAAGGGCATGGTGATGCCGCGGATCGTTCCTGTGGACGCCAAGAAGGGCAAGAGGTTGCGGGCCGAGCCCATCGCCCAGCTCTACGAACAGGGCAAGGTGCACCATCTGGCAGAGTTTCCCGACCTGGAGCGGCAGATGGTCACCTGGCTGCCCGGCATGGACAGCCCCGACCGGATGGACGCCGTGGTGCACGCCCTGACAGAGCTGGCCGACCCCGCCGGAGAGGGGCTGGGCACCCAGCACTACGCCGACCAGCGGCTCCGCGGACGCCGGTAGCGAGGGAACCCCACCGCCCCGCGCCCGTACCCTGATCACAGGCGCGGGGCCTGCGATGTAGAGGGGTGCACAGGTGGGCATCGTGTCCCGCGCCAGAGCCGTG
>NZ_MUND01000618.1 GCF_002154375.1 Streptomyces glaucescens | reverse complement strand
CGGTGCGTGCGCTCGGCGCGCCGGGCGGAAGTCCGCGGAGTGGGCGTAGTCGGGCTTTGGTCCGGTGCGGCGAGAGCACGTGCCGGGCGTCGCGGGGCAGACGCGAGTTCGACGACACCCCCTAGTGGGCCGCCGACTCCCAGTCCGGGCCGACGCCGACCGAGACGTCCAGAGGGGCCCTGAGCCGGACCGCGTCGGCCATCTCGCGGCGGACGATCTCCTCCGCGGCCTCCCGCTCGCCCGGGGCGATCTCCAGCACGATCTCGTCGTGGACCTGGAGGAGCATGCGGGAGGTCAGGCCGGACTCCCGCAGGGCGCGGTCGACGTTCAGCATGGCGATCTTGACGATGTCCGCCGCGGTGCCCTGGATCGGCGCGTTCAGCGCCATGCGCTCGGCCATCTCACGGCGCTGACGGTTGTCGCTGTTGAGGTCCGGGAGATACCGGCGGCGGCCGAACAGGGTTTCGGTGTAGCCGGTCGCGCGGGCCTCGTCGACCACCCGGCGCAGATAGTCGCGCACTCCGCCGAAGCGCTCGAAGTAGGTGTCCATCAGGGCGCGGGCCTCCGCGGCCTCGATGTTCAGCTGCTGGGAGAGGCCGAACGCGGACAGGCCGTACGCCAGGCCGTACGACATCGCCTTGATCTTGCGGCGCATCTCCGCGTCGACGGCGTCCCGCTCGACCGAGAAGACCTGCGAGGCGACCGTGGTGTGCAGGTCCTCGCCGGAGGTGAAGGCCTGGAGCAGGCCCTCGTCCTCGGAGAGGTGGGCCATCACCCGCAGCTCGATCTGGCTGTAGTCCGCCGTCATCAGGGACTCGAAGCCCTCGCCGACCACGAAGCCGCGCCGGATCGCCCGGCCCTCGTCGGTGCGGACGGGGATGTTCTGCAGGTTCGGGTCGGTGGACGACAGGCGGCCGGTGGCGGCGACGGTCTGGTTGAACGTCGTGTGGATGCGGCCGTCCGTCGCGATCGTCTTGATCAGGCCCTCGACCGTGACCCGGAGCTTGGCCTGCTCGCGGTGGCGGAGCATGATCACCGGCAGCTCGTTGTCGGTCTGGCCGGCGAGCCAGGCCAGGGCGTCGGCGTCGGTGGTGTAGCCGGTCTTGGTCTTCTTGGTCCTCGGCAGTCCCAGCTCGCCGAAGAGGACCTCCTGGAGCTGCTTGGGCGAGCCCAGGTTGAACTCGTGCCCGGCGGCCGCGTGGGCCTCCTTCACGGCCTGCTGGACCGCGCCGGCGAACATCTGCTCCATGGCCTCCAGGTGCGCCCGGTCCGCCGCGATGCCGTGCCGTTCCATCCGGGCCAGCAGCGCCGAGGTGGGCAGCTCCATGTCCCGCAGCAGGTCGGCCGCGCCGACCTCCGCGAGCCGGTCCTCGAAGGCCTCGCCCAGGTCGAGGACCGCACGGGCCTGGATCATCAGCGCCTCGGCCTCGGCGCCGTCGTCCGCGCCGAAGGCCAGCTGGCCGTCGGCGGCCGCGGCGGGCGCCAGCTCCCGGTGCAGGTACTCCAGGGACAGCGCGTCCAGGTCGAAGGAGCGGCGGCCCGGCTTGACCAGGTACGCGGCGAGCGCGGTGTCCATGGTGACCCCGGCGATCGTCCAGCCGTGCTCGGCGAAGACCCGCATGGCGCCCTTGGCGTTGTGCAGGATCTTGGGCCGGTCCGCGTCGGCCAGCCAGGCGGCGAACGCCGTCTCGTCGGCCTCGTCGAGCTGGGAGGGGTCGAACCAGGCGGCCGGTCCGGAGCCGGTGGCGAGGGCGATCTCGGCCACGGAGCCGCTGCCGAGCGCCCAGGTGTCGACGGTGGCGACGCCGAGCGGGCCGGTGCCGTGCTCGGCGAGCCAGCCGGCCAGCTCGCCGGTGCCCAGGATCCTGCCGTCCAGCTCGACGCCGTCCGCCACGACCGGGGTGGTCTCGGCCTCCTGGGCGCCGGGGTCGACGGCGAGCAGCCGCTCGCGCAGCGACGGGTTGCGGATCTCCAGGGTGTCCAGCACCATCGCGACGCCCTTGCGGTCGTACGGGGCGCGCTGGAGTTCGGCGACCGTCCTGCCGAGCGGCACCTGCCGCTCCAGCTCGGTCAGCCGGCGGTTGAGCTTGACGGCCTCCAGGTGGTCGCGCAGGTTCTGCCCGGCCTTGCCCTTGACCTCGTCGACCCGCTCGACCAGCT
>NZ_MUND01000617.1 GCF_002154375.1 Streptomyces glaucescens | reverse complement strand
AGGAACCTCGACCATCGGTTGTCCGATGGACGGGGTATCAACATATCTGGCGTTGACTTTTGGCACGCTGTTGAGTTCTCAAGGAACGGACGCTTCCTTTGTACTCACCCTCTCGGGCTTTCCTCCGGGCGCTTCCCTTCGGTCTTGCGTTTCCGACTCTATCAGATCTTTTTCCGATCCGATTTCCTCGGTGCTTTCCAGGTTTTCGCTTTCGCGTTTCCCTTTCCGGCGGTTCCGACTTTATCAGATCCTTTCGGGCCTGACTCCCAGTCAGAGGGGGTTGTCCTCGCGGCCCTCGGGCCGTTCCGACGAGTGAGACTTTAGCGGATTCCTGGCTCCCGAGCTAATCGGGGGCTGCGTCCTTTCGAACGCGGATTCCTCATTTCGCGAATACGCATACCAATGGCGCGACAAGCAGATCGACTGCTCGTCGAGAGTGGTTTGGTACTTGCGGAATGGCTGTCCGGGGACCGACCGGAGTCGGCGCTCACGTCGGACAACCCGGAGAACACTACGGATGGGGACTGGGTGTGTCAACTCTGGGGCGGGAGGCCCTCTGGGGGCGTAGCGTGGGTGCCGTGACTACGCGTACGTGCACCCAGCTGTGGTGGGCCGCCTGACGGCGGCCGTGCTCACGTATGCATCCAACGGCCGCCGCCCCCGGCGGCCGTAGTCGTATCTCCCTCCGGGAGGGGCGGTCGCCGGTCGAGGCGGCGGCTCCGATCAGGAGGTGGAGAGATGAAGCGGGTCTTCAGCGGGGTCAAACCGACCGGGCACCTGACCCTGGGGAACTATCTGGGGGCCATGCGGCGGTGGGTCGCGGTGGACCAGCACCAGGCGGACGCGCTGTTCAGCGTCGTCGATCTGCACGCGCTGACCGTGGAACACGATCCGGCGCGGGTGCGGCGCCTCAGTCGGCAGGCGGCGACGTTGTTGCTCGCGGTCGGGCTGGATCCTGAGCGGTGCACCGTCTTCGTGCAGAGCCATGTCGACGAGCACGCGCGGCTGTCGTACCTGCTGGAGTGCGTGGCGACCGACGGTGAGATGCGGCGCATGATCCAGTACAAGGAGAAGGCCGTGCGGGAGCGGGCGCGCGGCGGGAGTGTGCGGCTGTCGCTGCTGACGTATCCGGTGCTGATGGCGGCGGACATCCTGGCGTACGGAACCGAAGAGGTGCCGGTCGGGGAGGACCAGGCGCAGCACGTGGAGCTGGCCCGGGATGTGGCGGTGCGGTTCAACCAGCGGTACGGGCACACGTTCGTGGTGCCTCGGGCGACGTCGCCGGGGATGGCGGCGCGGGTGATGAATCTGCAGGAGCCGACGTCGAAGATGGGGAAGAGCGACGATGTCGGGCCGGGGATCGTCTACCTGCTGGACGAGCCGGACGTGGTGCGGAAGAAGGTCATGCGCGCCGTGACCGACAGCGGGCGGGACGTCGTCTACGACCGGGCGGGGCGGCCGGGGGTCGCGAATCTGCTGGAGATCCTCGCCGCGTGCACGGGTGGGAACCCGGAGGCGCTGAGCGGTGTATATGAGTCGTACGGCGCCTTGAAGAAGGACACGGCCGAGGCCGTGGTCGAGGTTCTGAGGCCCGTGCAGCAGAGGCACAAGGAACTGTGTGCGGATCCCGGCTATGTGGAGGGGGTGCTGCGGGATGGTGCGGACAGGGCGCGGGCGATGGCCCGGCCGACCGTGGATGCCGCTTATCGCGCGATCGGGCTGCTGCCGGCCCCTTCTGATACGCGGGCCGGGGCGGGTGCCGTGGTGAACGCGGCGCGGTAGGCGCGCGGGCTGGTGGCGAGGCGCGATGCGAAGTGCTGGCGCATCGTGACCTCGCTGCCGAAGCCGGCGCGGCGGGCGACCTCGGGCATGGGGAGGTCGGTGCGCTCGAGGAGTTTCTGCGCGGCGGCGAGGCGCTGGTCGAGGAGCCAGCGCAGGGGCGTGGTGCCCGTCTCCGCGGTGAAGTGGCGGGCGAAGCTGCGCGGGGACATGCCGGCGTGGGCGGCGAGGTCGGCGACCGTGAGCGGTTCGTGCAGGTGACGCAGGGCGTGTTCGCGTACGGCGGCGAGGGTGTCGGCGTCACGGTCGGTGCGGGGGGTGGGGTGCTCGATGAACTGTGCCTGGGTTCCGGTGCGGAAGGGGGCGGTGACCATGGAACGGGCGATGGTGGCGGCGGTCTCGGCGCCGTGGGCGCGGCGGACGAGGTGGAGGCAGAGGTCGATGCCGGCGGCGGTGCCGGCCGCGGTCCAGATGTTGCGGTCCTCGATGAACAGGGCGTCGGGGACGACCGTGACCTGGGGGTGCCGGGTGCGGAGGAGGTCGACGAGGCTCCAGTGGGTGATGGCGCGGCGGCCGTCGAGAAGGCCGGCCTGGGCGAGGACGAAGGCTCCGGCGCAGAGGGCGGCGATGGTGGTGCCGCGTGCGTGGGCGCGCTGGAGGGCTTCGAGGACGGCTGCGGGTGCGGGGACGAGCTGGTCGTCGAGGCCGGGGATGAGGATGAGGTCGGCTTGGCGGAGCCAGGCGAGGGTGCGGTCGGGGTGGAGGGAGAGGCCGCCGTGGACGGGGATGGGGGTGGTGTCGGTGGCGACGCGGCGCAGCTCGAAGGAGGGCACGCCGCGGTGGGTGCGGTCGGTGCCCCAGACCTCGGTGATGACGGAGACGTCGAAGGCGCGGATGCCGGGGAAGGCGACGAGGGCCACGCGGTACATGCCTGGCAGTAAACCATCGATCGATGACTTTCCCGCCTCTGGGGCGGGCTCCTCGGGGGCGCGATGCTCTGGGGCATGGAGATCGCGAAGAACGCAGCGCTGGTGGTCGTCGATGTGCAGAAGGGCTTTGAGGAGCCGGAGTTCTGGGGGCCGCGGAACAACCCGGCTGCGGACGAGAACATCGCCTCGCTCATCGACGTCTGGCAGATGACGGGGCGGCCCGTCGTCTTCGTCCGGCACGACTCGGTGAGTGCGCGCTCGCCGCTGCGGCCGGGTCAGGTGGGCAACGACTTGAAGGACTACGTGGAGGAGCGGCGTGGGAAGAGGGCGGGGCGGGAGCTGCTGGTGGCCAAGACGGTGAACTCGGCGTTCTACGGCACGCCGGATCTGGACGCCTGGTTGAAGGCGGAGGGGATCTCGCAGATCGTGCTGACCGGCATCCAGACCAACCTCTGTGTCGAGACGACGGCACGGATGGGCGGGAACCTGGGGTACGACGTGGTGGTGGCGTACGACGCGACGCACACCTTCGATCTGGCCGGGCCGTTCGGCTGGCGCAAGAGCGCGGACGAGCTGGGGCAGGCGTCGGCGGTGTCGCTGCACGGGGACGGGTTCGCTCGGGTGGTGCTCACGAAGGAGGTCATGGACGCGGCGAGGTGACCGTCCCCGGCGGGCGGGGTCAGCTGTTGTTGCCGGAGGCCAGTTCGCGGCTGCGGTCGCGGGCGGCTTCGAGGGCGGCGATGAGCGCGGCCCGTACGCCGTGGTTCTCCAGCTCGCGGATGGCGTTGATGGTGGTGCCGGCGGGGGAGGTGACGTTCTCGCGGAGCTTGACCGGGTGTTCGCCGCTGTCGCGGAGCATGGTCGCGGCGCCGATCGCGGACTGGACGATCAGGTCGTGGGCCTTGTCGCGGGGCAGGCCGAGGAGGATGCCGGCGTCGGTCATGGCTTCGACCAGATAGAAGAAGAAGGCCGGTCCGGAGCCGGACAGGGCGGTGCAGGCGTCCTGCTGGGACTCGGGGACGCGGAGCGTCTTGCCGACGGCGCCGAAGATCTCCTCGGTGTGGGCGAGGTGGTCGGCGGTGGCGTGGCTGCCGGCGGAGATGACGGACATGGCCTCGTCGACGAGGGCGGGGGTGTTCGTCATGACGCGGACGACCGGGGTGCCGGCGGAGAGCCGGTCCTCGAGGAAGGAGGTGGTGATGCCCGCGGCGCCGCTGATGATCAGGCGGTCGGCGGGGACGTGGGGGGCGAGTTCGTCGAGGAGGGTGCCCATGTCCTGCGGTTTGACCGTCAGGATCAGGGTGTCGGCGGTCTTGGCGGCTTCCGGGTTGGTGACCGGGGTGACTCCGTAGCGGGTGCGGAGTTCGTCGGCTCGTTCCGGGCGGCGGGCGGTGACCAGGAGGTCGGCGGGGGTCCAGCCGGCGCGGATCATTCCGCTGAGCAGGGCTTCGCCGATCTTGCCGGTGCCGAGGAC
>NZ_MUND01000616.1 GCF_002154375.1 Streptomyces glaucescens | reverse complement strand
CGAAGTCGGCAAGCAAGGGCTGGGTGGCGCTAGGGGGGGCGGAGATGTGTATAAGAGGTGTGTGGGGGTGGGGGATGCCTGAGTGCTCACAGTGCTCGGCGCTCCTGAAGTGGGGGCTGGTGTGGTGCGGCCGATGCATTCCCATGATCCATGACGCAGATGCGGGACCCCAGTGATCACTAGGTCACATCCAGAAGGACTTGATCGCCTGCTCCTGGCCGGTCCCCGGCCGACTCCTCGCCGCCCCTCCGGCTCTCGCCGACCCCTCTCCGGTCCTCATAAATCCCCATAATCCGCTGATGGACCGTCCTGGACCATCCCGAGCGGGCCGGCGAGACCGACTTCTCGGGCGTGGCCCTGAAGGGCTCCCACCTCATCTCCTGGAGGTCCTCCCTTGACCTCGACTTCGGTCGAGTTCCTACGGTGCTTCCGTAGCGGACCGACCACAGGAGGAGCGAACGGACATGACGGCATCCCAGGACTTCACCGACGCCGAACTCGCGGCGCAGCCGGCCGCGTACCGGACCGGGGTGGCCTACGAGGCGCTCATCGCGTTCACCCGGGCCCGGCAGGCGGAGCTGGGGGTCACCCAGCCCCAGTACTGGCTGCTGCGGAACCTGTCGCCGAACGACCTCTCCCCCGACGGCCGCGGCATGACGCTTCCGGAGCTGCGGCAGGCCATGCGCTCCTACCTCAGACCCGAGGACGACCTGTCCGCCGAGGCGCAGGCCCTGCTGGAGCGCGGCCGACTCACCCGGGACGGCGACGGGCGGTGGTGGATCACCGAGGCGGGCGAAGCCGCTCGGGCCGGACTGAAGCAGCACGTCCCGGCCATCCGCGCCCGCATCCACGAGGGCATCGAAGACGCCGACTACGTCACCGCCCTGAGGGTGCTTCAGCGCATGATCCGCAACACGAGCGGCGCCTAGCGTCCGGTGTCAGTGCTCCCGGGCCAGTGCTCAGACATGCGCCTCGGACTCCTCGGTGGTGTACCGGGCGCAGTAGCCGAGCGCGGTGGGGACGCCGGGCACCGGGAAGGGGCAGGCGATCGCCTCGGGCGGACGGGCCCGCGACGTACGGAGCAGCCAGTGCCGGCCGAGGGCCACGGCCCCTGCGGACGCGGCGCACCCTACGGCGTGCCACCGACAACCGGCCGCGCCGGGGGGGTTCACCCGGGAATGCCGCTGCCGTAGGGGGCGTACAGGTCGAGCAGCCGGGTGCGGGCCGCGTGCAGGCGGTGGGCGAGCACCAGGCCGACCCAGCGCCCGACGGCCTCCCCCAGCCGGAGGTCGCTGCGGCACAGGTCGCGTACGGCCCCGGCGTCGAACTCCCAGGCGCGCACCGGCGTCACCGCCTCGGCGCCCATGTGCCACACGTGCGGCGGGAACAGCCAGGAGCAGCCGACGAGATCGCCGAAGCCCAGGGTCTCGATGACGGCCGGGCGCCGGCCGGGCACCCGGACGTCGAGGGCGACCGTCCCGGTGCGGACGATCCAGAAGCGGTCGGCCCGGCCGCCCTCGTCGAACAGTCGCGTGCCCTGCGGGACGCTCGCCTCGCGGGCGAGGGTCATGAGTGTGCCCCGGTGTTCGGCGGGCAGGGAGCGGGTCATGCGGGGCGTGGTCGCGGTGGTCATGACTGCACCTCCTCGTGCGGCGGCCCGAGCGTCCGTGCCGCCGCGGTACGGCACCTGGGTCCAGCCTCGGGCCCGGGGGCGGGGTCCCGCTTGGGCCGGGCGGCCCCGTCAGGGTGCCGATGGGCCTCGGCCGGGAAGTGGGTCCGGTAGGCCCTCGGTCAGGGGGCCGAAGGTCCCGACTTCCTGGTCCCAGGGTCCTCCGTTGCTGGTCAACGGCCCGTGAACGCCATGGAGGGGCGGCTCCGGTTGCTATACAGAGGCGGCCGATCGTGCACTCGCTCCAGTCGTCCCGCTGTCTTCTCCGCCCCGTCCCGGGAGGCTTCATGCTGTCCGCAGAGTCCGCCGCCGTCATACGCGCCACGCTGCCCGCCGTGGCCGGTGCGCTCGACGAGATCACCGAGCGCTTCTACGGCGCGATGTTCCGCGACCGTCCGGAACTGCTGGACGGCATGTTCAACCGCGGCAACCAGGCCGTCGGCACCCAGCGCCGGGCCCTGGCCGGGGCGGTGGCGGGCTTCGCGAGCGCGCTGCTGGCGGACTCCGACACCCGTCCGGACGCCCTGCTGGAACGGATCGCGCACAGGCACACGGCCGTCGGCGTCACCGAGGACCAGTACACGATCGTCCACAAGTATCTGTTCGGCGCGATCGCCGAGGTGCTGGGCGACGCGGTGACGCCGGAGGTGGCGGCGGCCTGGGACGAGGTGTACTGGCTGATGGCCGGCGCGCTGATCGCCCGGGAGGCCCGGATCTACCAGGGCGCGGGGGTGGCGCCGGGTGACATCTGGCGGCCGTGGACCGTCGTCGAGCGCCGGGAGGAGAGCGAGGACGCGGTGTCCTTCCTGCTGCGGCCCGCCGACGGCGGCCCCGCGCCGGTGGCCCGCGCCGGGCAGTACGTGAGCGTGCGGATGACGATGCCGGACGGCGTGCGTCAGCTGCGCCAGTACAGCCTGTCCTGCGACCCGGGCGGCCAGTTGCGCCGCATCACCGTCAAGCGGGTCGGGGGCACCGGAGGGGCCCCGGCGGGCGAGGTGTCGAACCTGCTGCACCGGACCGTGCGGGTGGGGGACGAACTCACCCTCTCCGCGCCGTTCGGCGATGTCGTCCTCGACGAGGCCGACACCCCGCTCGTCCTCGTGTCGGCGGGCATCGGCTGCACTCCCCTGGTCGGCATGCTCGACCGGCTCGCCGCGACCGGCTCCGAGCGTCCCGTCCTCGTCCTGCACGCCGACCGCTCCCCCGGCCACCACGCCCTGCGCGCCGAGACCCGGGAGCTGACCGACCGGCTGCCGCACGCGCAGGCCATGTTCTGGTACGAGCGGGCCGGCCTGGCCGACGCCGATGCCCGCACCGGCCTGATGGACCTCTCCGAGGTGACGGTCCCCGCCGACGCCACCGTGTACCTGTGCGGCCCGCTGCCGTTCATGCGGGGCGTGCGGTCCACGCTGCTCCAGCGGGGCGTCCCGCCGCGGCGCATCCGCTACGAGGTGTTCGGCCCGGACCTGTGGCAGGCCGACGCGGCCTGAGGGAACCGGCCGGTGCTCCGGTTCAGGGCGTCACCGGCACCCGCCACACCAGCCGTGTCCCGCCGGCCGGCGGTGTCGTCCAGGTCAGGTCGCCGCCCAGCTGCGAGGCGCGTTCCGCCATGTTGCGCAGCCCGCTGCGGCGGCCCTCGGGCGGGATGCCGACGCCGTTGTCGACGACCTCCAGGCGCAGTTCGCGCCCGTCGGTGGCGAGGACCACGTCAGCGCGGCCGGCCCGGGCGTGGCGGGCGACGTTGGTCAGGGCCTCGGACAGGACGGCGATCGCGTGGTCGGCGGTCTCCCGGGGGACGCGGGTGTCGAGCAGGCCGTCCATCCGGAGCCCGGGCGCGAAGCCGAGGACCGGGGCGGCCTCGCCCACCACGCGGACCGCGCGGGCGCGCAAGCCGGTCCCGGCGCCGGTCTCGCGGGAGCGCAGCCCGAAGATCGTCGAGCGGATGATCTTGATGGTCTCGTCGAGGTCGTCCACCGCGCGCGACACCCGCTCGGCGGCCCCCGGATGCTCGATGAAACGACCCGCGCTCTGCAGGGTCATCCCGGTGGCGAAGAGCCGCTGGATCGCCAGGTCATGCAGGTCGCGGGCGATCCGGTCACGGTCCTGGAGCACCGCGATCCGCTCGGCGTCCCGACGTCGCTCAGCCAGCTCCATGGCGACCGCGGCCTGCCCGGCAAACGACTTCAGCGGCTCGGTCCGCTGCTCGGTGAAGACCGTCTGGCCCGCCTCGCGGACCAGCAGCACCACACCCCGTACGCCGTCCCCGCTGCCGATGGGGACGGCGACGGCCGGGCCGAGTCCGGTGAACCGTGGCGGGCCGGACGAGACCCGGTCGTCCTGGGTGATGTCCGCGCTGGTGACGGTGGTGGCCGTGGCGAAGGCCCGGCCGATCAGGCTCGCCCGCACCGGCAGCACCAGGCCCTGGTGGGCGTCTGCCTCCCGGCCCAGGGCCAGCTCCACGGTGAGGGTGTCGTCGGCGTCGGTGCCGTCCGTGGGCACCGCGACCACGGCCAGCTCCGCGCCGGTGATCTCCCGGGCCTGCTCGGCGATCAGCCGCAGCACCTGCGCGCGGTCGCTGCCGGACATGATGCTGTGGGTGATCTCCGCGCTGGCCCGCAGCCAGCGTTCCCGCAGCCGGGACTCCTCGTACAGGCGGGCGTTGTCGATGGCCACGCCGGCCGCGACGGCGAGCGTGGCCAGGACGGACTCGTCCTCGTCGTCGAACTGCGCGCCGCCGCGCTTCTCGGTCAGGTAGAGGTTGCCGAAGACCTGGTCCCGCACCCGGATGGGGACGCCGACGAAGGTGTTCATCGGCGGGTGGTGGGGCGGGAAGCCGTACGAGGCGGGGTGGTCGGAGAGCTTGGCCAGCCGCAGCGGTTCGGGGTTTCGGATCAGTTCGCCGAGGATGCCGTGGCCCTCGGGGAAGTTGCCGATCTCGGTGATCTGGTCGTCGGTGACGCCGACCGTGTGGAAGTCCGCGAGCCGCCTGCCGTCGGGGCCGATCACGCCCAGCGCCGCGTACCGGGCGTCCACCAGCACCGCCGCGGCCTGGACGATGCTGCGCAGCACCTGTTCCAGGTCCAGCTCGCTGCCGACCGAGAGCACCGCCTCCAGCAGGTTGTGCACCCGGTCGCGGGTGCCGCGGACCGCGTCCAGGCGGGCCTGGACCTCCTCCAGCAGCTCGTCGAGCCGGAGCTGGGGAAGCCGGAGGCGTGCCTCTCCGGGCTCCGCGGAGCCTGCCACCCGGGGTCCCTCCTGGTCTGCTTCGGGCGCCCGCCGCCCGGACGCGTCTGCTGCCACCGTAACCGGCCGTGCGGGCGCCCCCTCCGGGCGGAGGGGGCCGGCCGTGCGG
>NZ_MUND01000615.1 GCF_002154375.1 Streptomyces glaucescens | reverse complement strand
CGCAACGCACTCGCGGGCGGCACCGGGCCGGGTGGGGAGCCCGACGTTGGTGCGGGTGCCGGTGACGACGTAGCCCTTGACGCCGCCCGCGAGTGCGTTGCGGACCGCGCCGATGTCGTCGGCGGCGGAGAGGGCGAGCCCGTTGGGCCAGCCCGCCGCGCGTGTCTCGGACAGCAGGGTCAGGCCGGAGCCGTCGGGCAGGTGGACGTCGGCGACGCAGATGTCGCGGGGGTTGCCGATGCGGGGACGAGCCTCGGCGATGGACGACGCCTCGATGACGTCGCGCACACCGAGCGCCCACAGGTGGCGGGTCACGGTGGAGCGGACGCGGGGATCGGCGACGACGACCATGGCGGTTGGCTTGTTCGGGCGGTAGGCGACCAGGCTTGCGGGCTGCTCGAGGAGAACGGACACCAGGCCTCCTGGGGTGCGGGACGGCTTTGAAGGTCACAGACGTCTTCGGCACCAAACCTCGTGGCCTTTAGAGAATGATCACGATCTAGTGAGTAACAATCGGTGCTATTCGGACACGCGGTCGATCGTTCGGTGAACGAATCGGTTCGTTCGAGCGACCACTCCTGATTGAAAGTGGCCGTATCGACAAAGAGATGGTCAGTGAACGGCTCCGGTCGAGGAAAGGGGGAGAGGAACGGCGGAAGAACGGCAGGGGGAAGCGGCGGAGGGGAGCGGAAAGGAGCGGGGAGAGTGCGAGGAGGGCGCGCGGTCAGCGCGACTGCGGTCCCCGCCGCTGCGGCAGCGTCACCACCGACGCGTCACCCGGACCGGCCGGAGGCAGCCCCGCCACCTGGGCGAGCAGATCGCACCAGGACGCCAGATGCGCCCCCGTGTCCGGGACGCCGCCCAGCCCCTCCCGCGGTGTCCACGAGGCGCGGATCTCGATCTGCGAGGCGGACGGCCGCGCCGCCAGCCCGCCGAAGTAGTGCGAACTGGCCCGGGTGACGGTGCCGCTCGGCTCGCCGTAGGTCAGCCCGCGCGCCTGGAGCGCCCCGGTCAGCCACGACCAGCAGACCTCCGGCAGCAGCGGATCGGCCGCCATCTCCGCCTCCAGCTCCGCCCGCACCAGCGTCACCAGCCGGAAGGTGCCCCGCCAGGCCTCGTGCCCGGCCGGGTCGTGCAGCAGCACCAGACGGCCGTCGGCCAGATCCTGGTCACCGTCGACGACCGTCGCCTCCAGGGCGTACGCGTACGGCGCGAGCCGCTGCGGGGCCCTGGTCGGCTCGACCTCGATCTGCGGGCGCAGCCGTGCCGACCGCAGCGCGTCGACGGCGGATCGGAAGACCGGCGGAACCGCCTCGCCCGTATGCAGATCCTTCTCCTTCGGATCGTCCGTTCCGCCAGCGCCGTCCGACAGTCGTCCCTGAGCCGCAGCCATGCGGGGAAGATTAAGCGGAACGGGCGCCCGGCGCAGGGAGAGACACCCCGCCGGGCGCACCGGGGTGCGCGGGGCCGGGCCGGGGCCGTCGGCCCGCCGTGCGAAACTTGGCCCGTGAGTGCCAACCAGACGCAGCCTTCCGCGACGTACGACTCCGCCTTCCTCAAGGCGTGCAGGCGCGAACCCGTGCCGCACACGCCCGTGTGGTTCATGCGGCAGGCCGGGCGCTCGCTGCCCGAGTACCGCAAGGTCCGCGAGGGCATCCCCATGCTGGAGTCCTGCATGCGGCCCGAGCTGGTCACCGAGATCACCCTCCAGCCCGTGCGCCGGCACGGGGTGGACGCGGCGATCTACTTCAGCGACATCGTCGTCCCGCTCAAGGCGATCGGCATCGACCTCGACATCAAGCCCGGTGTCGGCCCGGTCGTCGAGCGCCCGATCCGCACCCGCGCGGACCTCGCCCAGCTGCGCGACCTCACGCCCGAGGACGTCTCCTACGTCACCGAGGCGATCGGCCTGCTCACCCGCGAGCTGGGGTCCACCCCGCTGATCGGCTTCGCGGGCGCCCCGTTCACCCTCGCGAGCTACCTCGTCGAGGGCGGCCCCTCGCGCACGTACGAGAACGCCAAGGCGATGATGTACGGCGACCCCGAGCTGTGGGCCGACCTGCTCGACCGCCTCGCCGACATCACGGCCGCGTTCCTGAAGGTGCAGATCGAGGCGGGCGCCTCGGCGGTCCAGCTGTTCGACTCCTGGGCCGGCGCCCTCGCCCCCGTCGACTACCGGCGCTCCGTGCTGCCCGCCTCCGCGAAGGTCTTCCAGGCCGTCGCGGACCATGGCGTGCCGCGCATCCACTTCGGCGTCGGCACCGGCGAGCTGCTGGGCCTCATGGGCGAGGCCGGCGCGGACGTCGTGGGCGTCGACTGGCGCGTCCCGCTCGACGAGGCCGCCCGCCGGGTCGGTCCCGGCAAGGCGCTCCAGGGCAACCTCGACCCGACCGTCCTGTTCGCCTCCACGGCGGCCGTCGAGGCCAAGACCCGCGAGGTGCTGGACTCCGCCGCCGGCCTGGAGGGCCACGTCTTCAACCTCGGTCACGGCGTCATGCCGGCCACCGACCCGGACGCGCTGACCCGCCTGGTCGACTACGTCCACACCCGGACGGCCCGCTGACCGAGAGGCTCACCACGTGTGCCGGGGCCGGGCCTGCCTGCCGAAGAGCAGGCCGCGCGGCTCCGGCGGCGGTGGGGTGCCCGGCCTGAGCGGCCAGGCGAGGAGCATCCCGGCGAGGAATCCGGCGATGTGCGCCGCGTACGCCACGGTGCCCGCGTCGGAGACGCCCTGGCCGGAGGAGTACACCGCCTGGAGCCCGAACCAGAAGCCCAGCACCATCCAGGCGGGCAGCCGCAGCGGCAGGAAGATCAGGAACGGCACCAGGACCCACACCCGGGCCTTCGGATACAGCACCAGATAGGCGCCGAGGACCCCGGCGATCGCCCCGGAGGCGCCGATCAGCGGCTCGGCGGAGCCGGCGTTCACGAGCGCGAAGCCGTAGGTCGCCGCGAAGCCGCAGACCGCGTAGAAGAGCGCGAAGCGCACATGGCCCATGCGGTCCTCGATGTTGTTGCCGAAGATCAGCAGGAACAGCATGTTGCCCAGCAGGTGCAGCCAGCCGCCGTGCAGGAACAGCGCCGTCAGCACGCTCAGCTCCGGCGACTTGTCGTAGCCCGGCGGACCGACGACACAGCCCGGCCCCTGGGGGCCCACCGCGGTCTCGCCGGTCGGCACGAGCCGCGGCATGCGGTGATGGATCAGCTCCTGCGGCACGGCCGCGTACTGGTCGAGGAACGCGTGCAGATGGCACTGCTGGGCGAGGGTGCTGTCCCCGGCCACGGAACCGGCCAGGCCGGGCATGAACAGGAACACCAGCACGTTGGCGGCGATCAGCGCGTACGTCACCCAGGGCGTACGGCGCACCGGGTTCACGTCATGGACGGGGATGACCACACGGGACTACTGCCCGCGCCGCGCGCCGCGAACCGGTGAACGGCGCGGTCCGCACGTACGTATGTCCCGGCGACCGTCCCTGGCACGACGACGTGAGGAACAGGCGATGAGCGACCGTACGAACCCTCCGATGCACGCCCTGCCCGACGGCGAGGCGGAACTCGCCCTCGTGGTCCGGCTTCCCTGGGAGGACGTCGCCCGGCTCGGCCAGGAGGCCGGGCGGCTGGCCGCGCAGATGCAGCGGCCGGTGACGCTGGACGAGGCCGTCAGCCATCGGCTGCGGTCCGCGCGCGTGCCCGCGGCGCATGCCCGGCCGGAGCAGCCCGCCTCGGCCTCGGTGGCCTCCCTGCCGAGGATGAGCGGATCGGCGTAGGCCGGGGGGCGGTCGCCGAGCGAGGTGCACCGGTCCCACCTCGAGGGGGGACGGGGAACTGGGCGAGCAGCCCCCGCTCACCGCGCCCGGCGAGACACCGCACCCCTCTACGGCGCCTCCCGCACCGCCACCGCGGCCTTGCGCGCGGCGACCTGTACCGGGTCCCACACCGGGGAGAACGGCGGCGCGTACCCCAGGTCCAGGTGGGCCACCTGCTCCACGGTCAGGCCGGCGGTCAGCGCCACCGCGGCGATGTCCACGCGCTTGCCCGCGCCCTCCCGGCCGACGATCTGGACGCCGAGGAGGCGGCCGGTGCGGCGTTCGGCGAGCATCTTCACGGTCATGGGGGAGGCGCCGGGGTAGTAGCCCGCGCGGCTGGTCGACTCGATGGTGACCGTCACGTACTGGAGTCCGGCCCGCCGCGCGTCCTTCTCGCGCAGCCCGGTGCGGGCGATCTCCAGGTCGCAGACCTTGCTGACCGCGGTGCCGACGACCCCGGGGAACGTGGCGTAGCCGCCGCCGATGTTGGTGCCGATGACCTGGCCGTGCTTGTTGGCGTGGGTGCCGAGCGGGATGTGCCGCTCCCGCCCCGAGACCAGGTCCAGCACCTCCACGCAGTCCCCGCCGGCCCAGATGTCCTCGTGGCCGCGCACCCGCATCGCGAGGTCGGTGAGCAGTCCGCCGTGGTCGCCGAGGGGCAGCCCCGCCGCGCGGGCGAGCGCCGTCTCAGGGCGCACCCCGATGCCGAGGACCACCACGTCCGCCGGGTACTCGGCGTCCTGCGTCGCCACCGCCCGCACCCGCCCGTCGTCCCCGGTGAGCACCTTGGTCACCTCGGCGTCGTCCACCATGGTGATCCCCATGCCCGACATGGCCTCGCGCACCAGCCGCCCCATGTCGGCGTCGAGCGTGGACATCGGCGCGCCGCCCCGGTTGACGACCGTCACCTCGTAGCCGCGGTGGATGAGCGCCTCGGCCATCTCCACGCCGATGTATCCCGCCCCGACGACCACCGCGCGGCGGCCACGCGTGCCCGTGAGGGTGTCCAGCAGGGCCTGCCCGTCGTCGAGGGTCTGCACCCCGTGCACCCCGGGCGCGTCCGCGCCCGGCAGGTCGGGCCGGACCGGCCGCGCCCCGGTGGCGATCACGAGATGGTCGTACGACGTCCACGACTCGGCGCCGGAATCGACGTCACGCGCGCGTACCCGCCGCCCCGCGGTGTCGATCTCGGTGACCTCCGTGCGCAGCCGCAGGTCGATGCCGCGCGCCCGGTGCTCCTCGGGAGTGCGGGCGATCAGCTCGTCGCGTCCGGCGACGTCGCCGCCGACCCAGTACGGGATGCCGCACGCCGAGTACGAGGTGAAATGGCCCCGCTCGAACGCGACGATCTCCAGTTCCTGGCCCTTGAGACGGCGGGCCTGCGACGCCGCGGACATCCCCGCGGCGTCGCCGCCGATCACCACAAGTCGCTGCCGGGTACCCCTCGTACGGCTCATGTTCATGCGAACACGCTACGGGCGCCCGGCATTTCAGTCGCGCGGCCCCTCCGATTCGGCGCTGCGCGACACCTGGGCCCTCCCGGCCCCGCCGCTCCCCTCCGCGCGCGCGGGCAGCGGGCCGAGCGCCGTCATCGCGGCCGGCTCCGCCGCGCGGCGGGCCCGCC
>NZ_MUND01000614.1 GCF_002154375.1 Streptomyces glaucescens | reverse complement strand
GCTTCGGGGCGGGCGGGTCCGGCGTCGGGGTGCGGCTCGCGCGGGAGGACAGCCGTCCGCGTGCGCGTGCCGCCCAGCCGCCCAGACGGCGCAGGAACGACGTCGGCAGGAAGACTGCGTCCGCCGCGATCATCGCCAGCGAGAAGAACGGCAGCCCGAGGACCACGGCGATCACCAGGTGCTCGGTGATCATGGCGGCGAGCAGCACGTTCTTGAGCCGCCGGTGGAGCAGGGTGAACGGGAAGGCGACCTGCACCAGGACCGTCCCGTACGTCACCAGCATCACCATGGTGCCGCTCGCCGACAGCGCGTCGGCGAGCGCCGGCCAAGGCGAGAAATAGTCCAGGTGCAGCGGGTAGTAGACGGCGGTGCCGTCCTGCCAGCGGGAGCCCTGGATCTTGTACCAGCCGGCCGTGGCGTAGATCAGGCAGGCCTCGGCCATGATCACCAGCAGGGCACCGTTGTGCAGGATGTTGGCGATCACGTCGAGCATGATCCGTGGCTGCGCGGTGCGCGCGTAGCGGCCCACCAGCCACCACAGCGCCTGCGCCAGCAGGACACCCCACAACAGCGAGGGCACCAGCGGATCGCCGTCGAACCGGCCCGCCGCGGAGGCCGCCGCCAGCGCCAGGCCCAGCACGGCCCACAGCGCGGGCCCGGCGCGGTCCCCGCACCGCTCCCCACGCGCGCGTGCCTGCCGGGCGCGGCGGGCGCGCCGCGCGTCCAGCGACCAGACCTGGCCGCAGCGGGTCAGGACCAGGTAGACGGACATCAGGTGCAGGACGTTGTCGCCGCCGTCCCCCATGAACACGCTGCGGTTCTGCAGCGACAGCACGCCCACCATGAACAGCACGGACATGGTGCGGGTCCGCCAGCCCAGCATCAGCAGCAGGCTGGAGACGGCGGCGAGCCCGTAGACGAACTCGAACCAGACGCGGCCGTCGGACCACATCAGCGCGGTGAACGCACCGTTCTGCCGGATCAGCTCCTCGGCGAGGGTCCAGCTCCACGGGCCGTCCGGGCCGTACAGCTCCGCGCGGTGCGGGAACTCGCGCAGCAGGAACAGCAGCCAGGTCAGAGCGAAGCCGATGCGGACCACCGCGGTCTGGTACGGACCGAGGGCGGACTCGGTGGCCCGGGCGATGGCGCCGGACAGCGCCAGGGCGAAGCGGTTCACCCGGCACCTCCCCGGGACTCGTCCGCCGGCACCGTCCACCAGGGCAGCACCCGGTCCACCGGTTTCAGCGAGATCCGCTCCTCGCTCCACTCGGGCGGGCGCACCGGGGTGGTGCGGCAGCGGACCTGGACGCGTTCGAGGACACCGTCCGGTCCGGCGGCCTCCGCCCGGTGCAGGCGCAGGACGACGATGCGGCGCAGATATGTCTCGGCGAGCAGGCCGCGCGAGGCGGCGGTCCGGTTCTCCCCGCTGTGGGTGGTGGAGTAGAAGTCCCACGCGCGGCGCAGCTCGTTCTGCTGGGTGTGGCTGGGCAGCAGATTGCCGTCGATGGCCCGGCCGTCCTCGGCGGACAGGTCGAACCAGCCGGTGGTGCGGAAGTCACCGTCCGCGGTGCGGATCCGGNNCGTTCTGCTGGAGCGGGTTCGGCGCGAACAGCTTCCAGTTCTGCTCGAACTCCGGGTAGATCCACTCGTCGATCGCCTTGCCGTGCGTCTTGGTCAGCGTGTTCGACGGGGCGACGTGCAGGAAGACCATGCCGATGTGCACGCACACGGCCACCGCGACGACCGCGAGCGCCAGCGCGACACCTATCTGATAGCGGGGGGAGAGGGCGGCCACGCCGGTGCGGGGGGTGACGGGC
>NZ_MUND01000613.1 GCF_002154375.1 Streptomyces glaucescens | reverse complement strand
GCCGAGCAGAAGGCCGCCGAGCAGAAGGCCGCCGAGGAGACGGCCGTCGAGGCCGCGCCCGCCGTCGAGCCGAAGGCCGCCAAGGGGTCCCAGGCCCAGGCGCCCCGCGCCGAGGCCCCCGCCGCCGAGCAGCCCGAGGACACCGGCGCCCCGCGCCGTCGCCGTCGCGTCGTGCGCAAGGCCGCCACCGGGTTCACCGCGCCCGCGCAGCCCGCCGCCTCCGAGCCGCCGCAGCGCCCGGCGCGTCCCGCCGTGGCCGTGTTCCAGCCGCCGGTGTTCACCGAGCCGAGGTTCCAGACGCCGGAGCGGGCCGCCGCCGAGGCCGCCGCCGGCGCGGCGGAGGGGGCCGACGAGACGCCCGAGACCGGCGAGATCATCGGGGTGGAGGAGTTCACCGCCGAGCAGTCCGGCCCGCGCCGCCGTCGCCGCCGCCGGGGTGCCGCGGCCGAGGAGACCGAGACGCAGCCCGTCGAGGCCCCCGCCGAGGAGGACGAGACCGAGGACGAGGGTGCCGAGGACTCCGTCGAGGGCGAGGAGGCCGAGGAGAGCGGCTCGCGTCGCCGCCGCCGTCGCGGTGGCCGGCGTCGTCGCCGGGGCGAGTCCGCCGACGGCGAGGCCGGTGAGTACGGCGAGGGCGAGCCCGAGGAGGTCGCCGCCGCGCAGGCCGCGCAGGACGCCGAGGACACCGCCGAGCAGGTGGAGGAGGACGCCGAGGACACGGAGGACGAGTCCGCCGAGTCCGGCCACGAGGAGGCCGGCGGCTCCACCGTGGGCAGCCGTCGTCGCCGTCGCCGTCGCCGCCGTGCCGGGGACGTCACCGTGGACACCGAGCCCGGCGAGGGCGACCCGGAGCGCACGGTCGTCAAGGTGCGTGAGCCGCGCAAGGCCGCCGAGCGCGAGCCGTCCGACGAGGTGCAGTCCATCAAGGGCTCGACCCGTCTGGAGGCGAAGAAGCAGCGCCGTCGCGAGGGCCGCGAGCAGGGCCGCCGCCGCGTCCCGATCATCACCGAGGCCGAGTTCCTGGCCCGCCGGGAGGCCGTCGAGCGCGTGATGGTCGTGCGCCAGCACGGCGACCGTACGCAGATCGGCGTCCTGGAGGACGGCGTGCTCGTCGAGCACTACGTCAACAAGGAGCAGGCGACCTCGTACGTCGGCAACGTCTACCTCGGCAAGGTGCAGAACGTGCTGCCGTCGATGGAGGCCGCCTTCATCGACATCGGCAAGGGCCGCAACGCCGTGCTGTACGCCGGTGAGGTCAACTTCGAGGCGCTGGGCATGGCCAACGGGCCGCGCCGCATCGAGTCCGCCCTGAAGTCCGGCCAGCCGGTCCTCGTGCAGGTCACCAAGGACCCGATCGGCCACAAGGGCGCGCGCCTCACCAGCCAGGTCTCCCTGCCGGGCCGCTACCTCGTGTACGTGCCCGAGGGCTCGATGACCGGCATCAGCCGCAAGCTGCCCGACACCGAGCGGGCCCGGCTGAAGACCATCCTCAAGAAGATCGTCCCCGAGGACGCGGGCGTCATCGTGCGCACCGCAGCCGAGGGCGCGAGCGAGGACGAGCTGCGCCGGGACGTCGAACGGCTTCAGCAGCAGTGGGAGGACATCCAGAAGAAGGCGAAGAGCGGCAACGCGCCGACGCTGCTCTACGGCGAGCCGGACATGACCGTCCGGGTCGTGCGCGACATCTTCAACGAGGACTTCTCCAAGGTCATCGTCAGCGGTGACGACGCGTGGTCCACCATCCACGGGTACGTCTCGCACGTGGCGCCGGACCTCGCCGGGCGGCTCCAGAGGTGGACCAGCGAGGTCGACGTCTTCGCCACGTACCGGATCGACGAGCAGCTCGCCAAGGCGCTGGACCGCAAGGTCTGGCTGCCCAGCGGCGGCTCGCTGGTGATCGACCGGACCGAGGCGATGGTCGTCATCGACGTCAACACCGGCAAGTTCACCGGCCAGGGCGGCAACCTGGAGGAGACGGTCACCAGGAACAACCTGGAGGCGGCCGAGGAGATCGTGCGCCAGCTGCGGCTGCGCGACCTCGGCGGCATCATCGTGATCGACTTCATCGACATGGTGCTGGAGTCCAACCGGGACCTGGTGCTGCGCCGCCTGCTGGAGTGCCTGGGCCGGGACCGTACGAAGCACCAGGTCGCCGAGGTGACCTCGCTGGGCCTGGTCCAGATGACCCGCAAGCGGGTCGGCCAGGGCCTGCTGGAGTCGTTCTCCGAGACCTGCGTCCACTGCAACGGCCGCGGTGTCATCGTCCACATGGAGCAGCCGACCGCCGCCGGTGGTGGCGGTGGCAAGCGCAAGAAGCGCGCCCGCGCCGGCGGTGCCGAGCAGCCGCACGAGCACGAGGTCGCCGAGCCCGTCGAGACGGCGGAGCAGGAGGCCGAGGCAGAGTCCGAGACGGTGGCCGAGGTCGCGGCGGAGACCGCCGAGCCGGTCGCGCTGCCCGCGCCGGACTTCGCACCGGACGAGGAGCTGTACAGCAGCGTCGCCGAGGCCGAGGCCGAGGCCGCGGCGTCGCGCCGGGGCCGCCGCCGGGCGAGCCGCCGGGCGTCCGCTCCGGCGGGCGCGCCGAAGGCGGAGGCCGCCGCCGTGCCCACGGCCCAGGACGTGACTGCCGAGGAGGAGTCCGCGCGCCCGGTGCAGCCGGAGTCGGCCGCCGAGGCGCACGCCGAGCCGGTGGCCGTCGAGGACCCGGTCGTCGAGGCGGCGCCCGCCGCCGAGGCGCCGGCCGTCGCTGAGGCTCCCGCGGCCGAGGAGGCCGCGCCCAAGGGCCGTACGCGCCGTCGGGCCACCCGCAGGGTGTCCGCGCCGGCCGGTTCGCCCGCCGCGGAGGAGGCGGCCGTGGTGACCGTCCCGGAGTCCGCTCCGGAGCCCGCGCCGGCCGGACCTGCGGTCGCGGTGCCCGCCGAGCCCGCCGCCGAAGCACCCGCCGAGTCCGCCGCGCCGGCCCGTCCGCGCCGCCGTGCGGTGCGCAAGGCCACCGCGCCGACCGCGCCCGTGGAGGCGGCCGTCGTGGTCGTCCCGGCGGCACCTGCCGAGGCGTCGGTCGCCGAGCAGGCCGCGGAGGAGGCCGAGCAGGCGCTGACTCAGGCCAGGGAGGCCGCCGCGGAGGCCGTGGCGGGCGCCGAGCCCGCCGAGGTGACCGAGGCCGCTCCGGAGGCCGCTCCGGCGAAGAAGACGGCCCGCAAGACGGCCAAGAAGGCGACGGCGAAGAAGGCCGCCACCAAGTCGGCCGTGGCCAAGAAGACGGCCGCGGCGAAGACGACGACGGCCAAGAAGACCGCCGCCAAGAAGACGACGGCCAAGAAGGCGGCGACGAAGTCGACCGCCAAGAAGGCCACGAAGAAGACGGCGGCGGCCGAGCAGCAGGCGGCGCCGTCCGTCTCGGCCTCCACCGACGAGGGCTGACGCCCTGAGGGTGTGCGGCCGGTCACGTGCAGGACACGTGACCGGCCGCACACCACCGGGGCCCGGTTTGACCCTCTCGGCCACGGCCCCGTAACCTTGACCGTCGGCGTGTCCATCGATCACGCCACATCCCCGTAAACCTCTTCCTTCCGGGCACGGGCAGTGCAGTGACCGGGAGAGGCCGTTCGCGCGCAGGTGCGCCGGGCGGCTGGCCTGCGGGGGTGCCGTTCTCCGAGCGAAAGAGAGATCCGCGTGTACGCCATCGTGCGCAGCGGTGGTCGCCAGCACAAGGTTGCTGTCGGCGACATCGTTGAGGTTGACAAGATTTCCACCGCCAAGGTTGGCGACACGGTCGAGCTCTCGACCCTGCTCGTTGTCGACGGCGACGCTGTGACCAGCGACCCGTGGGTGCTGGCCGGCATCAAGGTCCAGGCCGAGGTCGTGGACCACCACAAGGGGCAGAAGATCGACATTCTGCGCTACAAGAACAAGACCGGCTACCGCCGTCGTCAGGGCCACCGCCAGCAGTACACGGCGATCAAGGTCACTGAGATCCCCACGGCTGCGAAGTAAGGGACTGAGGAGACATGGCACACAAGAAGGGCGCATCGTCCACTCGGAACGGTCGCGACTCGAATGCCCAGCGGCTCGGCGTGAAGCGCTTCGGCGGTCAGGTCGTCAACGCGGGTGAGATCCTGGTTCGCCAGCGCGGCACCCACTTCCACCCGGGCGCCGGTGTCGGCCGCGGCGGCGACGACACGCTGTTCGCGCTGCAGGCCGGTTCGGTGCAGTTCGGCACCCACCGTGGCCGCAAGGTCGTGAACATCGTTCCGGTCGCCTGAATCGTCTGATTCAGCACCGAACGCTTCGCGAGGCGGACCTCACTTCCCGGGCGGGAAGCGGGTCCGCCTTTCGCGTGTTGGCATGAAGACACACGCGTAACAGCACGACAAACGTACTTTTCTGGAGGCACTGAACCATGACCACCTTCGTGGACCGCGTCGAACTGCACGTCGCCGCGGGTAACGGAGGCCACGGCTGTGCCTCCGTCCACCGGGAGAAGTTCAAGCCGCTCGGCGGCCCGGACGGCGGCAACGGAGGGCGCGGCGGGGATGTCATCCTCACCGTCGACCAGTCCGTGACCACGCTGCTCGAGTACCACCACTCCCCGCACCGCAAGGCGACCAACGGCAAGCCCGGCGAGGGCGGCAACCGCTCCGGCAAGGACGGGCAGGACTTGATCCTGCCGGTGCCGGACGGCACCGTCGTGCTGGACACAGCGGGCAACGTGCTCGCCGATCTGGTCGGCCACGGCACCTCCTACGTCGCCGCGCAGGGCGGCCGGGGCGGCCTCGGCAACGCGGCCCTCGCCTCCGCCCGCCGCAAGGCGCCCGGCTTCGCGCTGCTGGGCGAGCCCGGTGACCTGCGGGACATCGTGCTGGAGCTGAAGACCGTCGCCGACGTGGCGCTGGTCGGCTATCCCAGCGCGGGCAAGTCCTCGCTGATCTCCGTGCTCTCCGCGGCCAAGCCGAAGATCGCGGACTATCCGTTCACCACCCTGGTGCCGAACCTGGGTGTCGTCACCGCGGGCTCGACCGTCTACACCATCGCCGACGTGCCGGGGCTCATCCCCGGCGCCAGCCAGGGCAAGGGCCTCGGCCTGGAGTTCCTGCGGCACGTGGAGCGGTGCAGCGTGCTGGTGCACGTGCTGGACACCGCGACCCTGGAGTCGGACCGCGACCCGGTCTCCGACCTCGACATCATCGAGGAGGAGCTGCGGCAGTACGGCGGTCTCGACAACCGGCCGCGGATCGTCGTGCTCAACAAGATCGACGTGCCGGACGGCAAGGATCTCGCCGAGATGGTGCGGCCGGACCTGGAGGCGCGCGGCTACCGCGTCTTCGAGGTGTCGGCGGTGGCGCACATCGGGCTGAGGGAGCTGTCGTTCGCCCTCGCCGACCTGGTCGGCCGGGCGCGCGCCGCCAAGCCGAAGGAGGAGGCGACCCGGATCGTCATCCGCCCGAAGGCGGTGGACGACGCGGGCTTCACCGTCACCCGCGAGGAGGTCGGCGGCGAGCCGCTGTTCCGGGTGCGCGGCGAGAAGCCGGAGCGCTGGGTGCGGCAGACCGACTTCAACAACGACGAGGCCGTCGGCTATCTCGCCGACCGGCTCAACCGCCTCGGTGTCGAGGAGGAGCTGATGAAGGCGGGCGCCCGCTCGGGCGACGGTGTGGCCATCGGCCCCGAGGAGAACGCGGTCGTCTTCGACTGGGAGCCGTCGGTCATGGCCGGTGCCGAGATGCTGGGCCGGCGCGGTGAGGACCACCGCCTGGAGGAGCAGCGGCCCGCGGCGCAGCGGCGGCGCGACCGGCAGGCCGAACGGGACGACGTGCAACGGGAGTTCGACGACTTCGAGCCCTTCTAGGAGACGCCCCCGGTCGTCCGTCCTCGGCGGACGGACCCTCAGGCCCGCCGCGGTGAGGGAATCACCTTCGCCACGGCGGGTTTTATGTTGTCCCCCCACTTGTCATGCACGCGCACCCCCGTGTTCAGTCGGCGGACCGGCCCGGCGGAGAGCTTCCGGAGTGTCCAACAGGATGTTCTGGCAAGGGAGTTCCCGCATGACCGGAGTGACCGGACGCGACGCCGCGGCACCCGACCGGCGCCGCTTTCTGACCGCGGGCGCCGCCGTGCTCGGCGCCGCCTCGGCCCAGCTGTGGCTGCCGGCCGCCGCGCGGTCCGCCGAGACCCCGCTGCCCGACGGTGTGTTCAGCCTCGGGGTCGCCTCCGGCGATCCGCTGCCCGACGGTGTGGTGCTGTGGACGCGGCTCGCCCCGGACCCGCTGAACGGCGGCGGTATGCCCGACCGGGTGGTGCCCGTGGAGTGGGAGGTCGCCGAGGACGAGCGGTTCCGCGGGACCGTACGCCGGGGCGTCGCCCAGGCCCGGCCCGCGTACGGCCACAGCGTGCACGTCGATGTCCGCGGGCTGCGCCCGGGCCGGTCGTACTGGTACCGCTTCCGGGCGGGCGGGCAGCTCTCGCCGGCCGGCCGCACCCGTACCGCGCCGCACCGGCACAGCGCCGGCGGCACCGTACGGCTCGCGCTGGCCTCCTGCCAGAACTGGCAGCACGGCTGGTTCACCCCGTACGCCGACATGCTCGCCCAGGACCCCGACGTGGTGCTCTTCGTCGGCGACTACATCTACGAGTCCGTGCCCTCGGCCACGGCCCCGCGCCGCCACGAGGGCGCCGGGGAGCCGTACACGCTCACCCAGTACCGCAACCGGTACGCCCAGTACCGCACCGACCCGGACCTCGCGGCCATGCACGCGGGCGCCCCCTTCGTCGTGACCTTCGACGACCACGAGGTCGACAACGACTTCGCAGGCGGGATCCCGCAGGACCCCGACAAGCAGACCCAGGAGGCCTTCACGGCCCGCCTGGCCGCCGCCTATCAGGCGTACTACGAGCACATGCCGGTCCGCGCGAGCGCCGTCCCCACGGGCGCCCGCATCCGGATGCACCGCCGCCTGGAGTTCGGCCGGCTCGCCCGGCTGAACGTCCTCGACACCCGGCAGTACCGCAGCGACCAGGCCACCAGCCAGGCCGGTGCCCTGGACCCCTCGCGCACCATGCTCGGCGCGGACCAGAAGCGCTGGCTGCTGGACTCCCTGCACGGCTCACCCGCCCGCTGGAACCTGATCGCCTCCCAGATCATGCTGGCCGAGACCGATCTGCTCGTCGGCGCGGGCAAGCAGTGGTTCTACGACGCCTGGGACGGCTACCAGGCGGAGCGCAACCAGTTCCTGAAGGAGTTCCGGAGCGTGCGCAACCCGGTCGTGCTCACCGGCGACCGCCACCTGACGATGGTCAGCGACCTCAAGGAGGACTTCGCGGACCCGGACTCGGCGGTCGTGGGCGCCGAGTTCGTCGGCACCTCCATCTCCAGCAACGGCGACCAGGACCAGGCCGCCTTCCGGCGGGAGTGGGACCCGCGGCGGCCCGACAACCCGCACTGGAAGCTGCTCGACGCCCACCGCGGCTACCACCTCTTCGACATCCGCCGTGACGGCATCGACGCCCGGGTGCGGATCGTCGACACCGTGCGGCAGCCGAAGGCGACGCCGAGCACGCTGGCCCGGCTGCGGGTGGAGGCGGGACGGCCCGGAGTGCACCTGGTCTGAAACATCTCCGTGAGGACCGGCTGAGCCCGCGCGCCCCGTCCGCAGCGTGGAACCGAGGCGCGCGCCACCCCTGCCTTCCCGTAGATTGCCTGGTGGGGGAGTCGAACGACGCGAGTGGATCCAGGCGAGGGGACAGGCAGCAACGTGGCAGGGGCAAGGCAGGCCGTGCGCGAGGCCCGCAGGATCGTCGTCAAGGTGGGTTCCTCGTCGCTGACCACGGCCTCGGGCGGACTCGACGCCGACCGCGTCGACGCGCTGGTCGACGTGCTGGCGAAGGTGCGCAGCGGGGGAGAGAAGGAGATCGTGCTGGTCTCCTCGGGTGCCATCGCCGCCGGTCTCGCCCCACTCGGCCTGCGCCGCCGCCCCAGGGACCTGGCCCGCCAGCAGGCCGCCGCCAGCGTCGGCCAGGGCCTCCTGGTGGCCCGCTACACGGCCTCCTTCGCCCGCTACGGCGTCCGCGTCGGCCAGGTGCTGCTGACCTCGGACGACATGAGCCGCCGCGCCCACCACCGCAACGCCTCGCGCACCCTCGACAAGCTGCTCGCGATGGGTGCGTTCCCGATCGTCAACGAGAACGACACGGTCGCCACCGACGAGATCCGCTTCGGTGACAACGACCGGCTCGCCGCCCTCGTCGCCCACCTCGTCCACGCCGACCTCCTCGTCCTGCTCTCCGACGTGGACGGCGTCTACGACGGCGACCCCGGCAAGCCGGGCACCTCGCGGATCGCTCAGGTGCGCGGGCCGAAGGACCTCGCGGACGTCGAGATCGGCAGCGCCGGCAAGGCCGGGGTCGGCACGGGCGGCATGGTCACCAAGGTGGAGGCCGCCCGGATCGCCGCCGCCGCGGGCATCCCGGTGGTGCTGACCAGCGCGGTCCACGCGGCCGACGCCCTCACCGGCCAGGACACCGGCACGTACTTCCACCCCACCGGCAAGCGCTCCGCCGACCGGCTGCTGTGGCTCCAGCACGCCTCCACCCCACAGGGCGCGCTGACCCTGGACGACGGGGCGGTGCGGGCCGTCGTGGAGCGCCGTACGTCGCTGCTGCCCGCCGGGATCGCCGCCGTGGAGGGCGAGTTCAGCGCGGGCGACCCGGTCGAGCTGCGCGACGGCGCCGGGCGGGCGGTGGCGCGCGGGCTCGTCAACTTCGACGCCAAGGAGATCCCCCGGCTGATCGGCCGGTCGACCCGGGAGCTGGCCCGCGAACTGGGCCCGGGGTACGAACGCGAGGTCGTACACAGGGACGACCTGGTGCTCCTGCACCCGTAAGAGCGTCCGTGAAGACACGTGAAGACATCCGTGCGGGCACCCGGATTGCGGTGAATCGTCCGCCTCGGGTGGTGGACGTTCCGCAAAAGTGCCACACGATCACCCGCGGGCTGCTCAACTTTCTCTCGAAGGCACTCGAAGGCACAGTTCCGCAGGCGCGAAGGAGGCCGTCGTGCGACGACTACGCCCTGGGGCGACGCCGTCCCGCGGTGGTGCCGGCTCCCGCGCGGCCGGTGCGGACCGGGCTCCGCTGACCAGCGTGGCGGCCGGGGACCGCTTCGAGGGCGAGGAGCCCGCGGACCTGCCCCGGCTCTGGCACGTCACCCTCAGCGTCTCCGGCGAGGCCGCCCCGCTGCCGGAGCTGCGGCGCGCCCTGGAGCAGCTCGCCCACGACCACCCGTTCCTGCTGACCAGCAGATACGCCAGCGACCACGCCGAGATCCGCTACTGGGAAGAGGCCCGCGACCTGCACGACGCGGCGGCCGTGGCGCTGCGCCTGTGGGGCGAGCACCGGCAGACCGCCGGGCTGCCGCCCTGGGAGATCGTCGGCCTGGAGGTCATCGACCGGGCCACCTACCACCAGCGGCTCGCCGAGGGCTACGGACCGCCCCCGGCGAGCCCGGTCGGAGTCCATCCGTTCTGAGCCGGTTCGGCCGGGCCCCGGAGCACGTCTCAGGGCGGCTCGGGGCCGTCTCGGGGTGTGGAACGGACGCCGGACCGACCCGTCCGGCGCACTACCCTTCCTTCATGACCACGCTCTCGCCGTACGACTCGATGTCCCCGGTCACCCAGGCCGCCTACCGCGCCAAGGCCGCCGCCGCCGACCTCGCGCCGCTGCCGCGGTCCGTGAAGGACGACGCGCTGCTCGCCATCGCGGACGCGCTGGAGGTCCGCGCGAGCGAGATCGTCGAGGCCAACGCCAAGGACGTGGCCAAGGCGCGCGAGAACGGCACCAGCGAGGGCATGATCGACCGGCTCACCCTCACCCCGGAGCGGGTCCGCGCCATCGCCTCGGACGTGCGCGACGTGGCCGCCCTGCCCGACCCGGTCGGCGAGGTGGTCCGCGGCGGCACCCTGCCCAACGGCATCGACGTGCGCCAGGTCCGGGTGCCGCTCGGCGTCGTCGGGATCATCTACGAGGGCCGGCCCAACGTGACGGTCGACGCCGCCGCCCTCTGCCTGAAGTCGGGCAACGCGGTCCTGCTGCGGGGCTCCTCCTCGGCGTACCAGTCGAACACCGCGCTGGTCCGCGTGCTGCGCGACGCCGTGGGCGGCGCGGGACTGCCCGCCGACGCCGTCCAGCTCGTGCCCGGCGAGAGCCGCGACAGCGTGCGCGAGCTGATGCGCGCCCGCGGCCTGGTCGACGTGCTCATCCCGCGCGGCGGCGCCTCGCTGATCAACACGGTCGTCCAGGAGTCCACCGTCCCGGTGATCGAGACCGGCACCGGCAACTGCCACGTCTACGTCGACGCGCAGGCCGACCTCGACATGGCCGTCGAGATCCTGATCAACTCCAAGGCCCAGCGGGTCGGCGTCTGCAACGCCGCCGAGACCCTGCTGGTCCACCAGGACATCGCCGCGGAGTTCCTGCCGCGCGCCCTGGACGCCCTCGCCGACGCCGGGGTGACCGTGCACGCCGACGAGCGCGTGATGGCGTACGCCAAGGACTCCCGGGCGACGGTCGTGGAGGCCACGCCGGAGGACTGGGAGACCGAGTACCTGTCGTACGACATCGCCGCGGCGGTCGTCGAATCGCTCGACCGGGCCGTGGAGCACATCCGGCTGTGGACCTCCGGCCACACCGAGGCCATCGTCACCACCTCGCAGCAGGCCGCCCGCCGGTTCACCCAGTTGGTCGACTCCACCACCGTCGCCGTGAACGCCTCCACCCGGTTCACCGACGGCGGCCAGTTCGGCTTCGGCGCCGAGATCGGCATCTCCACGCAGAAGCTGCACGCCCGCGGCCCGATGGGGCTGCCCGAGCTGACCAGCACCAAGTACATCGTCACCGGCGACGGGCACGTGCGGCGCTGAGGCGCACACCCGCGTGCGCTCTTTTGAGCGTGCGAGGGAATTTCCCCACCGTCTGCCCAAATTGACCCCCCAGGTCTACTCTGGATCCGTGCCGGAGGACGTGGGGGGTTCGCCGTTCCGTGACGGCTGGGAGCCCGACGACGACCACGACCGCGGGGTGTCGGACGAAGAGTTCGCCTCCGTGGTCTTCGACGAGGCCTTCGTACGCGCGGCCGTGGTGCACGAGCCGACCGCCGTGGAGCGCCTCCTGGCCGCGGCGCAGGCCAGAGCCGAGGCCTCCGAGACCGAGGCCCGCCGCACGCACGCCCGCGGCGAGCGCTACGACGACGGATACGGCGGTGACGGGCCGGGCGCTTTCGGCCACGGTCCGGACCACGACATCCTGGACGAGCCCGACATCCTCGACGGCCCGCCGCCCTGGGGCTACGGCAGGCACGGCCGCTGGCACCGCCCCGTCGCCTGGGTGCTCGCCGTGGTGATGGGCGTCGGGATGATCGCCCTGGCCTTCGCCGCCGTCTACCGGGGCGCCGCCTCGAGCCGCCAGGACCAGGTGCCGCCACCCGCGTCGACCGGTCTGGAGCAGGGCGGCGCGGGGAGCCCGTCGGCCTCCGCGGACCACCTCGGGCCGGCGGTCCCGGCGCTCCCGCGCACCCCCTGACAGGTGCCCCGGCCACCCGCCGGGAGGGTCCGGGACAAGCCGCGCACAGATGGCTTTCGGCCTGGTGAGCGGCGGTCAGAAGTTGTCCGTGACGGTGCGTTTACCGGGCCGCCGCGAGACCTACCCTGAAGATATGGGCGGGCCTGGAGACCCACCCGAGGGGACGCCCGACGGGTTCCCCAACGGTGCGGAAGACGAGTACCGATCCGTCGTGTTCGACGAGTCGTTCGTCCGCGCTGCCCGCCTCCAGGAGTACTCCGCGCGCGAGCGCCTGGCCGACCACGCGCCCGCCGTCCGCCGCCGCACCTCCGTGCGCCGCGGCCTGTCCCGGCAGGCCCTGATCCTCGTCCTGCTGATCGCCGTCGCCTTCGGCACCGCGGTCTACATGGGCGTGCGCCACCCCACCCAGGGCGGGACCGTCACCGGGCAGCCCACCGCGGAACCGCTGCGGATGACCGTCATCCCGCTCGCCCCGCGAGGGCACGTCCCCGGCACCCGCGACCTCGAACGGCTGTACGCCGAGAGTCCGGCCGCCCAGTTCCGCATCGGCGCCGAGGGCATCCCGCTGCCCGCCGCCCGGCGCACCGAGCACTTCTCCGACGGCCAGGTGCTCGCCGCCCTCAGCACCGCCAAGGACTACGTCGTCCGCTCCTCGCTTCACCCCGAGGTGCTCTCCGGCGGGCAGGTCCGCGCCGTGCGGGTGCTCCTCGACCCGGACCAGCTCGACCAGTTCGACCGCAGCTTCGACCAGCCCACGGCCGACGGGCAGCACTCCGCGACCGGCTGGCTGGTCCGCTTCGACCCGGCCGCCACCGAACTCGCCGACCCCAGGATCCGAGTCCGGGGCAGCATGCACGCGGAGGAGACCGACGCGTCCACCCTGGAGGTCACCGCGGACCACACCTTCGTGTACGCGCTGCGGCCGGCCGGGGCCGACCGGGCCGCCGAGGCGTCGCTGTTCACCGTCCGCCGCGAGCTGCACTTCCGCTTCGACCGGGACGATCTGCGGCTGCACCAGACCCATGTGGTCGGCTCCCAGCTCCAGGCCGGGCCGCTGTCCTGCGCCGAGGACACCGCCGCCCGGCTGCACCCGCTGCTCGCCGGCCAGGCCGCCCGGGCAGGCGGCCCGGCCGGCTCCGACCCGTACGCCTCCGCGGGCGCCACGGCGCTGTGCGGGACGCTGGCGGACAGCGCCCAGCCGAAGGTCTAGGTCGTGTCCGCAAAGTCCCGTCGTCCGCCCGAAGGGCGGGCCCCGCGGCGTCTGGTGCGTGCTCTCGGCGCGCCGGGCGGAGTCCCTCGTACTGGATGTACTTGGGGCTTCGCCCGGCGCGGCGAGAGTGCGTGCCAGGCGTCGCGGG
>NZ_MUND01000612.1 GCF_002154375.1 Streptomyces glaucescens | reverse complement strand
CGTACGCGGAAGGGGCACCCCGTGACCGGGGTGCCCCTTCGCGTACGTGAGTGCCTGCGGTGGGTGTGGGATTTGAACCCAGGTGACATAGCGGACCTGCCACAACCTGCCGGCCTCCGGCCTCCCGCGGAATCCGTGTTCATAGGACGTGTTGCTCGCCAATCGGCTTCCGATCGACGCACACTGAAGTTCTTCATCACAGTCCGTGGAAAAGGAGTCCAGATGGCAAGCCAGCCCATTCTTTTGTTCGACGGCGACTGCGGTTTTTGTAGCCGAACAATTCAGATTGTTCGGCGCACCGTTCAGCCGCGTGTGCAATTCATCCCCTGGCAGTACGCCGACCTCGCCGCCCTGGATGTCACCGAAGACCGTGCCGACCGCGAAGTCCTTTGGATCAGCCCTGTGGGCGGCAAGGTCTACGGTGGACCGCGTGCCCTGTCCGCTGTGCTGATGTGCGGACGAAGGCGCTGGTGGTGGCTCGGAATCGTCCTTCGGCTGCCGCCTGTCAACTGGATGGCCGGAGGCGTCTACCGGGTGGTCGCGAAGAACCGCCATCGCCTGCCGGGCGGCACGGTCACCTGCTCTCTCCCGGCGCATATGCGAGGAGAATCGGAGCGCTGACCCCTACTTCAGTGAGGGCTGCGGCGGTACCGCTGCGGGCGTTGTCCCGACCAGGGCTTCGGCTCCCATGCCACCTGTGCGCCGCACGACGCGCCGCCCCAGCCGTCCCAGAGCGCGGTAGAAGCGGTCCGGCAGGAACGCGGCATCGGCGACGATCATTGCACCGGAGAAAAGCGGCAGCCCCATGAGCAACGCGATATTGACGTGCATGCCGAACAAAAGAAGCAGGACGGGGTATTTCATCCTGCTGAACAGGGTGAACGGAAAGGCGACCTGCACCAGCACCGTCAGGTAGGCGACGACGGCGATCAGCACCTGGTGGCCGGCGATCATCTGGGACAGTTCCGGCCAGGGCCGGAACAGGTCGATGTTCAGGACGTAGTGAAGGGCGGTGCCATCGCCCCACTTCGCGCCCTGCACCTTGTACAGGCCCGCGCATCCGTAGAGAAAGCAGACCTGCGCGGCGATGACGAACATGCCGCAGTTGTGCAGCACGGTGGTCAGGATGACGCGGGCGCCGCCGAGATGGTGCCGGAGGTCTCCGCTCTGCGGGCCTGCGGTCCTGCCCGCCGACGTCTGGAGCCGGGTCCTGCGGGCGTCGAGGGACCAGCGCCTACCGCACGCGACGAAGACGAGGTAGACAGCCATGAGAACCATGAGGTTGTCCCCGCCGTCGGCCATGTAGATCGCCCTGGCGTGGAACGACACCACCACGACCGCGAACAGCACGGACACCGCCCGCGTCCGCCAGCCCAGCAGGAACAGCGCACACGTCACCAGGGCCACGGCGTAGCAGACCTCGAAGTACACGCGGCTGTCGGACAGGGTGAGGACACTGACCCACCCGCTCTGGTCGAACATCTGCCTGGCCAGCGCGGGCGTCCAAGGTGCATCCGGGCCCCACATGTCGTGGCGGTGGGGAAACTCGCGGAGCAGGAAGACGAGATAGAGCAGTCCGTACCCGATGCGCAGCACCGCCGCCGCGTACAGGGACACCGGCCGCTCGGTCAGGAGTGCCACGAGCACCTGGGCCCCGTCGAGCACACGCTGCGGCATGCGAACGGCTGCTCGTTCGAGTGCCCGAGCCGATGCGCGGCGGTCATGACGCCGTACCGGTCGGCGACCCAGGTTCCATGCGAAGCCCGAAGGTCGTGCGGAGTCACGTCAGTGAGCCCGGCCGCCGCGACGGCGGGGTCGAAGTAGGCCTTGCGCCACTGGTTGTAGCGCGACGGCTTGCCCGCGGGCGTGGTGAACAACAGCGCGTCGCTTCCTCCGGGCAGCTCTTCGAGGTATGACCCGAGCCGCTTCGCCAGCGAGGGTGCCAGCCGCAGAACCCGCTTCTGATGCGACTTGGGGGTGTCGAAGACGAGGGAGCCGTTCGCTTCGGCCAGGTTCTCGTCGACCAGGAGGAAGCCGCCGGCGGTGTCCACGTCCGAGCGCCGAAGGGCGAACGCCTCCCCCACCCGCAGGCCTGCAAAGGCAAGCAGCGCGATCAACAGATCATGCGGCCTCTCCGCGCTGCGGACGATGCGTGAGGCTTCCAGCGGCGTGACGATGTGCGGTTCGGTCTGCGGCATGCGCGGGAGTCGTACGCCTCGGCAGGGAGTCTGCGGGATCAGGTCGTTGTCCACGGCCGATGCCATGATCTGCGACAGCACCCGGTACGCCTGACGGATACGCGAAGCGCTCAACCCCTCAGTACGCATCGCGGCCACCCATTCAGTGACCGTGATCGGCCGCAGACTCGACAGCTCACGATCACCGAGCGCCGGATTGATCCGCGAGTTGATCAGAGACCGGTACGACGCCTGCGTCTTGTGCTTGAGCTGCGGAGCAATGGCAGCCAGCCAGCGGGCGGCCCAGTCGCGGACAGTCGTCTGTCCCTCAACAGGGTCGAGCCAGCGGCCCTCTTCTATCTCGATGCGCTTCCGCATGAGCCACCGGTCGGCATCCGTTGTCGTGGCGAACGTCCGATCGGCAGGCCGCAGGACGCCGTCCGGGCCGGGGTAGCGGGCTTGGTAGCGGCCGGACGGAAGCTTTCGAACGCGGCCGAACGTTCGGCGAGACCT
>NZ_MUND01000611.1 GCF_002154375.1 Streptomyces glaucescens | reverse complement strand
CCCGTGCCGATGACCGTGATCACGTCCGGGTACCCCGCGCGCGCAGCGCCCTGCGGGCCTCCGGGTCGGCCTTGCGGTACCCGTGGAAGTGCCCCGGGTGGTACAGGTGCGAGCGGGTGCCGTGCGCGTCCAGGGCCGGACCGACCAGGAACAGCGTGTGCTTCCACAGCTTGTGCTCCTTGACGGTCTCCTCCAGCGTGCCGATCGTGCACTTCACGACCAGCTCCTCCGGCCAGGTCGCCTGGTACGCCACGACCACCGGCGTCGTCGTCGGATAGCCGCCCTCCAGCAGCTCCCGCACCAGCTGCCCGCTGCGCGCCGCCGACAGGAACACCGCCATGGTCGTGCCGTGCTTGGCGAACTCGCGGACCTCCTCGCCCGGCGGCATCGGCGTCTTGCCGCCGCCCAGCCGGGTCAGCACCACCGACTGCGCGACCTCCGGGATGGTCAGCTCCCGCTGCGCCAGCGCGGCGACCGCCGAGAAGGACGACACGCCCGGCACCACCTCGGTGGCGATGCCGATCTCGTGGCAGCGGTCCAGCTGCTCCTGGGTGCCGCCCCACAGCGCCGGGTCGCCGGAGTGGATCCGGGCCACCTTCAGGCCCTCGGTGCGCGCCCGCTCGTAGACGGCGACCACGTCCTCCAGGGACATCGTCGCCGAGTCCAGGACCTGCGCGTCCTCGCGCGCGTGCTCCAGGACCTCCGCCTGGACCAGGCTCGCCGCCCAGATCACGATGTCGGCCTCGGCGATCGCGCGCGCGGCGCGAAAGGTCAGCAGGTCGGCGGCGCCGGGGCCGGCACCGACGAAGGTCACCTTGCCGGCAGGGGTGTCGGCCATGGGGTCGGTTCCTCTCGTACGGAAGTCAACGCGGGTTCAACGCGGGTTCGACACGGAAGCGGTGCGGGATCGAGCGGGTGCGACGCGTGCCCGGCGCGGGCCGGGCCGGACGTGCGCGACCCGCCGCCGATCGGATAGCAAGGGCACATGGCGGTCTTCGTCGCGCTCGGCGCGTTCCTGATGACGCTGGCCGGCGGCTGGACGGCACAGCGCGTGACCGACCGCCGCCATCTGGTGCTGGGCCTGGCCGGCGGCCTGATGCTGGGCGTCGTCGGCCTGGACCTGCTGCCGGAGGCGCTGGAGGCCGCGGGCACCGAGGTGCACGGCGTCCCGGCGGCCCTGCTGCTCTTCGTGGCCGGATTCCTCGTAGCCCATCTGGTGGAACGTCTGCTGGCGGCTCGTCAGGCGGCGCACGGCGCCGGGGAGCACGACGGCCGGACGCCCGAGGTGGGCCTCACCGCCGCCGCCGCGATGGTCGGCCACAGCGCCATGGACGGGGTCGCCATCGGCGCCGCCTTCCAGGTCGGCCACGGCATGGGCGTCGCCGTCGCGCTCGCCGTGATCGCCCACGACTTCGCGGACGGTTTCAACACCTTCACCCTGACGACCGTCTACGGCAACGCCCGCCGCCGCGCCGTCGCCATGCTGGTCGCGGACGCGGTCGCCCCGGTCGCAGGGGCGGCCTCCACGCTGCTGTTCACCATCCCCGAGCCCGTGCTCGGCGGCTACCTCGGCTTCTTCGGCGGCGCGCTGCTCTATCTCGCGGCGGCCGAGATCCTGCCCGAGGCCCACCACGAGCACCCGGCCCGCCCGACCCTGCTGTGCACGGTCGCGGGCGCGGCGTTCATCTGGCTGGTGGTCGGCATCGCCGAGTGACCGCCCGCCGGGACGGCGGCTCACAGCTTCCCGCCCCGCCCGCCGTCCCGGCGCGCGGGCGCGATCAGCGTCGACAGGTACGGCAGCGCGGCCCCGTCCAGCTCGGCGGCCGGCCGGATCGACTCCTCCGGCAGCCCCAGCGCGGAACCCCACACGGCACCGTCGAGCCGCCCGCTGTCGCGCAGCGCCTCGGCGACCTCGGCGGCCTGCCGCCCGAACTTGTACGCCACGACCGTGCCCGGCCCGTTCAGCGCGTCCTTCAGCACGGCCGCGCCCGCCGTCACCGGCACCAGCGTCAGCGGCTCGGTGCCCTCCGTCAGCACGGCGCCCGAGCGGGCCGCGAGATCCTGCATGGCGGTGATCCCGGGCACCGTCTCGACGACCGTGCCCGGCACCAGCCCGGCGACGGTCTGCGCGAGATAGGTGAACGTCGAGTACACGTTCGGGTCCCCGATGGTCGCGAACGCCACCGAACCCCGCGCCCGCAGCAGCTCCGCGACCCGCTCGCCGGCCGTGTCCCACGCTGCCTCGCGCCGTGCCCGGTCCGTCCGCTCGTTCAGCGCGAACACCACCCGGACGACCTTCTCCTCGGGCACGTAGTGCAGCACGGTCGCCTCCGCGCGCCCCCGCTCGCCCGTGTCCATGACCGGCACCACCACGACCTCGGCGGCCCGCAGCGCGTTCACGCCCTTCACGGTCACCAGCTCCGGGTCGCCCGGACCGACCCCGACCCCGATCAGCCTGCTGCTCATGACGTCCGGCACCTCTCCACGAACCGACGGGCGACACCGGGCTCGGACGCCCAGTGCGTGTGCAGATAACTCGCGTGCACACCGCGCTGTACGAAACCTTCGACGCGCCGCTCGGGCGCCCGCACCCCCCACGCCGGGGCCGCCCCGGCGCCGGGCTCGACGACCGTGCGGTGGAACTCGTGCCCCCGCATCCGCGTCCCGGCCGGCGCCAGCACACTGTCGCCCACGGCCACCGCGTCCCGGTAGCCGAGGGTCAGCCGCTCGCTCATCCGCGCGGAGGCGTCCAGCACCCCGCACATCGGCTGCCCGTCCAGTTCCCGGCACAGGTACAGCAACCCCGCGCACTCGGCGGCCACGGGGGCGCCGGAACGCGCCAGCTCGCCGACCGCCCCCCGCAGCGGCTCGTTGGCGGACAGCTCACCGGCGTACACCTCCGGGAACCCGCCGCCGATCACCAGCCCCGCCGTACCCTCGGGCAGCGCCTCGTCCCGCAGCGGATCGAAGGTCACCACCTCGGCGCCCGCGGCGGTCAGCAGCTCGGCGTGCTCGGCGTACGAGAACGTGAACGCCGCGCCACCGGCCACGGCGACCACGGGGCGCGTCCCGCCGGAGACCACCGGCGGCTCCCACTCCTCGCACGACAACGGGCCCGCACCGCGCGCCAGCCCCGCCAGCGCCTCCAGATCGCAGCCGGCCTCGACCTGCGCGGCCATCGCCGCCACGGCCTCCACCGCCGCGCCGCGCCGCTCGGCGACCGGCACGAGACCCAGGTGCCGCGACGGCGTGTCCACCTGCGGCGCCCGCCGCAGCACCCCGAGGACCGGCACCCCGGACGAGTCCAGCGCCTCCCGCAGCAGCGCCTCGTGCCGGTCGGAGCCGACCTTGTTGAGGATCACGCCGCCGATCCGCACCCGCGGATCCCAGGACGCGAACCCGTGCACCAGCGCCGCCACCGACCGCGACTGCGACGACGCGTCCACCACCAGCACCACCGGTGCCCGCAGCAGCTTCGCCACCTGCGCGGTGGACGCCAGCTCGCCCTCCCCGGCCGCCCCGTCGTACAGCCCCATCACACCCTCGACGACGGCGAGGTCACACCCCCGGGCGCCGTGCGCGAACAGCGGAGCGACCAGCTCCGGCCCGCACAGGTACGCGTCGAGGTTGCGGCCCACCCGTCCGGTCGCGAGCGCGTGGTAGCCGGGGTCGATGTAGTCCGGCCCCACCTTGTGCGGGGACACGGCGAGCCCCCGCGCGGCGAACGCGGCCATCAGCCCCGTGGCGACGGTGGTCTTGCCGCTCCCGGACGAGGGCGCGGCGACCACCAGCCGGGGAACGGACGAGGGGGGGTTCACCACTCGATGCCCCTCTGCCCCTTCTGCCCGACGTCCATGGGGTGCTTCACCTTGGACATGTCGGTCACCAGGTCGGCGAAGCCGACCAGCTTCTCCGGCGCGTTGCGCCCGGTGATGACGACGTGCTGGGTCCCCGGACGGTCGCGCAGCACCTGCACGACCTCGTCCGTGTCCACCCAGCCCCAGTGCATGGGGTACGCGAACTCGTCCAGCACGTACAGCCGGTACGTCTCGTCCGCCAGGTCCCGCTTGACCTGCTCCCAGCCCTCGCGGGCCTTCTCCTCGTTGTCCATCTGCGCGTCGCGCTGCACCCAGGACCAGCCCTCGCCCATCTTGTGCCAGGCGACGGTCCCGCCCTCGCCGGAGTCCCCGAGCACCCGCAGCGCCCGCTCCTCGCCGACCTTCCACTTCGCCGACTTGACGAACTGGAACACCCCGATCGGCCACCCCTGGTTCCAGGCGCGCAGCGCCAGCCCGAAGGCGGCCGTCGACTTGCCCTTGCCGACCCCGGTGTGCACGACGACGAGCGGCCGGTTCCGCCGCTGACGCGTCGTCAGACCATCGTCCGGAACCACACTCGGCTGTCCCTGCGGCATTACGCGGCCCTCCTCGTCACGTCCTTCACCAGACCGGCGATGCTGTCCGCGCGCAGCTCGTCCAGCGTCACCGCCGTACCGCCCAGCTCGGCGGCGAGCTGCCCCGCCAGCCCCAGCCGCACCGGCCCCGACTCGCAGTCCACGACCACCGACGCGACCCCCTCGGCCGCGAACAGCCGCGCGGCCCGCCCGGCCAGCGCCACCGGCTCGGGCCCACCGGTCGCCCGCCCGTCCGTCACCACGACCACCAGCGGCCGGCGCGCGGCGTCCCGCAGCCGCTCCACCCGCAGCACGTCATGCGCCTTCAGCAGCCCCGCCGCGAGCGGCGTACGGCCGCCCGTCGGCAGCGACTCCAGCCGCGCTGCGGCGGCGTCCACGGACGACGTCGGCGGCAGCGCCACCTCGGCCGCCGCCCCCCGGAAGGTCACCAGCCCCACCTTGTCCCGCCGCTGGTAGGCGTCCAGCAGCAGCGACAGCACGGCACCCTTCACCGCGCTCATCCGCTGCCGCGCGGCCATCGACCCCGAGGCGTCGACCACGAACAGCACGAGGTTGCCCTCGCGGCCCTCCCGGGTCGCCTGCCGCAGATCGTCCCGGCGGACCACCAGACCCGGCCCGGACCGGCCGCGCACCCGCTGATGCGGGGCCGCCGCCTGCACGGTCGCGGCCAGGTGCAGCTTGGTCAGCGTGCCCTGCGGCCGCCGGGCCCCGGTCGTGCGGCCGTGCTCCGTCCGCGCCCGCGAGCGCCGCCCCGCGGCACCCTCGCCGATGCCGGGCACGCTCAGCACCTTCGCCCGGAACGGCTCCGCCGCCCGCACCGCCGACTGCTCCCCGGCGCCCGACGGCTGCGGCTCGCCACCCTCCCCGGCCTCGGGCCGGAGGGCGGTGTGACCGCCCTGCGGCCCGGCGTCGTCGGGAGCCGGCTGCCCGCCCCGACCGCCCCCGCCGGGCCCGTCCGGGTCCGGATCCGGATCCGAGTCGTCCTCCCCGGAGAACTCCTCCAGGGTCTGGTCCAGCTTCTCCTCGTCCAGGCCGGGCGCGTCGAACGGGTTCCGGCGCCGCCG
>NZ_MUND01000610.1 GCF_002154375.1 Streptomyces glaucescens | reverse complement strand
CCCCCAGGGTCGCGCCGACGGCGCCGGCACCGTCCGCGCGACCCTGGGGGAGGACCACGGCGCGGGACGCTGGTCGGCGGTCGTGGTGCTCACCGCGCCGGACGGAAGCGAACGCACCACCGGTCCCCGGCATCTGCACATCGCGCCCCGCATCACCAGCGACCTGCCGCTCTCCGCGGCGCGGGACCGCTCGGGAGGTGTGACGCTCACCGTGGAGTGCGCTCCGGCGGTCCGCCCCGGCCAGAGGGCCGAGCTGCTGGTGGCGGACCTTCCGGTACCTGCCGAGCCGTTCGCGCGGGCCACCCGGAAGCTGAAGTTCCGGGTGACTGGCGCACGGCCCGGCCGGTATCCGCTGCGGCTGCGCGTCGACGGGGTGGACAGCCCGCTGACCGACGAGCGGGCCGAGCGGTTCGACGCCGACGCGACGGTGGTGATCACATGACCGGCACCCGGGTCGAACTGCGCATCCGGCGACTGGAACTGGACACCTCCGCCCGGCCGTCGCGGGCGGCACTGTGCGCGGCCGTCGAAGCCGAGCTGGCCGTCCTGCTCGGCCACCCGATGCCGGGGAGGCGTGGGGCCGTACCGGCGGACCCCCGCCTCACCGCTCTCGCCCGGCACATCGCCCGAGCCGTCCACGCGGCACTGCGCGAACGCCGGCAGGAAGAGGAAGCCGTTCCCCGTGAGGCCGGCGCCGCCGAAGCCGTCCCGCCGGGGAGCGCCCTGGGGGCGGCCACCGCACAGGGGACCACCCCGCAGGAAACCGCCCCAGACGCAACCACGTGGGAAGGAACCGCCCCGGCAGGAACCGCCACACAGGCAACCGTTCCCCCGGACACCTTCACACGGAAGGCAGGTGCGCGTACGCCATGACCACACCCCCACCCGCACCACCGCGTGCACCGCGCCGCGGCGGCTTCGTCTTCCTCGACCCCGAGCAGGGCTCGGTGCTCCGGGTGGTGCCGTTCCAGTACAACCCCGACAGCATCACCCGCACCTTGCGGCCCCGGGGCATCGGAGCCGATGCCGGGGACCGGCTGGAGGCGCTGCGGCTCCAGGGCCCGCCCCGGGAGATGTTCCGGATCGACGCGGAGTTCGACGCCACCGACCAGATCGCCGGGGCGCCGGGCGGGGCGCCCCCCGCCGGCAGCGGACTGTTCGGGATGCTGTCCGCGCTGGAGAGCGCCGTGTGCCCCACGGCCGCCCAGCTCACCCAGCAGAACGACCTCGCCGCCCGCGGGATGCTCGAGATCGCCCCGGTGCAGGGGCCGCTGCCGCTGCTGGTGCTCGGCCCGCACCGGGTGCTGCCGGTGCGGATGCTCGACCTCGACGTGACGGAGGAGACGTACGACGGCGAACTCACCCCGATCCGGGCGCGGGTGACGCTGACCGTCCGGGTCCTCACCGTCGACGACGTCGGCCACCGGCACCGGGCGGGCGGCCTCTACCTGCAGTACCAGCAGAGCCGCGAGCGCTTCGCGGCGCTCGTGGGGTACGGCGCCGGCGTGGTCGGTTACCAGGGCAGCTGAACGAGGAGATCGGACATGATCGAGCCCACCAGCAGATACCACCAGGTCCCCACCGTCACCCACACCCTCCCGGACGGCCGGACCGTCACCCATCTGCGCCGCCGTCTGCTGCCGCAGCCCGAGCGGCTCGCGGTTCTCGGCGAGCACGTCGTCGTCGCGGGCGACCGGCTCGACCTGATCGCGGCCCGCTGGTACGGCGATCCCGAGCAGTCCTGGCGGATCGCGGACGCCAACCGGGCGCTGCGCCCGGACGAGCTGACGGCCGTCCCCGGCCGCCGGCTGCGGATCACCCTGCCCGCCGAGGCGTCGGCGGTGCCGGTCGCGGGCGAGCCGGCCCGGTGACGGTCCACAGCCTGCACCTGATGCTCCTCGTCGGGGACACCGTGCCGAGCCCGGCCCCGGCACAGCTCGTCGACGCCCTGCACGCGGCCCGGATCACCGCCGCCACCGGCACCACCAACGGCTTCCAGCTGACCTTCGCGCTCAGCCCCCGCTCGCCGCTGCACCGCGCGGTGCTGCCGTCCGGTGCCCTGCACCCGAAGAAGCGGGTCGTGGTGGCCGTGGTCCTCGCGGGCCGCTGCCACGTGCTCGCCGACGGGGTGATCACCCGGCAGGAACTGCACGCGGGCCGGACGCCCGGCGCGTCGTACCTCGTCGTCACCGGCGAGGACCTGACCGCGCTCATGGACCTGAAGCACCAGCGGCGCGCCTTCCCGGGACTCGCCCCCCACCTGCGGGCGACGGCCGTGTGCGCCGCGTACGCGCAGTACGGCATCACCCCGCGGGCCGTGGCCCCGGCCCTCACCGACCAGCCCAACCCGGTCGTCGAGATCCCGGTCCAGTCGGCGACCGACCTCGCCTATCTGCGCTCCATGGCGGACGACGTCGGACACGTCTTCCACCTCGAACCGGGCCCCACCCCGGGCGTCAGCACCGCCTACTGGGGCCCGCAGAAGCGGGCGGGGGCCTTGCAGCCCGCCCTCACCACGGGCTGCGGAGCCGCCGACAACGTCGAGGAGCTGACTTTCGCCCTCGACGGACTGGCCGCCTCCGGGCACGTCACCCACCGGCTGGAGGGCTCGTCCGCCAGTTCGTCCGAGGTCACGGCCCCCGAGCCGCGGCTGCTGCGGGCCGGCCTCGCCGCGAGTCCGGCCCCCGCGCTGCGCACCGAGGCGCTGCGCGGCCAGACCGGGCGGCCGCTGCCCCGGACCCTGCTGGCCGGGCTCGGCCGGACGGTCGCCGCCGGCCCCGTCACCGGCCGGGGCACGCTCGACGTCCTGCGCTACGGCCACGTGCTCAGCCCGCACGGACTGGTCGGGGTGCGCGGGGCGGGCCAGGCCTACGACGGCCGGTACCTCGTGGCCGCCGTCACCCACGACCTCACCCGGGACACCTACAGACAGCACTTCACGCTGGTCCGCGAAGGACTCGGCGCCGACATCCAGGTGGTGACCCCATGACAGCACCGCACGCGAACCCGGCAGCACCCGACGCCGTGTCGATGACGCCGCAGGCCGGCCCGGCCGTACCAGGGGCGAAGCAGTGGCACGGCATGTACGAGGGCGTCGTCGTCTCCGCCGTCGACCCGACCGGCGTCGGGCGGCTGATGGTGCGCGTCCCCGAGGTGCTGGGCGACGACAACCCCGTGTGGGCCGCGCCGCTCACCCCGATGGCCGGACCGGACTGCGGGATGTACGTGGTGCCGCCCCCGGATTCCGGGGTGTGGGTGCGGTTCCTGGACGGCGACCCGGACCGGCCGGTCTGGCTCGGCTTCCGGCGCGGCAGCTCCGGGGACGTGCCCCCGGCGGCCAAGGACATCCCGCCCGGCATCCCGCAGATCGTGCTGGCGACTCCCACCGGCAACTCCCTGGTGATCAGCGACCTGCCGGGCCCGTCGGGCGGGATCAAGCTGCAACTGCACGGCGGCAACGGGCCGTACCTCAAGATCAACGAGACGTCGATCGAGCTGTCCTGTGGCCCCGGACTCGCCACCGTCCAGCTCGTCGGGCCCCAGGTCACCGTCAACGGTGGCGCGCTGACGGTGCTGTGAGGAGACCATGCCAGGACTGCTGATGCACTACGGCGCGATGATGATGTGCGCCCATCCGCCCGGCCTCGTCACCCTCCCGGCGCCGGTGCAGCAACGTGTGCTCGTCGGGCCGCAACCGGTCGCCACCAGCGCCGACATGTTCCTGGTGGCCGGCTGCTCGTTCCCGGCCATGACCCTCGGCGCGCCGCCCTGCACCGGTGTCACCTGGCTGCACACCTCCACCCGGGTGTTCGTGAACGGCCTGCCCGTGCTGCTCCAGCCGAGCCCGCCGGCCAGCCCAGCCCCCGCGATGGGGATCGGCACCCCGCCGCCCAACCCCCCGCTGGTACTGGCGATGCAGCTGCGGGTGCGGGGGATGTGACCGCGATGAACATCGACTTCCCCTACCACGTCGACGCCCGCGGCCGCACCGCGACCACCGGCCACCCCGATCACGTCCGGGACATGATCGAGCAGGTCCTCTTCACCAGCCCCGGCGAACGGGTGAACCGGCCCGACTTCGGGTGCAACCTCCTCGACCTGGTCTTCGCCGGGAACAGCCCGGAACTCGCCGCCACCCTCCAGACGACCGCCCAGGCCGCCCTGCAGCGCTGGCTCGGTGACCTGATCGCGGTGGAGTCCCTGACGGTGACGTCCCGGGAGGCCACGCTCGACGTGCACGTCGCCTACCTTCTCAAGGCCACCGGGGAGAGCCGTACCGTCACCGTGCGCACCGGAGTGCCCTCATGACCGACACGACCGACCTCACCGGCCCCGGCGACGCCGAGGGGAGTCCGGCCGCCCGGCTCGCCGGGATCGACGCCGTACGGGCGCACCGGGACCGCCGCACCCTCACCGTCACCTTCTCCGGCCCGCTCCCACGGCACCTGGGCCGCGACAGCTTCCTGATCGAGGGCGGCCGGCGGGTGGTCGGACTGCGCGTCGTGCGGGTCACCGACGAGACCGGCGACGAGCCGGGGGAGGGGGCGGCCAACCGGCTCCGGCTCACCCTGGACCGGCCGGGCGACGACTCCACCTACCGGCTGCGGGTGCTGGGCCGCGGCTTCCACGGCGGACGCAACCGCGCCGAGTTCACCTTCCGCCCCGCCGTCCGCCCCGAGGCGGAACCCGCGGCCGAGCCCG
>NZ_MUND01000609.1 GCF_002154375.1 Streptomyces glaucescens | reverse complement strand
GCCCATGGACGCACCCCCCATGTCCCAGGTCGAGCTGCTGATCGGCGGCATGACCTGCGCCGCCTGCGCCGCCCGCGTCGAGAAGAAGCTCAACCGCATGGACGGCGTCACCGCCACGGTGAACTTCGCGACGGAGAAGGCCCGGGTCACCTACCCCGCCGGGACCGAGGTCGCCGACCTGATCGACACCGTCGTGAAGACCGGGTACACCGCGGAGGAACCCGCGCCGCCCGCCCCCGCCCCCCAGGACGAAGGGCCGGACGGCCCGGCGGCCGACCCGGAGCTGTCGGCGCTGCGGCAGCGCCTCGCCGTCTGCGCACTGCTCGCCGTACCCGTCGTGCTGCTCGCGATGATCCCCGCCCTCCAGTTCGACAACTGGCAGTGGCTCTCGCTGACCCTCGCCGCGCCCGTCGTCGTCTGGGGCGGCCTGCCCTTCCACAGGGCCGCCTGGATCAACGCCCGGCACTCCGCATCCACCATGGACACCCTGGTGTCGGTCGGCACCCTGGCCGCGTTCGGGTGGTCCCTGTGGGCGCTGTTCCTCGGCGACGCGGGCATGCCCGGCATGCGGCACGGCTTCGACCTCACCGTCTCCCGTACCGACGGCACCGCCACGATCTACCTGGAGGTCGCCGCCGGAGTCACCGCGTTCCTGCTCCTCGGCCGCTACCTGGAGGCGCGCGCCAAGCGCCGCGCGGGGGCCGCGCTGCGGGCGCTGATGGAGCTGGGCGCCAAGGACGTGGCGGTGCTCCGCGCGGGGCGCGAGGTGCGGATCCCGGTCGGGGAGCTGACGGTGGGCGACCTGTTCGTCGTACGGCCGGGCGAGAAGATCGCCACCGACGGCACGGTCGTCGAGGGCACCTCCGCCGTGGACGCCTCCATGCTGACCGGCGAGTCCGTGCCGGTGGACGTGGCCGTCGGGGACACCGTCACCGGCGCCACCGTGAACACCGCAGGACGTCTGGTCGTCGAGGCCACCCGGATCGGCGCCGACACCCAGCTCGCCCGGATGGCCAAGCTGGTCGAGGACGCGCAGAACGGCAAGGCCGAGGTGCAGCGGCTCGCGGACCGGGTCGCCGCGGTCTTCGTGCCCGTGGTGCTGCTGATCGCCGCCGCCACCTTCGGCGGCTGGCTCGGCGCCACCGGTGACACCGTCGCCGCGTTCACCGCGGCCGTCGCCGTGCTGATCATCGCCTGTCCGTGCGCGCTCGGCCTGGCCACGCCGACCGCGCTGCTGGTCGGCACCGGGCGCGGCGCCCAGCTCGGCATCCTCATCAAGGGCCCCGAGGTGCTGGAGGCCACCCACCGCGTCGACACGGTCGTCCTCGACAAGACCGGCACCGTGACCACCGGCCGGATGTCCCTCCAGGAGGTCCACGTCGCCGAGGGCGCCGACGAGAAGCAGGTGCTGCGGCTCGCGGGCGCCCTGGAGCACCCCTCCGAGCATCCCGTGGCCCGCGCGGTGGCCGCGGGCGCCGCGGAGCGGGCCGGGGAGCTGCCGGTGGCCGAGCGGTTCGAGAACGTGCCCGGGAGGGGCGTACGCGGGCGCGTGGAGGGCCGTGAGGTGACCGTGGGGCGGCTCTTCGACGGGCCACTGCCCCCGGAGCTGGCGGAGGCGAAGAAGAAGGCCGAGCTGGGCGGTCGTACGGCCGTCGTGGTCGGCTGGGACGGCGAGGCGCGCGGCGTCCTCGCCGTCGCCGACGCGGTGAAGGAGACCAGCGCCGACGCGGTGCGCGAGCTGCGCGCGCTGGGGCTCCGGCCGGTGCTGCTGACCGGCGACAACCGCAGGGTCGCAGAGGCGGTGGCCGCGGAGGTGGGCATCGACGAGGTGATCGCCGAGGTGCTGCCCGAGGAGAAGGTGGCGGTCGTCAGGCGGCTCCAGGGCGAGGGCCGTACGGTCGCGATGGTCGGCGACGGGGTCAACGACGCCGCCGCGCTCGCCACCGCGGATCTCGGGCTGGCGCTGGGCACGGGGACGGACGCGGCGATCGAGGCCGGCGATCTGACACTCGTCCGCGGGGATCTGCGGGTCGCGGCGGACGCGATCCGGCTCTCCCGCCGCACCCTCGCCACGATCAAGGGCAATCTGGTCTGGGCGTTCGGCTACAACGTGGCCGCGTTGCCGCTGGCCGCGGCGGGGCTGCTGAACCCGATGATCGCGGGGGCGGCGATGGCCTTCTCCTCGGTCTTCGTGGTCACGAACAGCTTGCGACTGCGGACGTTCCGCGAGACCCCCCTTCAATCCGGCGCAAGCCTCACATAAGCTCTTCACAAGGCTCGCGCATCTTCCTTACGCTTGAGCCCCGTTCGTCGTAGCGGGCCTCTTGCTCATGTATCAGGACATATGCAAGAGACGCAGATCACAGTGATGTGAACGTAACCATCGAAGGGGTTCGAAGGTCTAAGTTGGCGATGTCAGAAGGCGTCTTGGGGGGCGCCGGCTGGCGTCTGGGGATGTCTTGGGGGACTTCTCCAGATGGGGGTACCTCCCTGCTCGAACGGAGTTGAGAGCTTGGGGGAGCGTTGCCGGGGCACGTACACCGGGAAGCTTTGAGCGGCCCTCCCAGCGTGCGCTGTCCCGGCAGACCGCAGTCGACGCACATCACAGATGAACAGCACGACCCGAGCGCGGTGAGTTTTGCTCATTGTGCTCACACAGCGATTCAGGCGCTGGTCTCACAGACGCCCGGCCGGATCCCGTGGGGGGAATCCGCACCGGGACATGGGAAGGCGCCCTGGTCGTCGGCCCGTGGGGGGACCGGCGTACCAGGGCGCCTTTCGCTATGCGCGCGCAGCGCCGTGCGCGGGGGTGGTGCGCACGGGGCAGGGGCGCCGAGACCCGCTCAGCGCCCCTCGGGTGCGGTGGCTCAGCGCTCCTCGACCGGGACGAAGTCGCGCTCGACCACGCCCGTGTAGATCTGGCGCGGGCGGCCGATGCGGGAGCCCGGCTCCTTGATCATCTCGTGCCACTGGGCGATCCAGCCCGGCAGGCGGCCGAGGGCGAACAGGACCGTGAACATCTCGGTCGGGAAGCCCATGGCCCGGTAGATCAGGCCGGTGTAGAAGTCGACGTTCGGGTAGAGGTTGCGCGAGACGAAGTAGTCGTCGGCGAGCGCGTGCTCCTCCAGCTTGAGCGCGATGTCCAGCAGCTCGTCGGACTTGCCGAGGGCGGACAGCACGTCGTGCGCGGCGGCCTTGATGATCTTGGCGCGCGGGTCGAAGTTCTTGTAGACCCGGTGGCCGAAGCCCATCAGGCGGACGCCGTCCTCCTTGTTCTTCACCTTGCGGATGAAGGAGTCGACGTCGCCGCCGGCGTCGCGGATGCCCTCCAGCATCTCCAGCACCGACTGGTTGGCGCCGCCGTGCAGCGGGCCCCACAGCGCGTTGATGCCGGCCGAGATCGACGCGAACATGTTCGCCTGCGACGAGCCGACCAGGCGGACCGTCGAGGTCGAACAGTTCTGCTCGTGGTCGGCGTGCAGGATCAGCAGCTTGTCGAGCGCCGAGACCACGATCGGGTCCAGGTCGTACTCCTGCGCCGGCACGGAGAACGTCATGCGCAGGAAGTTCTCGACGTAGCCGAGGTCGTTGCGCGGGTAGACGAACGGGTGGCCGACCGACTTCTTGTACGCGTACGCCGCGATCGTCGGGAGCTTGGCGAGCAGACGGATCGTGGAGAGGTTGCGCTGCTGCTCGTCGAACGGGTTGTGGCTGTCCTGGTAGAAGGTGGACAGCGCGGAGACCACCGAGGACAGCATCGCCATCGGGTGGGCGTCCCGCGGGAAGCCGCGGTAGAAGTTCTTGACGTCCTCGTGCAGCAGGGTGTGCCGGGTGATCTCGTCCTTGAACGCGGACAGCTCGTCGACGGTCGGCAGCTCACCGTTGATCAGCAGGTACGCCACCTCAAGGAAGGTGGAGCGCTCGGCCAGCTGCTCGATCGGGTAGCCGCGGTACCGGAGGATGCCCTGCTCGCCGTCGAGGTAGGTGATCGCGGATTTATAGGCGGCGGTGTTGCCGTAGCCGCTGTCCAGGGTCACGAGACCGGTCTGGGCGCGGAGCTTGCCGATGTCGAAGCCCTTGTCCCCGACGGTGCTGTCGATCACCGGGTAGGTGTACTCGTTACCGTCGTACCGCAGTACTACAGAGTTGTCGCTCACGTCTTCCCTCACCGACGTAGTGCCTCATCTTCGAGGTGCCCTGACTGTCTCTACCATCCCCCATTTGGCTCAGGAGAGTGCACTCGGGGTCGACCATTGGGCTTATTGGCGGCACTCAGTGCCTCCAACTTGCTCATCCTGCCCCCTTGATCCGCCATCCGGAAGGGCTGTGTGACGTTTGCGACTCGTTTGATCGATCATTTTTTTGCCCGGCTCACGAACAGCGTCCCCCGATGCCCCACCTCACGCCTGGGGCGACCCGCCAGAGAGCCGGAAATCGAGCGCCGTACAGCGCCGTCCGGCCGACACCGTGCGCACCGCCTGGCCGATCGCCTTGCGCGACCCGACGAGCACGACCAGCTTCTTCGCCCGGGTGACCGCCGTGTAGAGCAGGTTGCGCTGGAGCATCATCCAGGCGCCCGTCGTGACCGGGATCACCACCGCCGGATACTCGCTGCCCTGCGACCGGTGGATCGTCACCGCGTACGCGTGGGCCAGCTCGTCGAGCTCGTCGAAGTCGTACGGCACCTCCTCGTCCTCGTCCGTCAGCACCGTCAGGCGCTGGTCGACCGGATCGAGCGAGGTGACCACGCCCACGGTGCCGTTGAAGACCCCGTTCTTCCCCTTCTCGTAATTGTTGCGGACCTGGGTGACCTTGTCGCCGACCCGGAAGACGCGTCCGCCGAACCGCTTCTCCGGCAGGTCCGGCCGGCCCGGGGTGACGGCCTGCTGGAGGAGCCCGTTGAGGGTGCCCGCCCCGGCCGGACCCCGGTGCATCGGCGCCAGCACCTGCACGTCCCGGCGCGGATCGAGCCCGAACTTCGCCGGGATCCGCCGGGCCGCGACGTCGACGGTGAGCCGCCCCGCCTCCTCCGTGTCGTCCTCGACGAAGAGGAAGAAGTCCTTCAGCCCTTCGGTGAGCGGGTGCTGCCCCGCGTTGATCCGGTGCGCGTTGGTGACCACGCCGGACTGCTGGGCCTGCCGGAAGACCCGGGTGAGGCGGACGGCCGGGACCGGACTTCCCTCGGCGAGCAGATCGCGGAGGACCTCGCCCGCGCCGACGCTGGGCAGCTGGTCCACGTCCCCGACGAAGAGGAGGTGGGCGCCCGGGGGCACGGCCTTGACGAGCTTGTTGGCGAGGAGCAGGTCGAGCATGGACGCCTCGTCGACGACGACCAGGTCGGCGTCCAGGGGCCGGTCCTTGTCGTAGGCCGCGTCCCCGCCGGGCTTCAGCTCCAGCAGGCGGTGAACGGTGGAGGCCTCGGCCCCCGTCAGCTCGGCGAGCCGTTTCGCCGCCCGGCCGGTCGGCGCGGCGAGCAGCACCTTCGCCCGCTTGGCACGGGCCAGCTCCACGATGGACCGCACGGTGAAGGACTTGCCGCAGCCGGGTCCCCCGGTGAGCACGGCGACCTTCTGTGTCAGCGCCAGCTTGACGGCCGCCTCCTGCTCCGGGGCCAGATCGGCGCCGGTGCGGCCCTTGAGCCAGCCGAGGGCCTTGCCCCAGTCGACGTCCCGGAAGCCCGGCATCCGGTCCTCGCCGGTGCGCAGGAGACGCAGCAGCTGGGCCGAGAGGGAGAGTTCCGCACGGTGGAAGGGGACGAGGTAGACGGCGGTGACGGGTTCGGCGGCGTCGCCGTCGGAGCCGGGCACCTTCTCCCGCACGACCCCGGGGTCGCCGCCGTCCTCGGGCGGTGTGGCCAGCTCGGCCAGGCACTCGATGACGAGCCCGGTGTCGACCTGGAGGAGCTTGACGGCATCGGCGATGAGCCGCTCCTCGGGGAGATAGCAGTGCCCCTGGTCGGCGGACTGGGAGAGCGCGTACTGCAGGCCGGCTTTGACCCGGTCCGGGCTGTCGTGCGGAATCCCGACCGACTGGGCGATCTTGTCGGCGGTGAGGAAGCCGATGCCCCAGACGTCGGCCGCGAGGCGGTACGGCTGGTTCTTGACGACGGAGATGGACGCGTCCCCGTACTTCTTGTAGATCCGCACGGCGATGGAGGTGGAGACCTCGACGGTCTGGAGGAACAGCATCACCTCCTTGATCGCCTTCTGCTCCTCCCAGGCGTCGGCGATCTTCTTCGTCCGCTTCGGCCCGAGCCCGGGCACCTCGATGAGCCGCTCGGGCTCCTCCTCGATGACCTTCAGGGTGTCGAGCCCGAAGTGCTGGGTGATCCGGTCCGCGAACACCGGGCCGATCCCCTTGACCAGGCCGGACCCGAGATAACGACGGATGCCCTGGACCGTGGCCGGCAGCACGGTGGTGTAGTTCTCCACGTGGAACTGCTTGCCGTACTGAGGGTGCGAGCCCCAGCGGCCCTCCATCCGCAGCGACTCCCCCACCTGGGCACCCAGCAGCGCACCGACGACGGTGAGCAGATCGCCACCGCCGCGGCCCGTGTCGACTCGGGCGACCGTGTAGCCGTTCTCCTCGTTGGCGTACGTGATGCGTTCCAGGACGCCTTCGAGAACGGCCAGTCGCCGTTCACCGGTCTGCGCGGCCCCCGACTGGTTGGTCATGATCCGACGGTACCGGTGGGGTGTGACAGCGGGCGTGGGTCAGGGGCGGGGCTGCGCCTTGAGGGCTTGGAGGAAGGTGGTGAAGGTCTCCGGGGGGAAGGTGAGGTGGGGTTTGGTGGGGGCCTTTGAGTCGCGGATGGATATGTGGGTGGGAGAGGTGGCGATCTCTACGCACTCGTTGCCGTCGCCGCCGTCGGAGTGCGACGACTTCCGCCAGTTGTCGGGAATGGTCACGAGGTGCCTCACAGCTCTTTCGCCAGCCGGTGGATGAAGTCACGCGACGCGTCAGCTTCGAGCGACAGGTCTCTCACCTTACGAAAGCGTGTGCGATAGGCGGCCAGTTCCGTCTCGGAATCGACGTAGTGGGCTCCGTGAGGCGTGTCGCGAACCACCGTGTCCAGCTTGGGTATGGCACCGCCCACGTACGTCATCGCGCTGCCTGCCCTGGAGAAGCCGTCCAGATCGAAGGGGATCACGCGCACGGTGATGTGCTCCGCGCCGGACAGCTCCAGAATGCGAATGAGCTGGGCGCGCGAGGCAGCGCGGTCACTGACTCTGATGCGGAGGGCGGCTTCATGGATCACCGCCTCCAAGGACAGAGGGGAAGACTTCTCAATGATCACCCGCCGTGCCATGCGATGACGCACGCGCAGGTCGAGCTCGTCCTCGGTCAGTTCGGGAATCCTGTTGGAGAACACGGCACGGGCGTAGTCCTCGGTCTGCAAAAGGCCCGGCACGAACAGGATGGCCACGTTGCGCTCGAACCGGGCATGGTGCTCCACCTCGGCCAAGTCCAGAAACGAGGCCGGGAGCGCACCCCGATATTCCTCCCACCAGCCGCGCGTCCGGTCCGTCGCCATAGCCACCAACGCGTCGACGAACTCCTCATCCGTGCAGTCGTAGTGCGAGGCGAGGAGCCGGAGTCGTTTCTCACTGACACCGGCGAGCGCGGACTCGATGTGGGTGATCTGGGTCGGGCTCACCCCGAGCAGTGCTGCCGCCTGGCGGGCATTGAGGCCCGCTGCCTCACGTAGGCGGCGGAGTTCCGTCCCGAGCCGCAGCTGACGCGCCGTTGGTTCACGCCTCAAGGTCCTCGACCGCTCCCTGCCTCAACACGCCTGTGTGCCCGACTCGTTCAGCGTCAGATTACGCGACCGGCTTGCCGCATCTCTACATTTAGATCTACCGTCAGTGACGCGACGCACACCGTGCGAAACGCCGGGGCGCCGGAAGCGCACCGCTCCGTCCTGCCGTGACGGCTGCGACATGACACCGCCCGCCCGCCAAGACCCCCCACCGACCTACCGGAGCTGACGCATGCCCGAAAACGAACCGTGGGAGTACTCCCTCTACATCCCGAACGACGTCCGCGCCGTCACCGTCTGCCGACGCACCCTCCGCCTGATCCTGACCATGCACGGACTCATCGGCCGCGTCGACGTCGCCGAGCTGCTGGCCACCGAGCTGGTCTCCAACGCCGTACGGCACACCAAGGGGCCGGCCGCGCTACGGGTGCGCTGGGCGCCGCCGGGGACGCTGCGCATCGGGGCCTGGGACGCGGACCCCGAACCGCCCGAGCCGCCCATGACCTTCGACCAGGCGACGGAGTTGGAGGAAGGGCGAGGGCTCGCGCTGGTGCGGGCCTGCTCCGACCTGTGGGGGTGGCAGCCGTTGTCCAGGTTCGGCAACCGGGGGAAGTACGTGTGGTGCGAGCTGGAGGCCGCGTGACGGTCGGCCCGTCGCATGAGGCGCTGCACAGGATCTTCCAGAAGGACCCGGCGCTGTTGACCCGGGCGTTACAGCGGGTCCTGCACGTGCCGTTCCCCGAGCCCCGGGAGTCCTCGTCGTCGAGTCGCGGGGGAAGGCGGACGAGCGCAAGCGGGGCAGCTGGCCCTACTACCTGTCCTACCTGTACGAGAAGTACCGGTGCGAGCCGGTGCTCATCGTCATCACCCAGAGCAGCGCCACGGCGAAGTGGGCCGCGCGGCCGATCCGGTTCGGCTTCCCGGGCTGGAACTCGCTCACGGTACGGCCGCTCGTGCTGGGCCCGGACAACGTGCCCGTGATCGCGGACGAGCGGCAGGCCGAGAGGGACGTACCCCTTGCGGTGCTCTCGGCCATGACACACGGGCGTGGCCCGCAGGCCCCGGCCATACTGGAGTCCCTGGCATCCGCCCTGCGGACCATCGACTCCGACAGTGCCGCGGTCTTCGTGCAGTTCGTCGACTCGTGCCTGGCCGATCCCCAGGCGAAGCAGATGCGGAGGGACCTGATGACGGCGATCCAGTACTTCTGGCGACACCCGCTGGCCGAGCAGGTGCGCGAGGAGGGTCGGGAAGAAGGGCGGGAGGAAGGCCGTATCGAGGATCGGCGGCAGATGGTGCTCCGCATCCTGGAGTGGCGCGGCATCTCCGTGCCCGACGGCATCCGGCAGCGCGTCGACTCCTGCACCGACCTCGACCAGCTGAAGGTCTGGGCCCAGCGCGCCGTGCGTGCCGCGGACGCGGCGGAGTTGTTCGCAACGGAGTGAACAAGTGACCGTGAGGCCGCCCGCTTCTTGGCCAGTGTCGTGCCTCCGCGAACCGCGTCAAGGGCGCTGCGCGTCGCCTTCGGCGATGGCCCTCCGGGCCACCCTTGACCCGGCCCGCTCCAGCACGGGGAAGAAAGGAGCGGGTGGCCAGGCGGGGGCGGTTG
>NZ_MUND01000061.1 GCF_002154375.1 Streptomyces glaucescens | reverse complement strand
GCGGCGCGCCGCCCTCCTCGTCGGTCACGGGAACCATCGCGCGTCCCGCGTCGTCAGCCGAGCGCAGCTCCTTCAGGGCCTCCGGCGGGACGGGGTGTGCGGTGTACGTCGTCATGGCTCCAGCGTCACGCGCGGGCGGCCCGCTGACCGGCGGTATCCGGACATCGCGTTCGGTGGAGGTCCCGTGGAAGGATGGCGCAACCCACACATTCGAGGAGATGACCGCGTGCCTGGCACAAACCTGACTCGCGAAGAGGCGCAGCAGCGGGCGAAGCTGCTCACCGTTGACTCGTACGAGATCGATCTCGACCTCTCCGGCGCGCAGGAGGGCGGTACCTACCGGTCCGTGACCACGGTGCGCTTCGACGTCGCCGAGGACGGGGCGGATTCGTTCATCGACCTGGTGGCGCCGGCCGTCCACGAGGTGACGCTCAACGGGGACCCCCTGGACCCCGCGGAGGTCTTCCAGGACTCCCGGATCGCCCTGCCCGGTCTGCTGGAGGGCCGCAACATCCTGCGCGTGGTCGCCGACTGCGCGTACACCAACACCGGTGAGGGCCTGCACCGGTTCGTCGACCCGGTCGACGACCAGGCGTACCTGTACACCCAGTTCGAGGTCCCGGACGCCCGCCGGGTGTTCGCCTCGTTCGAGCAGCCGGACCTGAAGGCGACGTTCCAGTTCACCGTGCGCGCGCCGGAGGGCTGGACGGTGATCTCGAACTCGCCGACGCCCGAACCGAAGGACAACGTCTGGGAGTTCGCGCCGACCCCGCGCATCTCGACGTACGTCACGGCGCTCATCGTCGGGCCGTACCACAGCGTCCACAGCGTGTACGAGAAGGACGGGCAGAGCGTCCCGCTCGGCATCTACTGCCGTCCCTCGCTCGCCGAGTTCCTGGACGCGGACGCCATCTTCGAGGTGACCCGGCAGGGCTTCGACTGGTTCCAGGAGAAGTTCGACTACGCGTACCCGTTCGAGAAGTACGACCAGCTGTTCGTCCCGGAGTTCAACGCGGGCGCCATGGAGAACGCGGGCGCGGTCACCATCCGCGACCAGTACGTCTTCCGGTCCAAGGTGACCGACGCGGCGTACGAGGTCCGCGCGGAGACCATCCTGCACGAGCTGGCCCACATGTGGTTCGGCGACCTGGTCACCATGGAGTGGTGGAACGACCTGTGGCTGAACGAGTCGTTCGCCACCTACACGTCCATCGCCTGCCAGGCCGCCGCGCCCGGCTCCCGCTGGCCGCACTCGTGGACCACGTTCGCCAACTCCATGAAGACGTGGGCGTACCGGCAGGACCAGCTGCCGTCCACGCACCCGATCATGGCGGACATCCGCGACCTGGACGACGTGCTCGTCAACTTCGACGGCATCACCTACGCCAAGGGCGCCAGCGTGCTCAAGCAGCTCGTGGCGTACGTCGGCGAGGACGAGTTCTTCCGCGGCGTGCAGGCGTACTTCAAGCGCCACGCCTTCGGCAACACCCGCCTGAGCGACCTGCTGGGCGCCCTGGAGGAGACCTCCGGGCGTGACCTGAAGGCCTGGTCGAAGGCGTGGCTGGAGACGGCCGGCATCAACATCCTGCGCCCGGAGATCGAGACGGACGCCGACGGGACCGTCACCTCCTTCGCGATCCGCCAGGAGGCCCCCGCCCTGCCCGCCGGCGCCCAGGGCGAGCCCGTGCTGCGCCCGCACCGCATCGCGGTCGGCCTGTACGACCTCGACGAGACCTCCGGCAAGCTGGTGCGCACCGAGCGTGTCGAGCTGGACGTCGACGGCGAGCGGACGGCCGTACCGCAGCTGGCCGGCAAGCGCCGCCCGGCCGTCGTCCTGCTCAACGACGACGACCTGTCCTACGCGAAGGTCCGCCTCGACGAGGCCTCCCTGAAGGCGGTCACCGAGCACCTGGGCGACTTCGAGGCCTCCCTGCCGCGCGCCCTGTGCTGGGCGTCCGCCTGGGACATGACCCGCGACGCCGAGCTGGCGACCCGCGACTACCTGTCCCTGGTCCTGTCCGGCATCGGCAAGGAGTCCGACATCGGCGTGGTGCAGTCGCTGCACCGCCAGGTCAAGCTGGCGATCGACCTGTACGCCGCCCCGGCCGCCCGCGAGACGCTGCTCACCCGCTGGACCGACGCCACCCTGGCCCACCTGCGGTCCGCCGCGCCGGGCAGCGACCACCAGCTGGCGTGGGCCCGCGCGTTCGCCGCGACCGCCCGCACCCCGGAGCAGCTGGACCTGCTGGAGGCGCTGCTCGACGGCGCGCAGACCATCGAGGGCCTGGCCGTGGACACCGAGCTGCGCTGGGCGTTCGTCCAGCGGCTGGCCGCGGTGGGCCGCTACGACGAGGCGGAGATCACCGCCGAGTACGAGCGCGACAGGACGGCCGCCGGCGAGCGCCACGCGGCGACCGCCCGCGCCGCCCGCCCGACGCCGGAGGCGAAGGCGGAGGCCTGGGCGTCGGTCGTGGAGTCCGACAAGCTGCCGAACGCCGTGCAGGAGGCGGTGATCGGCGGATTCGTCCAGACCGACCAGCGCGAACTGCTGGCGCCGTACACCGACCGGTTCTTCGAGGCGGTCAAGGGCGTGTGGGAGTCCCGCTCTCACGAGATGGCCCAGCAGATCGCCGTCGGCCTGTACCCGTCCGTCCAGGTCTCCCAGGAGACGCTGGACAAGACGGACGCCTGGCTCGCCTCCGCCGAGCCGAACGCGGCGCTGCGCCGACTGGTCTCGGAGTCCCGTTCGGGCGTCGAGCGGGCGCTGAAGGCGCAGGCGGCGGACGCGGCGACGGCGGCCGAGTAGGTCCCCCACGGGAGCGTCCCGCACGTTCCCGTACGCCGAGAAGGGCACCCGGTCCCCGCCGGGTGCCCTTCTTCGGGTCTAGGCCGCGACGTGACTTTGCGGACACGACCTAGGACCCATGGGGTACGGCGAACCCCTCCGCGGAGGGACGCGGCGGCACCCCCCGCCGCCCTACCGTCGGGGCATGAAGATCGCCATTCTCGGAACGGGCACGGTGGGCCGCCATCTCGCCCAGGGCTGGCTGCGCGCCGGCCACGACGTCGTCCTCGGTTCGCGGCAGCCGGAGGAGGCCCGGCCACGTGCCGAGGGCCTGCCGGTGGCCGGCCTCGCCTCGGCCGTCGCCGACGCGCCGGTCGTCGTCAACGCGACGCCCGGCACGGCGTCCGTGGAGCTGCTGACGTCCGTGGGGGCGGACGCGCTGGCCGGCAAGGTCCTGCTCGACGTGGCCGTCGGCTTCACCGCGGACGGCTCGCTCTCCCACCCCGGGGAGAGCCTCGGCGAGGAGATCCAGCGGACGTTCCCCGCCACCCGGGTCGTCAAGACGCTCTGCACCGTCGACCGCAAGCTGATGATCGACCCGGACTCGGTCCAGGGCCCCTCCACGCTGTTTCTGTCCGGGGAGGACGCGGAGGCCAAGCGGACGGTCTCCGGACTCCTGCGGGACCTGGGCTGGCCGGCGGACTCCCTGCTCGACCTCGGCGGCATCAGCACGGCCCGCGGACAGGAGCACTACAGCCTGCTGTTCATCGGGATAGCGCAGGCGCTCGGGTCGTACGGCTTCGGCATACGAGTGGTGGAGGAGGCCGCCCGGCCCGCCTGACCCGCCTGACCCGCCCGACCGGAGCCGAGGCGGCGCGCCGGGCCGTGGGCGACGGGCGGGCGCGGTTACCGTCGGCGGCATGGACGAAGATCGTCGAGGCTGGCGCCGGTGCCTGCTCAGCGGGGCGGTGTTCGCCGTCTGCATGGCCGGCACCACCCTGCCGACTCCCCTCTACGGCCTCTACCAGGAGAAGTTCGACTTCTCCGAACTCACGGTCACCATCGTCTACGCCGTCTACGCCGTCGGCGTCATCGGGGTGCTGCTGCTGGCCGGCAACGCCTCCGACGTGGTGGGCCGGCGGCCGGTGCTGCTGTGCGGCCTCGGCTTCGCCGCGGCGAGCGCCGTCTGCTTCCTGTGCGCCACCGCGCTGGGCTGGCTGTACGCGGGACGGCTGCTGTCGGGCCTGTCCGCCGGACTGTTCACCGGGGCCGCCACCGCGTACGTGATGGAACTGGCCCCGCGCGGCGGCACCTCCCGGGCGACGTTCGTGGCGACCGCCGCCAACATGGGCGGGCTGGGCTGCGGGCCGCTGCTCGCCGGGGTGCTCGCGCAGTACGCCGCCAGGCCGCTCCACCTGCCGTTCATCGTGCATCTCGCCCTGGTGGCCTGCTCGGTCGCCGTCCTGCTGCGGCTCCCGGAGACCGTGCGGGAGCGGCGCCCGCTGAGTGCCGTACGGCCGCAGCGGCCCGGGCTGCCGCCCCGGGTGCGGGCGGTGTTCGGCCCGGCGGCGGCCGCGTCCTTCGTGGGATTCGCCCTGTTCGGCGTGTTCACCTCGGTCAGCCCGTCGTTCCTCGCCCAGTCCCTGGACGTGCACGACCGCGCGCTGAGCGGGTTCGTCGTCGCCCTGGCGTTCTTCTCCTCGACCGCGGGGCAGCTGGCCGTCGGCCGGGTCGGCGTGGGCCGGTCGCTGCCCCTGGGCTGCGCCGCGCTGCTCGCCGGGCTGGCGCTGCTGGCGGGCGCGCTGCACTGGGAGCTGCTGCCGCTGGTGGTGCTGAGCGCGATCGTCGGCGGCATCGGGCAGGGACTGTCGTTCCGCGGGGCGGTGGCCGCGGTGGCTCAGGCGTCCGCCGCGGACCGGCGCGCGGCCGTGATCTCGGCGCTGTTCGTGGTGGCCTACACCGGCATCTCGGTGCCGGTGATCGGGGTGGGCCTGCTGTCGGGGCCGATGGGGCTGGAGGGCGCCGGGCTGGTGTTCATCGCCTGCATGGCCGTCCTGGTGTCGACCGCGGGCGTCTACCTGCTGCGGCGCCCGGTCCCCGCCACCGAGAGCGGCGAAGGGGCGGCCACCGGCTCCCGGTGACCGCCCCTGGGCGGGCGTACGGCCCGTGTCCTACTGCTGCGCCTTGGTGGTCAGCTCCGCCGCCACCAGCTCCGCGATCTGCACGGCGTTCAGGGCCGCGCCCTTGCGGAGGTTGTCGTTGGAGACGAAGAACGCGAGACCGTTCTCCACCGTCTCGTCGTTGCGGATCCGGCCGACGTACGACGGGTCCTGGCCGGCCGCCTGGAGCGGGGTCGGCACCTCGGTGAGGGCGACACCCGGGGCCCCGGCGAGCAGCTCCTTGGCGCGCTCCACGCTGATCGGGCGGGCGAAGCGGGCGTTGACCTGGAGGGAGTGGCCGGAGAAGACGGGGACGCGCACACAGGTGCCGGAGACCTTCAGCCCGGGGATCTCCAGGATCTTGCGGGACTCGTTGCGGAGCTTCTGCTCCTCGTCGGTCTCGTTCAGACCGTCGTCGACGATGGAACCGGCCAGCGGCAGCACGTTGTACGCGATCGGCGCGACGTACTTGTTCGGCGCCGGGTACTCCACCGCCGAGCCGTCGTGGGTGAGCTTCGGGGCGTCCGCGCCGACCTTCTGGACCTGCTCGAACAGCTCGTCGACACCCGCGAGACCGGAGCCGGACACCGCCTGGTAGGTGGCGACGACCAGGGCCTCCAGGCCGGCCTCCGCGTGCAGCGGCTTCAGCACGGGCATCGCGGCCATCGTGGTGCAGTTCGGGTTGGCGATGATGCCCTTCGGGCGGTTGGCGACCGCGTGCGGGTTCACCTCGGACACCACCAGCGGGACCTCGGGGTCGCGGCGCCAGGCGGAGGAGTTGTCGATCACGACCGCGCCCTGGGCGGCGACCTTCTCGGCCAGCGCCTTCGAGGTGGCGCCGCCCGCGGAGAACAGCACGATGTCCAGGCCGGTGTAGTCGGCCGTGGAGGCGTCCTCCACCGTGATCCCGTCGAGGACCGTCCCCGCCGAACGGGCCGAGGCGAACAGACGCAGCTCGTCGACCGGGAAGTCCCGCTCGGCGAGGATCCTGCGCATGACCGTGCCGACCTGGCCGGTGGCTCCGACGATTCCTACCTTCACGGGGACTCCTCTGAGTGGCGTGTGCGTGCGTGCCCGGGCGCGCCGGGACCCTTCCATCATGCGGGGGACCGGGGCGGGTGTGTCCAATCCTTTGCCCGGGGCATGGACGATCACGCCTGGTCAGCGGTGCGCCTCAAGGGTCCAGTCGCCGAGCGCCCGGACGTGGAGGATCCCTTCCGAGACGACGTACGGGCCGGAAGTTGCGGTGACTTCCCGCCACGGGAACAGATTTTCGTCCAGCTGGCACAGACGCGGGTCGCCGCAGTTCGAGCCGTACGACACGGTGGTGTCGGGCCCGATGTGACGTACGACTCCATATCCGGTGCCCTGGGCGCGTCCGCCGAGCACGGGCACCTCGTCGAACGAGGCCGGCGCCAGCCGCCAGCGCGTGTACTCGGAGGCGGCGACGGCCACGAAGGCGGAGCCGCCCGGATGGACCCACAACGGGCCGAGGGCGGGACGGTCGCCGACGTCGGCGATGATCGCCGGCTCGCCGGACGGGTGGTTCCAGGCCCAGGCCGCCAGCCGCCCGCCTGCCGCGGGCGAGGCCCGACGAAGGCGCATGAGCGCGGGCGGCCCCTGGTAGCGCAGGACCGTGCTGCCCTTGCCCTCGACCGGGCCGGTGAGCACTGGTGCCTCCTCCTCGGGCAGCAGCCGCAGTGTCCACTCGCCGGAGTGCCTGACCCGCACGGTGCTCTCGGCCGCGCCCGAGGCGAAGGCCAGGCTCACGCCGCGGGTGCCGTGGGCGTAGCCGCTCAGCCAGCCGCTCTCGTCGCCGTGCCGGCCGACCGTCCTGACCTCCAGGCCGTAGGCGGGCTCGGCACCCCGGAACTCGTACCGGACCAGCGCCGGGCGCCCCGGCTGGGGATTGACGAGTGTGACCGTCTTCTGGCCCCGGCCCTCGTGGACGCCGCTCTTCCGGTCCGCCGAGGGGGCGCCCGCGGACAGCGGGAGGGCGGTGAGCTCCCAGTCGGTGTGGCACGTGTCGACGACGAGGAGGAGCGGCCCGTCGCCGATCCGGACGGCTGTCCCGATCCGGCCGGAGCCGCTGTGCAGCAGCTCGGGCCGCCGGAGGCCGTCCGGGGTGTCGCCCCGGTGGCAGCTCAGCCGGAACCGGCCCTGGTGGCGGCCCGCCACGCGGATCCGCAGGTCGGCCGCGGCGCCCGTGTAGGCGAGGACGTCGGGGCCTTGCCCGCGGACCGTCCCGGTGCCGAACGGGCGGGCCGCGGACAGCGGCAGGACCGAGATCGTCCAGTCACCGTTGTGGCGCACGTCCAGCCGCAGCGGGCCGCCCTTGCGTGGCGGCTGGACCAGCGCGCGACCCCGGCGGCCGGGCAGCACGCCGTCGAAGACATCGTCCGCACGGCCGGGGAGCCGGACGGTGAGCCGGTCCGTGCCCCGGACCCGCGCCTCCACGATCACCGGCCCGGCCCCCGGCGGGAACGGGGGGTCGACGGTGAGCGTCGCCGCCCCCGTCCCGCTGCGCACGTACGGCGGGGACCAGGACGAGCCGGACCGGCCGGACGGGCTCGATGTGACCGATGAGCCGGCTGGGCCGGCTGGGCCGGCTGGGTCGGGC
>NZ_MUND01000608.1 GCF_002154375.1 Streptomyces glaucescens | reverse complement strand
GGCCGGGACACCGGGACGGGGCGGCCGGGCCGGGCCGGGAGGTCGGACGGCCATGCCCGCGGTGTGCCGGTCAGGTTCCCGAGCGCGATCCAGCACTCCTCGATCAGGGTGCGGTGGCCCGTCTCGGCCCGCTTCAGCAGTTCTTCGTGCGCCGATTCGGCGGAACAACCGGTCAGAGCCATGAGGGCGCCCTTGGCGCGCTCCAGCACCGCCGCGGCGGTGCGATCGCGCAGCCGGTCCGGCTCGGCTCGCTGCCTGGCGACGAACCCGGACGATCCGGGCGCGTCGGGTCCGGCGTCGGACCAGGTGGGACCCGCAGACTCGCTCGTCACGCGTCGAGCATGGCACATCGCGGGAACGGCGGGCGCGGCCCTGTGGTCGTGAACGCGTTGTGGGGCGCGATGGTTACGGCGGGCCCGCTCAGCGGCCGGCGGCGTGGTCGACCAGGGCCTGGCTGACGGCGCGCACGCTGCGGGCGATGTGCTGGAGTTGCAGCACTTCGGCGGCGTAGAGCTTGATCGTGTGCTCGATGACCGACTCGGGCATGCCGAGGCGGGGCAGGTCGGCGCGGGCGGTCTGCAGGGCGGTCCGGGCGACGCGGATCTCCTGCTGGACCTGGAGCTGGGCGTGCCGGGCGAGCAGCACGGGGTGGCGGATCAGGGCCGGGTAGCTGGCGTACCGCGACGGCACCAGCTCGCGCAGCCACTTGGCCGCCGAGCGCTCCCAGTCGTAACTGCCGGGCGTCTTGACCTGGCACGGCCAGTCCGGGCTGATGCGCGTGGTCGTCAGGGTCATGAGCATCGCTTCCAATGTGCTGCGTCGCTGGAGGAGGGACGACGGACGCGGCGGGCCCCCGGCCTAGGGGATGGCCGGGGGCCCGCCGCCGTGGGCGCGCGTGGTGCGACGCCCGGCCGGACACCCGGGGCCGCCGTGGGTGGGAACGGCGGCTCCGGGAGTTCCTGTGCGGGATCCGCGAGCAGTATTTATATATGCCGTCGCCTTTGCAAGACGTATGAAAACATTCATGCGCGCTTTCGGCGCAAGTGTCCCGTTGTGTCGTGCTTCGGCGGTGGGGTGTTCGTTCCGTGTGGGGACGGTCAGTCCCGCAGGAAGAACTGGTGCTGGTCGGAGATCTGCTCGTACGACTCCAGCCGGGCCTGGGTCCGCTCCGGGTCGGCGTCGGTCATCGCCTGGAGGAGGGCGGCGGCCATCACACCGGGCGCGGCGTAGGAGTCGAAGACCAGCCGGGAACCGGTGCCGGTGGCGAAGGTGATGTCGGCCTCGTCGGCCACCGGACCCAGCGCGAGATCGGTGATCAGCGCGACGCGCAGCCCCGCGCCGCGGGCCACCCGCACCGCGGTCAGGGTCTCCTGTGCGTGCCGGGGCAGCGAGAACGCCAGCACCCAGGTGCCGCCCGCCTCCCGGGACTGGAGCAGCGCGTCGTAGGCGACGGTGCCGCCCAGGGTCACCAGCCGCACGTCCGGGTGGATCCGGCGCGCCGCATACGCGAAGTACTCGGCCAGCGAGGCGGAGATGCGCAGCCCCAGCACGGTCAGCGGGGTCGACGCGGACAGCTCGCGGCCGATCGCGATGACCCGGTCGGGGTCGGCGAAGTCGCGCCGCAGGTTCTCCAGGTTCTCGATCTCGGCGTCCACCGCCGCCTGCAGCTCGTTGGCGCGGTCCTCCTCGGCCGGCCCGCCGGCCAGGGTGCCGAGCGCGATCGACTGGAGCTTCTCGCGCAGCGCGGGGTAGCCGCTGAAGCCGACGGCCGCGGCGAACCGCGTCACCGACGGCTGGCTCACCCCCACCCGCTCCGCGAGATCGGTGATCGACAGGAACGCCGCCTCGGTGATGTGCTCGATCAGGTACTGGGCGATGCGCCGCTGCCCCGGGGACAGCCGAGGCCGGTCGAAAAGCGCCCTGAGCTGGGAAGTCGGGGCGGCCTCCACCTCCGGTGCGATCTTTCCCGAGGTGATCGCGGATGCCTGTGCGCGTGCCTGCTGCGGCGATGGCACCGGTGCGCCTCCTTTGCTTCCCACGGAGTTTCAACATAACCCACGCACCGCGTTCACCAGGGCCGCCGCACGGCCCCCACCTGCGGCGGACGGTGAGCGAGCGGCACTCGCGGCCGACCGCCCGGGGCCGCGGGGCAAAACCTCGCCGCCGGGGGGCCGGGCCTCACCGGTGAGTCGTGCGCGTGCGCCGTCCGGCGAGGTCCGCGACCGGCACCACCAGGTCCGCGCGCTCCCGGGTCGCGGCGACGAGTTCGGCGTTGCGCTGGTCGGTGCGCCGCACCCAGGCCACCGCCTCCGCGTGCGCCTTGCCGAACGCCTCGTGCCGGGCCACGAGCCGGCGGACCCGTTCGCCCTCGTCCAGTTCGCAGAACCAGACCTCGTCCAGCTGCGGCCGTACCCGCGCCCACGCCCCCGTGTCCAGCAGCAGGTAGTTCCCCTCCGTCACGACCAGGCGGGCCGCCGGCTCCACCGGCACCGCACCGGCGAGCGGCTGTTCGAGGACGCGCTCGAACCCCGGTGCGTACACGACGTCCTCGCCGTCGGCGTCCTCGCGCAGCCGGCGCAGCAGGGCCGCGTACCCGGCCGCGTCGAAGGTGTCCGGCGCGCCCTTGCGGTCCCGGCGCCCGAGGCGTTCCAGCTCGGCGTCGGCGAGGTGGAAGCCGTCCATGGGGACATGGGCGACCCATGAGTCCCCATTCCCGTTCAGCTCGCGCACCAGGCGTTCGGCCAGCGTCGTCTTGCCCGCGCCGGGCGCCCCGGCGATACCGAGCAGGGCCCGCCGTCCGTCCGTGGCGAGGGCGCGGGCACGGATGAGGAGGTCGTCGAAGGTCAGCGGCACGCAGCAGAGTGTGTCATCGCCGCCGGGGGTGGTGGCACCGCGGGGACGGACGGGCGTGTGCTCAGGCCCGTCGGGCCGGGGGACCGCGCTGGGGCACGCCCCGGCGACCCGTCCTAGTAGTACTTCGTTAGGTTCTGGCCTGTCTGTGGCGGTCTCGTCGGGTGGGTAGCGGTCGTCCGCAGGTGGTGCAGGTGCCGGTCCAGCACCTCAGCAGGTCCTGGAGGAGATCGAGGACCTGGTAGAGGGTCAGGCCGGTGTGCGGACTTTTGGGTCGAGCCGCCGCAGGGTGAGGAATGCCTGGGC
>NZ_MUND01000607.1 GCF_002154375.1 Streptomyces glaucescens | reverse complement strand
CCCCGCGGCTCCGCCGCGTCCTGGTCGTCCCGGCCCTCTCCGGCCCACGCCTCCGATGCAGCGGACGCCGCGTGACGCGGCAGCGGCCAACCCCGGCCCGGCCGGCCCCACCGCCTCCGCTTCGGCTCCGGCGACCCCGCAGATCCAGCTGATCCCGGCCTCGGCCGAGGGAGCGCTCGACGCCGCCGAGGAGGCCGTGGACCTCCTGCTGGAGTCGGGCCGCGCCCCCGGTGACGTGCTGGTGATCACCACCAGTGAGCCGCACCCGTGGGCCGCCCACGAGCTGTCCTTCGGCGAGGCCGCCTACTGGGCCCAGCACGACGCGCGCGACGACGTGTTCTACGCCGACGCCGCCGTCGCCGGGCGTGCCGCTTCCCGTCCCGTGGTCGTCGTCGCCGTCAACGGCGGCTCCGACGCCGTGGCCGCCACCGCTCTGCCCCTGGCCCGCGAGCGCGCCGGTGCCCTGCTGATCGTCTGCGGTGACCCGCAGCAGATCAACGCGGTGCTGAGCGTCGGGGTCTGAGCAGGGCCGAGTAGCCCCGGACCCGGGACGGGCGAGGCCGCGCACGCGCGACGGCTTCGGCGTGCCCGGACAGCCGGGGCGGGTGGGCCGCGTGTCGGCGTGGGCTCCGGTGTGGTGCCCAGGCGGTCGCGTGGTGCGCGACGCCGGTCCGGTTCGGCCGTTCCTGCCTGCGCGCGATCGGCCGGGGCGAACTCTGCCGTGGCCGACACGGAGGGCGGACCGTACGCGCTCGGTCAGGGGAGCGCGTACCGTCGCCCGGAGTCGTCATGGGGCCGTGGGCGGCTCAGCGTGCCGCCGCGCGGCGCAGCACCTCCGAGGCGGCGCCGCCGGTGCGTATCGGCGGTGGCGGTGCCTCGGACAGGGCGAAGGGCTCGGGTGCAGAATCCGCACTCGGACGGCGTCCGCCGCGTCCCTCACCGAGGACCTGCCAGCCGTCCCGGGTCAGTGTGATGTACGCCCCGCAGCGCAGTCCGTGGAGTGTGCAGGCGTCCCGCAGGCCCCACATCCAGGCCCCGTCCTCCTCCGTCCAACGCGCGTCGCCGTCCCGGCAGTACATCAGTACGGCCGTGCGCACCGGGGTGCGACGGCGCAGGTCGTGCGGGATGACCCGGCGCAGCTGGGCGAGGAGCGCGTTGCGGAACATCCAGCCGTCGGCCGGGGCCGGGCGACGGGTGAACGACGCGCTCGCCCGCACCCGTTCGTCCGGGTCGAGCACGGCCACGACCGCGGTGGCCGGCTGCGGATGATGCCGAACGTGCAGTCCGCTGACCACCTCGCGCGGGTTGCGCAGCAGGGGAATCCCGGCGGCGGCCCACTCCGCGGGTTCGAGCATGCGGGCCACAGGGTTGGCGGATGCGGCGGACAGGTCGGCGGACGACGTGGATGCCGCGGACGGAGCGAATCCGAAGGTCACGATCCTCCCTTCGGCTACGCGCCCACACTGCGGGCGGGGTTGGTTTCGGGGGAGCGCACACCGCAGCGGAGCCCTGCCTGATCACGGACGAGCCGTACGGGGAGCGGACTTCAATTCTTCCTGTCGAACCTGGAAGCGGCAACGAGCAATTGGGGCCACCGACCCTTATCGGATGGTGGGCGGCTTATATCCCTACCCAAAGGTATGGCGGGCGACGCCTGGGGGCGACGGTGCAGGCCAGGCCGGTGCTCCGGTGCCGCGGCGGCTGCCGGCGGCGGGTCGGTGACAGCGCGTCAGCGGGCTCGTGGCGCCGTGCCAGGGCTCAGCCCTGGACAGCCAGGACCAAGGGCAACACCCCTTCGGCGCCGGCTCGTCGGAGCAGGCGGGCCACGACCGCGAGGGTCCAGCCGGTTTCCGTGAAGTCGTCCACGAGCAGCACCGGTCCCTGGACGTCGGCCAGCGTGGCGGCGAGAGAGGCCGGCACGGTCAGCGCTCCGTCGAGCACCTTGAGCCGCTGGGCGCTGTTGCTCCGGGGGACCGGGCCGCTGTCGGCGGTGTACTCGACCGTGCCCAGGAGCGGCAGCCGTCCCACGCGCGCGATGTGCTCGCCGAGGGAGCCGATCAGCTGTGGCCGGGTGCGGGAGGCGACGGTGACGACACCGACGGGGCGCGGCCCCGCGTCCGGTGCCCCCGGTGCCCAGCCGCCGGGGCCCTTGGCCCAGTCGGCCAGAACCTGCACGACCGCCTTCGCCACATCGTCCGGCACAGGGCCGTCCGGTGCGTGGGGCGCGAACATCGGCCGCAGCCGGTTGCCCCAGCCGATGTCCGACAACCGGCCCAGCGCCCGCCCCGGAGCGGCCTGTTCACCCGTCGGGATACGGCCCTTCAGATCGACGCCGATCGCCGGCAGGCCGGTCGGCCACATCCGGCGCGGCTCCACCTCGACACCCGCCCGGCCCAGATCCGTGCGCGCGGCGTCCACGGCGGCCGTGGAGGTGTCCGCCGTGAAGCGGTGGCCCGCGCAGTTGTCACAGCGACCGCAGGGCTTGGCGCCCTCGTCGTCCAGCTGCCGCTGCAGGAATTCCATACGGCAGCCGCTCGTCGAGGCGTACTCGCGCATCGCCTGCTGTTCGGCCTTGCGCTGCCGGGCGACCCAGTCGTACCGCTCGGTGTCGTACGTCCACGGCCGCCCCGTCGCGATCCAGCCGCCCTTGACCCGCCGGACCGCCCCGTCGACGTCCAGGACCTTGAGCATCGTCTCCAGGCGGGAGCGGCGCAGCTCCACCAGGGGCTCCAGGGCGGGCAGGGACAGGGGGCGGTCCGCGCGGGCGAGGACGTCAAGGGTGCGGCGGACCAGATCCTCCGAGGGGAAGGCGAGGGAGGCGAAGTACTCCCAGATCGCCTCGTCCTCCCGTCCCGGCAGGAGCAGCACCTCGGCATGCGCCACGCCACGTCCGGCGCGACCGACCTGCTGGTAGTAGGCGATGGGGGAGGAGGGCGAGCCGAGGTGCACCACGAACCCCAGGTCGGGCTTGTCGAACCCCATGCCGAGGGCGGACGTGGCGACCAGCGCCTTCACCTTGTTGGCCAGCAGATCCTCCTCCGCCTGCTGCCGCTCGGCGTTCTCCGTCCTGCCCGTGTACGAGGCGACCGTGTGGCCGCGGTGCCGCAGGAAGGTGGTGACCTCCTCGGCGGCGGCCACGGTGAGCGTGTAGATGATCCCCGAGCCCGGCAGGTCGTCGAGATGGTCGGCGAGCCATGCCATCCGGTGCGCGGCGTCCGGCAACCGCAGCACACTCAGGCTCAGGCTCTCGCGGTCCAGCGGACCACGCAGCACCAAGGCGTCCGAGGAGCCTCCGGTGCCGAGCTGGTCGGCGACGTCCGCGGTCACGCGCGCGTTGGCGGTGGCGGTCGTCGCGAGCACCGGGACGCCCGCCGGGAGGTCGGCGAGCATGGTCCGCAGGCGCCGGTAGTCGGGGCGGAAGTCGTGGCCCCAGTCCGAGATGCAGTGCGCCTCGTCCACGACGAGAAGCCCCGTCGCCGCGGCGAGCGCGGGCAGCACCTGATCGCGGAAGTCGGGATTGTTGAGCCGCTCCGGGCTGACCAGCAGGACGTCCACCGCACCGGCGGCGATCTCCGCCTGGACGGCGTCCCACTCCTCGGTGTTCGAGGAGTTGATCGTCCGGGCGCGGATGCCGGCCCGCGCCGCGGAGTCGACCTGGTTGCGCATGAGCGCGAGCAGAGGGGAGACGATCACGGTGGGGCCGCTGCCCCGGGCGCGCAGCAGCGCTGTCGCCACGAAGTACACCGCGGACTTGCCCCATCCCGTGCGCTGGACGACCAGCGCCCGGCGCCGCTCGGCGACCAGCGCCTCGATCGCCCGCCACTGGTCCTCGCGCAGTCGTGCCGCGCCCGTGGCGTCCCCGACGAGGCGGGCGAGGACCGCGTCGGCCTCCGCCCGGAGATCCGCGTTGCTCGTGTGCTCCATGCGCTCCATACAACAGGACGGCACTGACAGTGGGCACGGCGAGAAGGGGGAAAGAGGACACGGCACCCGTCGGCACCCCCTCACCGGGCGTGGGTGACGTGTCCCTGATCGCAGTTATCCACAGGCCCAAACGGAGTTTTGCGTTCCGCGAGATCGTCTTCGCATGACGAATCACGGCGAAACCACCGGTTCCTTCGACAATGACGACATCACGGGACGGGAGGGGCGAGGGGCATCATGCTCCTGACGCTCGCAGCACCTCCGAAGCCGTCCCGAATCTCACGGCCGCCACCGACGCGGACGTCCTCGACGACCGGACCGAGACCCACCAGGTCACCTTGCGCACCCCGGCGGAACTCGCGGACGCCCTGCCGTATCTGCTCGGGTACCGGCCCGAGGACAGCATCGTGCTCGTCGCCCTGCACGACTGGGGCGGGCGCGGCAGGTTCGGCGGCCGGGCCCGGCTCGGCATCCCCGCCAACCCCGACGACTGGGCGTCGGTGGCCGCGGAGCTGACCCGCGGACTGATGACGGGCAGCGCCCGTCGGCGCGGCACCCCCGAGGGGATGGTGGCCTACCTCTGCCAGGATCCGGGCGCCGGCGAGACGGGCCGGCAGGTCATGGAACGGCTCCGGCCGCTGGCCGAGGAACTGCGGCGCAGGTGCAGCGCCGTCGGCGCCCCGGTGGTCGAGGCGATCTGCATCTCCGACGGAAGGTTCTGGTCCTACTGCTGCGAGAGGACGGGGTGTTGCCCGGCCGACGGTGAGCCGATGGGACTGCCCGGCACCTCGGTGCTGGCGGCGGCCGCCACCTACGCCGGGATCCAGGTGCGCGGCACCCTGCGCGAGCTGCGCGCCAGGCTGCTGCCGTGGGAGACCGCGGCCGCCCTGGAACAGGAGGTCGCCCTGGACACGGCCGGCACGGCGCTCGTGCCCAGGATCCTCGACGACTCCGGACGCGTCGACGTGGCCGAGGAGACGCTCGCGCTGGCCCAGAGGCTTATCGGACGGCTGGGCACGGCCCGACCGGTGACCGGAGCGCTTCTGGCGGACCTCCGTGACGACGAGCTGATCGACCATGACGAAGCCGCCGCGTTGATCCTCGGTTTGCAGGACCGCGCGACCCGTGACCGCGCCGCGGAGTGGATGGAGGGGGACGAGGCCGGGCCCGCCCTCCGGCTCTGGCGGGCGCTGGCCCGCCGCTGTGTCGGGCCCTATGCCGAGCACGCCGCGGCACCCCTGACCCTCGCCGGCTGGGTCGCCTGGTCGACCGGCGACGAGCTGGAGGCCCGTGAGGCCCTGGCCATGGCCCTGGGCGCGGACCCCGGCTATCTCTTCGCGCGCCTCCTCCACCAGGCGGTCAACGAGGGACTGGATCCGGAGTCGATCCGCCGCTGCCTGCGGGGGGAGCGGGAGGGCCGTACGTCTCGGGTGTCCGGCGCGGGTCATGACCCGGTGGCGGCGGACAGTACCGCTTCCGGCGTCGCGGAAGCGGTGGAGACGGTGGAAGCGGTCGAGACGGCAGAAGTGATGGAAAGGGCGGAAGCCGTGGAGAGGGCCGAGGCTGCCGCGCCGGACGGCGCTCAGCACTCCGCCGGCGCCACGCCCGCCGTACCTGCCGCGCCCGCCGTACCTGCCGCGCCCGAAGAGCCCGAAGAGCCCGAAGAGCCCGACCGTACGGACACCAGCGCCCACCCCACGCTCGCCCCGGCACCCGAAGCGTCCGCGCTCCGCCGCGCTCGGGCCCGCGCACTGCCCGCGGGGGTGAAGACGCCGAACAAGGCCGACGGGGGCCCGCGCTCCCGTAGGGCGGCCACAGGTACGCACCCGGGCGCGGGACGGGTCGGCGGCACCCGCCCGCGTTCCTCGAAGGCGCCCGCCCGGCGGCGCGGCAGCTGTCCGGAAGCCCCGCGTTCCGGCTCCGGCACCGGCGGCGGTACGCAGGAGGACACGTGAGCGTGGGACAAGGGGGTCGGAGTCGGTGCCGGCCCCGGTATCGGCGGGTGATGAGCGCCGTCGGCGGATGGCTGTCGCCCGGCCGCCGCCGGGCGACGAGCGGAACGGCCCGCTTCCGGCACCGTGGTCCGGAGGTGCCGGTCGATCGCAGCCGTGACCCACGGGAGCCCCGATCCGTTCACCTGAGTGGCGGAACGCCTGGACGGGACGTGCCGCCGTACCGCTCTTGTCCTGCCGGAAACCCTCAACCGGCGCCGGCCTCGCCCGAGGCGTACAGCGCGCAGAGGAAGTCGCTCGCGATGCACCAGCCGACTCCAGCCCGGCGGCCCGACGCTCCCCGTGAGCCTTCGGCGTGGGACGACGCCCCCCGTGGCCGTACGGCCGGGGGCAGCTCCCATCCGCTTCCTCCGCGCGGTGGTGGCAGAAGAGGAGTCGCTTCCACCGTGCAGTCCCACCGGGCCCCCGCAGCGGCAGCGCCCGCACCGCCGCCCGCGCCCCCGCGCCGCTCGGGGGAGCTGCCTCCCACCCACACCGCCCTCATCTGCGTCGCCCTTCCGGCACTCGCCGTCTCCGCCGGACAGGGCCAGCTGACCGGACGAGGACTGGAGGGCTTCTACCGCGCGGGGCGGCGACTTCTCTCCCGCTGCCAGGTCCGGGTCGCCGGGCGTGAGCCGCTCGCCGTGCAGGCCCGGATGACGGGTGCCGACCGGGCCCGCTTCGTGGGGACACTGTGCGTGTCCCCGCAAGCGGGACCGGACCCGGACATCTTCGTCGAGCGCGTCCGTCACGCGGACGGTACGGAGCGGATCATCCTGCGCAGTGCGGCTGCCCGCCCTTTGCGCCTGCCCCTGGAGGTGTCACTGGGCACGGACCTGGCGGCGCTCGGCGCCATCGCCTCGGGCAACGCCGGCCCGGAGCTGCCCGCCAGTGTCCACGACTCCGGTCTGCGCTGGTCCTGTCCCACCGGGGCGTCGTCGGTCTCCGCCGAGCCGCCGCCCGCCGACGCGCTGGCCGCCGCGGGGCTGCTGCGCTGGGAGTTCGAACTGCCCCCGGGCGGCAGCGCGAGCGTGGAACTACGGGTGCGCCTGGAGGGCGCGGCGCCCCTGCGGGCGGTCGGCCGCGCGGCCACGAGCCCACTCGCTCCCGCCGTCGCGACCGGCGACGACCCCCGGGCCGCGGCCCTCCTGCGGACCAGCGTCGAAGACCTGCAGGCCCTGCTGCTGCGCGACTACGAGCACGCCGCCGACACCCATCTCGCCGCCGGAGCGCCCTGGCGCTGCGGACCGGCCCCCGCCGAAGCCCTCGCGGCAGCCCGGATGGCCCTTCCCCTCGGCACCCGGCTGGCCGTCGGCACACTGCGGACCTTCGCCCGTACGCAGCTGGGTGGCACCGGCCCACGAGCCGGCCTGATCCCCGGGCCGCGCCGGGACGCCGGAGCCCATCTGCCACCGGGCTGCACCGGAACGGAGGCCACGCTGCTCTTCCCGGTGCTGCTCGCGGAGGCACGCCGCTGGGGCCTGCCGGAAGCCGAGACGGAAGAGCTGCTGCCGGCCGCCGAGCGCTGTCTGACCTGGCTGCGGACCACCGTGGGCGACGGCGTCTACCTGTGCGACCCACAACCCGGTGGCCCCGCCCGCTGCGAGACACAGGCATACGCCCACCGTGCCGCCCTGCTCGGCGCCGACCTGCTCGACGCCTGTGGCAGACCGGGCGGCGCCGGACTGCGGCAATGGGCCGGCGCACTCCGGGCCGCCTTCGAGGAGGATTTCTGGATCGACGACCCGGGCGGCGGTCGTCCGGCCGCTGCCCGCGCGCCGGACGGGCGTCCCGTCCCGCACTTCGGGAGCATGGCGGCGCACCTCCTGGACACCGGACTGCTCGGCGGTGGCGCACACGCCCCCGGACTGCTCGACCGCGTGCGGACCGAGCAGCTCGCCCGGCTGTTCGGCAACCCGGCGATGGACTGCGGCTGGGGGCTGCGCGGTCTGGGCGCGAAGGAAACGGGCCACAACCCGTTCGGCCATCGCAGTGGCGCCGTACGGGTCCACGAGACGGCGGTCGCCGTCGCGGGCCTCGCCGCCGCCAGGGTCCCGTGCAGCAGCGAGTTCGCCTCCTCCTCGTAGCCGGCGGCGGCGAGGCCCGCGAC
>NZ_MUND01000606.1:3931-4358 GCF_002154375.1 Streptomyces glaucescens | reverse complement strand
GCCGGTGTGGACCTTCAGCGCCGTCCGGACGGCGGATTCGAGGGCGCCTTCGATCCAGGCCGGCTTGATGGAGGTGTGGTCGCCCGCGAAGTGCAGCAGCCCTTCCGAGGTCGGGATGTCGGGGAACAGCTCCGTGTGCTGGCCGGGGAACAGCACGGACGCCTCACCGTAGGCGTAGTGGTCGCGCATCCAGGACTGCGTCTTGCACTTGGTGGTGAAGAAGACCTCGCAGCGGCGGCCGAAGACGGCCTGCACTCCGGCGAGGGCCCGCAGATACCGCTCCTCGTCGGCGTACGCGTCCCACTTGAGGGCATCGTCGGCCCAGCTGTAGGAGGCGAGCAGCACCCCTCCGTCGCTGCCCTCCATCGGGTGGGCGTGCTCGAAGTACATGAAGCGGTTGGCGTTGTCGCTCACCGAGCCGCCGCCG
>NZ_MUND01000606.1:0-3920 GCF_002154375.1 Streptomyces glaucescens | reverse complement strand
CGGGGACCGTCACGCCCAGGGCCTTCACTGACTGGTGCGCGCCGAGGTACCTGCCGTCGCCGACCCGGCCCGCTCGGTACCTCTCGTACAGCCCGTCCTCGATGGAGTTCAGCGCCTGCTCCCACTGCTCCTCGGTGAACTCCCACCAGCGCCGGGAGAACTCCAGCAGCACCTTGGTCGCCGCGTCGTAGTGCAGTTCCGTGATGGCCCGGCGCTTGCCGTAGCCGAGCGGAGGGTCGAAGGCCACGTGGCGCAGCCCGGAGAAGGGCACGGTGATGATCGCCTCGTCGCCCTCGAAGACCTCCGTGACACCGCCGTGGCCGGTCTGGCAGTCCTCGGAGACCGTGTGCACCCTGACCTTGCCGCCGCCGCGTTCGATGCGCACGGCGCGCCGGTCGAGCCGTACCTTGCCCTTCACGGGCGCGTACAGCGCGTCGACGAAGGAGGCGGTGCCGCCCTTGATCTCCCAGAACCGGGTCTTCGGGTCGATCAGCGCGCTCGACAGGAAGCTGTGCAGGAAGGACAGGTGCATCCGGGAGGTCAGGTTCTGGATGGTGCCGACCAGGTCGATGGTCCTGGTGTCCAGCTTGGCGACCTCGGTCAGGTACCGGTACATGGACCAGTGGCCGTATCTCTTCAGGACCTCCACCCACCCCTCGACGAGGGCCGTCCCCTCCTTGCCGCGGATGAGCCGGTGCGCGGGTTCGAGGGCTTCCGCGAGGATGGCGGAGGCGGTCTTCGTGCGGTGGGGGCCGGTGATGCCGAAGGTGTCGTTGACCTTCTCGGGGTTCTTCTCGTAGTCGGCCCGGCGCACATGGACGCCGTTGACGTGGATCCAGGTGCGGTTGGCGCGCTGGGCGGGGTTGTCGACGTCCACGTCCACCAGGAGGAACTCCTGGCGCGGCAGGTCGAACTTCTCGAGCAGTGCCATGAGCAGCGGATGGCTCTCGGGCAGCCGCATCGCCCCGCCCTCCGCGTACTGCTTGGGGTCGGCGAAGGGCTGGGCCCCGTTCTCGTGACCGCCCTTGCGGAACGTCTTGATGCGTCCCCCGACACGGTTGCCGTTGGCCTCGATCACGACGACGTCGTGGCCCGCACGGTTCAGCAGGTCGGCGGCGAGCAGTCCCGCCGGCCCGGCCCCGACGACCAGAACCCTCTTCGTCCCCTTCCCCCGGCTGGGCGGCAGTCCGTGCTCGACGACATCCAGGTAGCGCGGGGTGAGGGGCTTGTCGTGCTCGTCGTGGACGACGATGGCGCGCGCGACCGTGGTGTACGCCTCGCTGCCCACTCCGGGCGGCGTGGCGGCCGGTGCGATCGAGGGGGCGGCGGCTGGGCTGAGCGCGGTCGCGGGGGCGGTGGAGGCAGCGGTGAGTCCGGCGGCCAGCGCGGAGGCTCCGGCGGCGGTGACCAGGGTGCGGCGTGAGGGGAGCGGGCTGTCGAGCGACGTACCGGACGTGTGCCGTTCATCGCTCGTGGCGTCGTGTGTGCTCATGGCGCACCACTCTTGGCGTACGAGCCGCACCCGGGAGGCGCCTTCGCACAGACGGGCATTCCAAACCACTCGACGGGTGACTCACGTGCCTGCGCTTCTTGACGTTCGTGACGAGGCCGGCGGCGGACCGTGCCCGGAGCGGCGATGTGCTCCCGCGGCCGTCCGATATCCTGACGCGGCCCGAAGGCAGCCCGGACGCGCGGTGAGTGAGAGTGCTGGATGCCTGAGCGCACGATCGAGTTCGGTACCTACGGTGCTCGCGGCATCAAGGGGTACGAGGCCGTGGCCCGCCAACTCGACGCGCTCGCCGGTTTCGTCGCCACCCCGATCACCGCGCGGCGCGGGCTTCAGGCACGGCTGCACTATCTGACCCGCACCCCGCACCCCGCACGCCCGCGCCGCCGCCCGGGAAGCCCGGCTGACCGTCACCGACCGCACGCTCCGAGCCTGGCTGGACGGCAGGCGCAGCCCGTCCAGGCGCAACCTGGACCGGATCGAGACGGCGTACCGCGCACTGCGGCGGCACAACGTCGCCCGCTACCTGCTCGCGCGCCTCAACCGCGAAGGCCGCGGCAGCCGAGTGGAGTTCCATCCGCTCGACCAGTCCCAGGTGGACCACCCGCCGGCGGGTGGTCGAGTACCGCACCCTCAACGTGCGGCACTGGGACCGGATCGTCGAGGCCTGGGCCGAGGGTGACGACCAGGCGCTGGACGAGGCGTGGATCAGTGACGCGACCGTGGATCCGGGCTCGGAGTGGGGCCAGTACGAGTACGTCACCAACATCGGCTTCGCGGCCTGAGCCGCGGCGGGCGGCAGCCACGGCGCGCGCAGGCCACGGCGCGTGGAGGTCACGGCTGCCGGAGAGCCGCGGACGGCCGCGGGCGCGAGACTCACCGCTGGGGGGTCGTCCTCGCCTCCCCGCCGTCCCGCACGGGGTGCTTGCTCATGATCGAGACGCGGTTGAAGGCGTTCATGGTGAGGGCGACCCAGATGACCGCGGAGATCTCCTCGTCGGAGAGCGCGGACCGGGCCTCGGCGTACGCCGCGGTCTGGGCGCCCGCGTCCGCGGGGTGTGTGGTGGCCTCCGCCAGGGCGAGGGCGGCGCGTTCCCCGGGCGTGAACAGGTCGGTGTCGCGCCACGCGGCCAGGACGCCCAGCCGCCGGGTGGTCTCGCCCGCCCGCAGAGCGGCGCGGGTGTGCAGGTCGAGGCAGTAGGCGCAGGCGTTGATCTGGGACACGCGCAGGTTGATCAGTTCGACGAGGGTCCGGTCCAGCCCGGCCGCGGCGGCCGCCTCCTTCACGGTCTGCGCCGTGGCGGTCAGCGCGCGATACGCGTCCGGGTGCTGCTTGTCGATGTAGACCCGGTTGCCGGGTCGCACCGCCGCCGTGTCCGTCACATGTTCTCCTTCGCCGGGCGATCACTCGCTGATGGTCCTATCATCGACAAGTGAATGTTGAAAGCCGAACGTTTCCTCGCGGGGAAGGCCGGGACAGTGAGTAACACCGAAGCGCGTCCCACCGAGTTGACGTGCGGAGGACCGTCCGGCGAGGACACTCCCTCCGCCGTCGACGTGCTCACCGCCCGGCAGGTCCCGCTGGGCGGCCCGCGAGCCATGCCCGTGCGGCGCACCCTGCCCCAGCGGGCCCGCACCCTGATCGGAGCGTGGTGCTTCGCCGACCACTACGGCCCCGACGACGTCTCCGCCACCGGCGGCATGGACGTCGCTCCCCATCCGCACACCGGTCTGCAGACGGTCAGCTGGCTCTTCAGCGGGGAGATCGAGCACCGCGACAGCCTCGGCAGCCACGCCCTCGTCCGCCCCGGCGAACTCAACCTGATGACCGGCGGTCACGGCATCAGCCACTCGGAGGTGTCAACCCCCGGCACGACGATCCTGCACGGCGTCCAGCTGTGGGTGGCCCTGCCGGACCGACACCGCGACGCCGCGCGGGACTTCCAGCACTACGCACCCGCACCCGTGCCGCTGGACGGCGGCAGCGCCCGCGTCTTCCTGGGCACGCTCGCCGGCGACACCTCACCGGTCCGCACCTTCACCCCGCTGCTCGGCGCCGAGCTGTCCGTCGAGCCGGGCGCGGCACTGACCCTCGACGTCGACCCGGACTTCGAGCACGGGCTCCTCGTGGACACCGGCGACGTCCGCCTGAACGGCACCGCCCTGAAACCGGCCGAGCTCGGCTACGCCGCACCGGGACACGAGGTGCTCACCCTCGCCAACGAGGGGACGGGGACCGCGCGCCTGGTGCTCCTCGGCGGTCCTCCCTTCGGGGAGGAGATCGTCATGTGGTGGAACTTCATCGGCCGCACCCACGACGACATCGTCCGCGCCCGCGAGGACTGGCAGGACGCGTCGGACCGCTTCGGCCGGGTCGAGGGCTACCCGGGCGACCGCCTCCCGGCCCCCGCCC
>NZ_MUND01000605.1 GCF_002154375.1 Streptomyces glaucescens | reverse complement strand
GCCGGTGGCGCCGTGGCGCTGGGGGCGGCCGCCTCCCGCGTCGTACGCTCCTCCCCCGCCGCCTCCGTCGCGCTGACCGCCGCCGCCACCTGGGCCGTCGTCGGCGGGACGTCGCTGGCGCGCGAGGCGACCGCCATCGGGCGGGCCCTGGAGGCGGGTGACGTCGAGGCCGCCCGGGAGCGGCTGCCGCATCTGTGCGGGCGGGATCCGCAGGCGCTCGACGGGGACGGAATCGCCCGGGCCGTCGTCGAGTCCGTCGCCGAGAACACCTCCGACGCCGTGGTGGGCGCGCTGGTGTGGGGGGCCGTCGGCGGGGTGCCGGGGCTGCTCGGCTTCCGGGCCGTCAACACGCTGGACGCCATGGTGGGTCACAAGTCGCCCCGCTACCGGCGCTACGGATGGGCGTCCGCCCGGCTCGACGACCTCGCGGGGTGGCCGGGGGCACGGCTGACCGCCGTACTGGCCGCCGTGGCGGGCGACGATCCGCGCGGTGCCGTGCGGGCCCGGCGCGCCGACGCCCGCAAGCACCCGAGCCCCAACGCCGGGCCCGTGGAGGCCTCGTTCGCGGGGGCGCTCGGGGTGCGGCTGGGCGGGACGCTCTCCTACGGGGGGCGCGTGGAGCACCGGCCGGTGCTGAACACCCAAGGGCGCGCCGTTCAGGTCACCGACATCCGGCGGGCCGTACGGCTCTCGCGGCGTGTGAGCTGGCTGGCGCTCGGCGTGTGCGCGGGCGCACGCCTTCTCGGGAAGGGGCGCAATCGATGAACGGCGGTCTCCTCGTCGCCGGTACCACCTCCGACGCCGGCAAGAGCGTCGTCACCGCCGGGATCTGCCGGTGGCTGGTACGGCAAGGGGTCAAGGTCGCGCCTTTCAAGGCGCAGAACATGTCCCTCAACTCGTTCGTGACACGGGAGGGCGCGGAGATCGGACGGGCCCAGGCCATGCAGGCGCAGGCCTGCCGCGTCGAGCCGACCGCGCTGATGAACCCCGTGCTGCTCAAGCCCGGCGGTGAGCAGAGCAGCCAGGTGGTGCTGCTGGGCAAGCCGGTGGGCGAGATGAGCGCGCGCGGCTACCACGGCGGGCGGCAGCAGCGGCTGCTCGGCACCGTGCTGGACTGTCTCGCCGAACTGCGGGGCACGTATGACGCGGTGATCTGCGAGGGGGCGGGCAGTCCGGCCGAGATCAACCTGCGCCGGACGGACATCGTGAACATGGGGATCGCGCGGGGTGCGCGGCTCCCCGTCCTCGTCGTCGGCGACATCGACCGCGGCGGTGTCTTCGCGTCCTTCTTCGGGACCGTGGCGCTGCTGTCACGGGAGGACCAGGAGCTGGTCGCCGGGTTCCTCGTCAACAAGTTCCGCGGGGACGTCAGCCTGCTGGAGCCCGGGCTGGACATGCTCCAGAGCCTCACCGGGCGGCCCTCCTACGGCGTCCTGCCGTTCCGGCACGGCCTCGGCATCGACGAGGAGGACGGGCTGAGGGTGTCTCTGCGCGGCACCGTGCGCGAGTCGAACGTGGCCCCGCCGGTCGGCGAGGACGTCCTGCGGGTCGCCGTCTGCGCGGTCCCGCTCATGTCCAACTTCACCGACGTGGACGCCCTCGCCGCCGAACCCGGTGTCGTGGTCCGGTTCGTGGACCGGCCGGAGGAGCTGGCGGACGCCGACCTCGTGGTCGTCCCGGGCACGCGTGGCACGGTACGGGCCCTGGAGTGGCTGCGGGAGCGGGGGCTGGCCGACGCGCTCGCGCGCCGGGCCGCCGAAGGCCGCCCCGTGCTCGGCATCTGCGGCGGCTTCCAGGTGCTCGGCGAGCACATCGAGGACGACGTGGAGAGCCGCCGCGGCCACGTCGACGGGCTCGGGATCCTGCCCGTGCGGGTGCGGTTCGCCCGCGAGAAGACCCTCACCCGGCCGGTGGGGGAAGCCCTCGGCGAGCACGTGGAGGGCTACGAGATCCACCACGGCGTCGCCGACGTCCTGGGCGGGGAGCCCTTCCTGGACGGCTGCCGCGTCGGCCAGACCTGGGGCACCCACTGGCACGGCTCGCTGGAGTCGGACGGCTTCCGGCGCGCCTTCCTGCGCGAGGTGGCCGCCGCCGCGGGCCGCCGCTTCGTGCCGGCCCCGGACACCTCGTTCGCCGCGCTGCGCGAGGAGCAGCTCGACCGGCTCGGCGACCTGATCGAACAGCACGCGGACACGGACGCGCTGTGGCGGCTCATCGAGTCCGGTGCGCCGCAAGGACTGCCTTTCATCCCCCCAGGAGCGCCCGCATGAGCACTGGCATTGGCACTGTGTTGTTGTTGTCGACCGCCGACACCGATCTGCTGGCGGCCCGTGCCTCCGGCGCGCCCTACCGGATCGGCAACCCGACCCGGGTGGACGTCCGGGAGGAGCTGCCGGGCCTGATCGACGGCGCGGACGTCGCCGTCGTACGGCTGCTCGGCGGCAAGCGCGCCTGGGAGGACGGGCTCGCCGCGCTGAAGGCGTCCGGCGTGCCCACCGTGCTGCTGGGCGGCGAGGCCGTGCCGGACGCGGAGCTGATGGCGGAGTCCAGCGTGCCCGCCGGTGTGGTCGCGGAGGCGCTGAAGTACCTGGTCGAGGGCGGCCCCGCCAACCTCACCGAACTCGCCCGGTTCCTGTCCGACACCGTGCTGCTGACCGGCGAGGGGTTCACCGCGCCGCAGCCCATGCCCGAGTACGGGGTGCACGGCTCCTACGCCGTCGAGGACGGCCGCCCGACCGTCGGCGTGCTCTTCTACCGGGCCCACGAGCTGAGCGGCAACACCGCCTTCGTCGACACCCTGTGCGAGGCGATCGAGGCGCACGGCGCCAACGCCCTCCCGGTGTACTGCGGTTCACTGCGCGGCGCCGACCCGGGGCTGTACGAGATCCTCCAGCGGGCCGACGCCCTGGTCGCCACCGTCCTCGCGGCCGGTGGCACCCACGCCTCGCAGGCCTCCGCGGGCGGCGACGAGGAGTCCTGGGACATCGGCGCGCTCGCGGACCTGGACGTCCCCGTGCTGCAGGGACTGTGCCTGACCTCCTCGCGGGCCGCCTGGGACGAGTCCGATGCCGCCCTCTCCCCCATGGACGCGGCGATGCAGGTCGCGATCCCCGAGTTCGACGGCCGCCTGATCACCGTGCCGTTCTCCTTCAAGGAGCAGGGCCCGGACGACGTCCCCGTGTACGTGGCCGACCCGGAGCGGGCCGCCCGCGTCGCCGGGATCGCCGTGCGGCACGCGCGGCTGCGGCACAAGCCGAACGCCGAGAAGAAGATCGCGCTCGTCTTCACCGCCTACCCCACCAAGCACTCCCGCGTCGGCAACGCGGTCGGCCTGGACACGCCCGCGTCCGCGGTGCGCGTGCTGGACGCCCTCAGGGACGCCGGGTACGGACTCACCGAGTACCCGGCGGGCGGCGACGAGCTGATCCACCGGCTCATCGAGGCCGGCGGCCACGACGTCGAGTGGCTGACGGAGGAGCAGCTGGCCGCCGCGCCCGCGCGCGTGCCGCTCGCCGACTACCGGGCCTGGTTCGAGAAGCTGGATCCCGAGCTGCGCGAGGCGATGCGCGAGGCGTGGGGCGAGCCGCCGGGCGGTCTGTACGTCGACGGCGAGGACATCGTGCTGGCGTCCTTGCAGTTCGGGAACGTCGTCGTCATGATCCAGCCGCCGCGCGGCTTCGGCGAGAACCCGATCGCGATCTACCACGACCCCGACATGCCGCCGTCCCACCACTACATGGCGGCCTACCGCTGGCTCGACAACACCTTCGGCGCCGACGCCGTCGTGCACATGGGCAAGCACGGCACGATGGAGTGGCTGCCGGGCAAGGGGCTCGGGCTGTCGGGCGGCTGCGCGCCGGACGCCGTCCTCGGTGACCTCCCGCTGGTCTACCCGTTCATCGTCAACGACCCCGGCGAGGGCACCCAGGCCAAGCGGCGTGGGCACGCCACGGTCGTCGACCACCTGGTGCCGCCGATGGCGCGCGCCGACACCTACGGGGACCTGGCCAAACTGGAGCAGCTGCTCGACGAGTACGCGCTCGTCTCCGACCTCGACCCGGCGAAGGCGCCGGCCGTGCGGGCGCAGATCTGGACGCTGGTCAAGGCGGCCGAACTGCACCACGACCTGCGTGTGGACGAACAGCCCGACGACGAAGAGTTCGACGAGTTCGTCATGCACATCGACGGCTATCTGTGCGAGATCAAGGACGTGCAGATCCGCGACGGACTGCACGTCCTCGGCGGCGGGCCGGTCGGTGAGCCGCGCGTGAACCTGGTGCTGGCCGTGCTGCGCGCCTCCCAGGTGTGGGGCGGGCAGGCGAACGCCCTGCCCGGACTGCGGGCCGCGCTCGCCGCGCACTTCGGGCTGGTCGAGAAGGAGCTGCTGGCCGAGCCGGGCGCGCCGGTGAAGGTGCCGGTGGAGCTGACCGACCTGGTGGACGGGCCGGCCCGGTCCGCCGCCGACGCCGTCGACCTGCTGGAGCAGCTGTGCCGGCGGATCGCGGAGGGCATGGAGGCGCGGGACTGGGCGGCCGCCGCGGTGCCCGGGCTGGTGCGCGAGGTGCTGGGCACCGAACTGCCCGAGGCCGTCGCCGTGCTGGAGTTCGCCTGCACCGAGGTCGTGCCGCGGCTGGCCCGTACGACGGACGAGATCGGGCACATCCTCAAGGCGCTGGACGGCGGTTACGTCCCGGCGGGCCCGTCGGGCTCCCCCACCCGCGGCCTGGTCAACGTCCTCCCCACCGGCCGGAACTTCTACTCGGTCGACCCCAAGGCGATCCCGTCCCGGCTGAGCTGGGAGGTCGGGCAGTCCCTGGCGGACTCGCTGGTGCAGCGCTATCTCGCCGACAACGGGGAGTACCCGAAGTCCGTGGGCCTGACGGTCTGGGGCACCTCGGCCATGCGCACCCAGGGCGACGACATCGCCGAGATCCTGGCGCTGCTGGGCTGCCGCCCGGTGTGGGACGAGGCGTCCCGGCGCGTCACCGGCTTCGAGATCATCGGCCTGGAGGAACTGGGCCGGCCCCGCATCGACGTCACCGTCCGTATCTCCGGCTTCTTCCGGGACGCGTTCCCGCACGTCGTCGCGCTGATCGACGACGCGGTGCGGGCGGTGGCCGAGCTGGCCGAGCCGGCCGAGTCCAACTACGTCCGGGCGCACGTCGAGGAGGACACCGCCGAGCACGGCGACCGGCGGCGCGCGACCGCCCGCGTCTTCGGCTCCAAGCCGGGCGCGTACGGCGCGGGCCTGCTGCCGCTGATCGACGCCCGCAACTGGCGTTCGGACGCCGACCTCGCCGAGGTCTACGCGGTCTGGGGCGGCTACGCCTACGGGCGCGGGCTCGACGGGCGCGCGGCGCGCGGGGACATGGAGACGGCGTTCCGGCGGATCGCGGTGGCGGCGAAGAACGTCGACACCCGCGAGCACGACCTGGTCGACGCGGACGACTACTTCCAGTACCACGGCGGCATGGTCGCCATGGTCCGGCACCTGACGGGCGCCAACCCCGAGGCCTACGTGGGCGATTCGGCGACGCCGGACCAGGTGAGGACCCGCACGCTCGGCGAGGAGACGCACCGCGTGTTCCGCGCCCGGGTGGTGAACCCGCGCTGGATGGCGGCCATGCGCCGGCACGGTTACAAGGGCGCCTTCGAGATGGCGGCGACCGTGGACTACCTGTTCGGCTACGACGCCACCGCCGGCGTCGTGGACGACTGGATGTACGAGAAGCTGAGCGCGGAGTACGTCTTCGACCCGGAGAACCGGGACTTCATGAAGAAGTCCAACCCGTGGGCGCTGCGCGGCATCACCGAGCGGCTGCTGGAGGCGGCCGACCGGGGCCTGTGGGCCGAGCCGGACGCGGACACGCTGGAGCGGCTGCGCGCCACCTACCTGGAGCTCGAAGGCGACTTGGAGGGCGACCAGTGACGACTCCCTTCCCTTTCACGGCCGTTGTCGGCCAGGACGATCTGCGGCTCGCGCTGCTGCTGAACGCCGTGTCCCCGGCGGTCGGCGGCGTGCTGGTGCGCGGCGAGAAGGGCACCGCGAAGAGCACGGCCGTACGGGCGCTGTCCGCGCTGCTGCCGGAGGTAGCGGTCGTGCCCGGGTGCCGGTTCTCGTGTGACCCGGCCGCCCCGGACCCCGGCTGCCCCGACGGGCCGCACGAGGCGGGCACCGGGACCACGCGCCCCGCGCGGATGGTCGAGCTGCCCGTCGGTGCCTCCGAGGACCGGCTGGTCGGCGCGCTGGACATCGAGCGGGCGCTCGCGGAGGGCGTGAAGGCGTTCGAGCCGGGTCTGCTCGCCGACGCGCACCGCGGGATCCTCTACGTGGACGAGGTCAACCTCCTCCACGACCACTTGGTCGACCTGCTGCTGGACGCCGCCGCGATGGGCGCCTCCTACGTGGAGCGTGAGGGCGTGTCGGTGCGGCACGCCCTCACGCTCCACGTA
>NZ_MUND01000604.1 GCF_002154375.1 Streptomyces glaucescens | reverse complement strand
TCGCCGAGAGCGGCGGTGGCGCTGTCGTGGTCGCACAGGACGGACAGGCAGTAGGTGAACAGTCCGTCGAGGTAGGGCTCGTAGCGCGTGGGGGGACGGTGCGCCAGCGTGCGCGCCGCAGCGCGGTCGCGCGCCTCGCGGTGCGCCCGGTGTGCGCCGGTCGTGCGGGTCGAAATCTCCGGGCTGCTGCTCATCACCCGGTGACCGTAGGGGGCCGGGGAAGGGCGCTTCCGCCCCCTTGAGCACTTTTAATCCGTACGGGTGAAACGATCCCTCATAAGGGGACAGGAGCCCGCCGTTCCGTGGCCGATTCCGGAGGGTGCGGCCGAATCGCGGCGGGTGGCACCGGGCGCGGGGAGCCGCGACCGGCAGCCCTGCCGCCGCGGTCCGGGCCCCGCGGCGGCCGCGTTGTCAGTGCGGCCGGTTACGGTTTCGTCCATGGCTGCCCGTACGAAGACCACCAAGGACCGCCCGTCCTACCGCTGCACCGAGTGCGGCTGGCAGACGGCGAAGTGGCTCGGCCGCTGCCCCGAGTGCCAGGCCTGGGGGACGGTCGAGGAGTACGGCACGCCCGCGGTCCGTACGACGGCACCGGGTCGCGTCACCACCTCCGCCCTGCCCATCGGCCAGGTCGACGGCCGCACGGCCACCGCCCGCACCACCGGCGTGCCCGAGCTGGACCGGGTGCTCGGCGGCGGCCTGGTGCCCGGCGCGGTGGTGCTGCTCGCGGGCGAGCCCGGGGTCGGCAAGTCGACGCTGCTGCTGGACGTGGCGGCCAAGTCGGCGAGCGAGGAGCACCGGACCCTGTATGTCACGGGCGAGGAGTCGGCGAGCCAGGTCCGGCTGCGCGCCGACCGCATCGGCGCCCTCGACGACCACCTGTATCTGGCCGCGGAGACCGATCTGTCCGCCGTCCTCGGCCACTTGGACGCGGTCAAGCCCTCGCTGCTGATCCTCGACTCGGTGCAGACGGTGGCCTCCCCCGAGATCGACGGCGCCCCGGGCGGCATGGCGCAGGTCCGCGAGGTGGCCGGCGCCCTGATCCGGGCCTCCAAGGAGCGCGGCATGTCCACCCTTCTGGTGGGCCATGTCACCAAGGACGGCGCGATCGCCGGTCCGCGCCTGCTGGAGCACCTGGTGGACGTCGTCCTGCACTTCGAGGGCGACCGGCACGCCCGGCTGCGGCTGGTGCGCGGCGTCAAGAACCGGTACGGCGCGACGGACGAGGTCGGCTGCTTCGAACTGCACGACGAGGGCATCACGGGCCTCACCGACCCGAGCGGACTTTTCCTGACACGACGTGACGAACCGGTCCCCGGCACCTGCCTGACCGTCACCCTGGAGGGCCGTCGCCCGCTGGTGGCCGAGGTCCAGGCGCTCACCGTCGACTCCCAGATCCCCTCCCCGCGCCGCACCACCTCCGGCCTGGAGACCTCCCGGGTCTCGATGATGCTGGCCGTCCTGGAGCAGCGCGGCCGGATCAGCGCCCTGGGCAAAAGGGATATCTACTCCGCGACGGTCGGCGGCGTGAAGCTCTCCGAGCCGGCCGCCGACCTCGCGATCGCCCTCGCCCTGGCCTCCGCGGCGAGCGACACCCCGCTGCCCAAGAACCTCGTCGCGATCGGCGAGGTGGGCCTCGCGGGCGAGGTCAGGCGGGTCACCGGGGTGCAGCGCCGGCTCTCCGAGGCGCACCGCCTGGGCTTCACGCACGCGCTGGTGCCGGGTGATCCGGGGAAGGTCCCGGCCGGTATGAAGGTCCTGGAAGTCGCGGACATAGGGGACGCCCTCAGGGTCCTCCCCCGCTCCCGTCGCCGAGACGCCCCCCGGGAGGCGGAAGACCGCCGGTAGACTTTGCCCAGGTCTCGCCCGTCCGTACGAACCGAGTGCGTTTGCGGGAGCGCCCCAGAACCTGCGACCGGAGGAGTGCAGTGGCAGCCAACGACCGGGCAGCAGCTCCCGGAAAGTCCGGTGGGAGTTCCGGTGCCGATGGCCTGATGCGCGCCTCACTGAGCGCCGTGGCACCCGGTACGGCCCTGCGCGACGGCCTCGAGCGGGTGCTGCGCGGCAACACCGGCGGTCTGATCGTGCTCGGCTCCGACAAGACCGTCGAGGCGATGTGCACGGGCGGCTTCGTGCTCGACGTGGAGTTCACCGCGACCCGGCTGCGCGAGCTGTGCAAGCTGGACGGCGGCATCGTGCTCTCCTCCGACCTGTCGAAGATCCTGCGGGCGGGTGTGCAGTTCGTGCCCGACGCGACGATCCCGACCGAGGAGACCGGCACCCGGCACCGCACCGCGGACCGGGTCAGCAAGCAGGTCGGCTTCCCCGTGGTCTCCGTCTCCCAGTCGATGCGGCTGATCGCGCTCTACGTCGACGGCCAGCGCCGCGTCCTGGAGGACTCGGCGGCGATCCTCTCCCGCGCCAACCAGGCCCTCGCCACCCTGGAGCGGTACAAGCTCCGCCTCGACGAGGTCGCGGGCACCCTGTCGGCGCTGGAGATCGAGGACCTGGTGACGGTCCGGGACGTCTCCGCCGTCGCCCAGCGGCTGGAGATGGTGCGCCGGATCGCCACCGAGATCGCCGAGTACGTGGTGGAGCTGGGCACCGACGGCCGGCTGCTCGCGCTCCAGCTGGACGAGCTGATCGCCGGTGTGGAGCCCGAGCGCGAGCTGGTCGTGCGCGACTATGTGCCCGAGCCGACCGCCAAGCGTTCCCGCACGGTCGACGAGGCGCTCTACGAGCTGGACGCGCTCTCCCACGCCGAGCTGCTGGAGATGCCCACGGTGGCGCGCGCGTTGGGGTACACCGGCTCGCCGGAGACCCTGGACTCCGCGGTGTCGCCGCGCGGTTTCCGGCTGCTGGCCAAGGTGCCGCGGCTGCCCGGCGCGATCATCGACCGGCTGGTCGAGCACTTCGGCGGGCTGCAGAAGCTGCTCGCCGCGAGCGTGGACGATCTGCAGACCGTGGACGGCGTGGGCGAGGCCCGGGCGCGCAGCGTGCGTGAGGGGCTGTCGCGGCTGGCGGAGAGTTCGATCCTGGAGCGGTACGTCTGACCACGGACGCCGAAGGGGGTCGCACCCGGCCGGGTGCGACCCCCTTCGGCGTCCGGCTCAGTCCGCGTCGAGCACGAACGACGTCTGCACCTTCGCAAAGCCCGCGGCCTTGGCCTCCAGCAGGTACGTCCCGGGCTTGGCCGACCCGGCCGGGGGTGTCGCGCACTTCGGGGCGCTCGGCTTGCGGTCCCACTCGACGGTGTAGGTGATGCCGTTCTTCGCCGGGACCCGGTAGAGCAGGCGGGTGGCGCCCTTGGGGCAGTCCGCGGACGACCAGTAGGCGTCGTCACCGTCGGCCTGAGTGATCGTCAGCACCGCACCGCGCGGACCCAGATCGATCTTGCAGTCGCTGCCGGAGGTGTTCCGCGCGGTGATCCGGAACGCGGGCGTCTGGTCCGGCGAGTAGGAGTTGCGCACGCTGCGCACGCTCAAGGTGACGGCGCCCGGAGTGCAGTTGGGGAGCGCTGAACCCGCGGGCAGCGCGTCTCCCGCGCCGACACCGGCGGGCACCGCGCCGGAGCCGGACGCGCCCGGCTTGTCGTCCGTACCGTCCGTGCCACCGGAGCCGCCGGCGTCCGAACCGCCGCCCGATCCCTCGCCCGACCCGTCACCGGAGTCGTCACCGGAACCGTCGCCGTCGCCGGAGCCGGCGGAGTCTCCCGATCCGCTGGAGTCGCCGCTGCCCGACTCCTCGCGCCCGCCCGGGCGTTCGGTGATCGCCGGGCCGGAACCGGAGGGTCCGGCGGTGATCGTGGGCAGGGGGTTCTTGCCGTTGGAACCGCCGGCGTTGTTGTCGCCGCCGCCGTCGCCCGAAGTGACGATCCAGGTGATCAGCAGCGCCAACAGGGTGACCACGGACAGCAGGACGGCCCTCCGTCGCCAGTAGATGGAGGAGGGAAGCGGCCCGACCGGATTGCGCAGAGATCCCACGGCGCAAACTGTACGAGAGATCAGCCCGTTCGCTGGCCCCACCCGCCGCTCCGGGCGACAACTTTTCCGGATCATCATCACGGAACCCGCCGTTCCGCCCCGGCGGCCCGTCCTTCACACTTTCGCGTTCGCGTCCTTGCACCTTTGGCCATGAGTGAGGAGGTACCCCGGGGACCGGAATACATCGGACGGCTCGATCCGCACCATCCGACCACACGCTCCCGACCCATCCGACCACACGCTCCGGGGCCCATCGGACCGCACGCTCCGGACCCATCGGACGGCACGCTCCGCCACGCCGGGAACCCCGCCGCCGCCCCTCGGCGTGGCGGGGCGTGCCGT
>NZ_MUND01000603.1 GCF_002154375.1 Streptomyces glaucescens | reverse complement strand
GTGGTAGTCGGGGTGCTTGTCCTGCTGCATGAGGGCTCCAGGTGGGGCGGGGGCAGGGGAGGGGCGCCGCTGACAACGGGGTCAGCCGGGCAGGGATTCCTCGTCGACGATGTGCACGGCGGCCTCCTCGGCGGAGGCGGCGGCGCCGTCGATGCCGACGTCCGTCGCGACCAGCGCAGCTTCCTCGTCCTCGTGCGCGCCTTCGTCCGGGGCGACGAGACGGCCCGAGCGGGCGGCACCGACCTCGTTGTCCAGGAGTTCGCCGTCCGTGTCCGTGGAGTCGCCGAGGCCGTCGCCGTCCGGTACGGCCAGATCGGGCTGCTCCTCGGCCAGCCGCTGGTCCAGGGTCTCACCGGCGCGGCGCTCGGCCGCCGTCACCCCGGTGTGCTCCACCGCCCACGGTCGCTCCGGAGGGGACCAGCCCGGGTCGAGGGGATCGTCGACACCGTCGTACTCCAGGGTGTCCTCCGCGTCCAGCACGCCCGTGTCCTCGCGTTGGTCGGACGCGTCGGGCTGGTAGACGTCGTCTCCCCATCCGTCGGCGCTGTTCACGGGTACCTCCAGGGGGTGGGGACGGGGCCGTTCTCACCGCGGTGGGCGGCGGACCGCGACCGTCCGTGCCGGGGCACAGGCTCCGCCCGCCCACGGACTGCGGGCGCGCCCCCGAGCAGACGCCGCCGCTATCCAGCCTTCCACCCCTGTTCGGCACCGCGCAACGGCAAGGGTCCGGGGGTGGGGCGCCGGGCCGGCACCCTGGGCGTGCTC
>NZ_MUND01000602.1 GCF_002154375.1 Streptomyces glaucescens | reverse complement strand
GCACGCACCGGACGCCGCAGGGCCGTCCTGCGGACGACGACGGGAGTTTGACGACACCCCCTAGTCCGGCGTCGGCAGCGTGAGCCCCAGGCCGCCCTCGAAGACCGTCCACGTCCGTCGCCGGACCGGGCCCGCCACCACCGCGTCGGCCCGGTACCGGAAGTCCGCGCCGGACACCGTGATCCGGCGCCCGGTCCCCAGGAGGGGTGCCGCCGCGGCGCCGACCGACACGGGGCGGACCTCCACGGTGGCCGAGCCGGAGCCGTCGGGCGTGACCGACACCGCCTCCAGCGGCTGGCCGAGGTCCACGAGCGTCTCGCCGTCCACCTCCACCCGCAGCCGGGCGGGCCCGGTCGCGGCCGGGAGGGCGGCGGGCGTCACCCGGGCCGGACGCGCCGGCACCAGCGTCCGGACCAGCGACTGGCAGGTCCGCAGCCACGGCCGGCTCACGGCGGTGGCCCCCTCGGGCGCCTCCCGCCCGGCGGTGAGCGGAGGGATGCCCACCGCGCCGACCACCACCCCGTCGCTGTCGTCGACGAGCAGGTCAAGCCGCCGCTCGGCACCCTCCAGGACGGCCCGCGCCGCCGCGACCGTACCCGTCGGGACGCCGAGGGACCGGGCCAGCGACAGCACCCCGGACCCCGCCCCGACCGGCACCATGGACAGCACGCATCCGGCCAGCTCCCGCTGCCGGTGCAGCAGGGACACGGCGCGCACCAGCGCGCGGTCGTCGCCGACCACCACCGGCCGGCGGGAGCCGCGCCGGGCCAGCATGCGGATGAATTCCTCCGGGCCGTCCGGGAGGCACACCTTCGTGGTGGCACCCGCGCTGAGCACGTCTTTCGCGATGCGCACGGACTCCGGGTCCACTCGCCGGGCGACCGGATCGATGATCACCAACAGCCGCTCGGACGTCGCGGAAGTCGCCACCTCGGTCATGCCTCGCTTCCTCGGGTAGCATCTTTGTGCAAGAGCCCCTTGCGCTATTGCGCCAGGGGCTTCGTCTATTCCGGGGCATCCGGTCCGACGGGTTGCGGCCAACGAAGGTCGCCGGTGTATCACTCGCACACGCGTGGTGTACACCCCTGACCTTGGACATGCCCCGCCCGGAAGGGGTGTACGCGCGTGCCCGCACTTGTGCTGCTCGGTGCTCAGTGGGGTGACGAAGGCAAGGGAAAGGCGACGGACCTGCTCGGTGGTTCCGTCGACTATGTGGTGCGCTACCAGGGCGGCAACAACGCCGGCCACACGGTAGTCGTGGGTGACCAGAAGTACGCCCTCCACCTGCTCCCTTCCGGAATCCTGTCCCCCGGCTGCACGCCGGTCATCGGTAACGGTGTCGTAGTCGACCCGTCGGTCCTGCTCTCCGAGCTGAGCGGGCTGAACGAGCGCGGCGTCGACACGTCGAAGCTCCTGATCAGCGGTAACGCGCACATCATCACGCCGTACAACGTGACCGTCGACAAGGTGACGGAACGGTTCCTCGGCAAGCGCAAGATCGGCACGACCGGCCGCGGCATCGGCCCGACCTACGCGGACAAGATCAACCGCGTGGGCATCCGGGTCCAGGACCTGTACGACGAGTCGATCCTCCAGCAGAAGGTCGAGGCGGCGCTCGACGTCAAGAACCAGCTGCTGACCAAGCTCTACAACCGCCGCGCGATCGCCGTGGAGCAGGTCGTCGAGGAGCTGCTGGGCTACGCCGAGCAGATCAGGCCGTACGTCGCCGACACGGTGCTGGTCCTCAACCAGGCGCTGGACGAGGACAAGGTCGTGCTCTTCGAGGGCGGCCAGGGCACCCTGCTGGACATCGACCACGGCACGTATCCGTTCGTGACCTCGTCGAACCCGACCGCGGGCGGCGCCTGCACCGGTGCAGGCGTGGGGCCGACCCGGATCAGCCGCGTCATCGGCATCCTCAAGGCGTACACGACCCGCGTCGGCGCGGGCCCGTTCCCGACCGAGCTGTTCGACGAGGACGGCGAGGCGCTGCGCCGGATCGGCGGCGAGCGGGGTGTGACCACTGGCCGTGACCGCCGCTGCGGCTGGTTCGACGCGGTGATCGCCCGTTACGCGACCCGGGTCAACGGCCTGACCGACTTCTTCCTGACCAAGCTGGACGTGCTCACCGGCTGGGAGCAGATCCCGGTCTGCGTCGCCTACGAGATCGACGGCAAGCGCGTCGAGGAGCTGCCGTACTCGCAGACCGACTTCCACCACGCGAAGCCGGTCTACGAGATGCTGCCGGGCTGGAGCGAGGACATCAGCACGGCCAAGTCCTTCTCCGACCTGCCGAAGAACGCCCAGGCGTACGTGAAGGCGCTGGAGGAGATGTCCGGCGCCCCGATCTCCGCGATCGGCGTGGGTCCGGGCCGGGACGAGACGATCGAGATCAACTCGTTCATCTGATCCGCCTCCGGAGCATCCCGGGCTGGGCATCGCCGTGCGTCACAGCACGGCGATGCCCAGCGGCCGTTCACCCGCCGCGAGCCGGCGGGTCTCGTGTGTCTCCAGGTCGACGACGGTGATGCCGTCCCAGTGGCCGTCGCGGGTGAAGCCGCCGGTGACGTAGGCGGTGCGGCCGTCGGGGGACACGGCGACGTCCTCGTGCGGGCCGTCGAGGGGGATGACGGTCTCCGCGCCGTCCGGGGCGCGCACGGTCAGGGAGGGGCCCTCGTCCGCGGCCGGGTCGATGGGACCGGTGCCGACGACGAGGAGGGTGCCGTCGGGGGTGATCGCAGCGCCGTGCTGGTGGGTGTTCGCGGTCATCGCCTCGACCGCCGAGCGGCCGGTGGCCGGGTCGACGACGAGCAGCCGCTCGCCCTCGAAGGGCAGCAGCAGCCGGCCGTCGGAGGGCCGCACGACCGCGTAGTGCGGTTTCAGCCAGGAGCCGAGGCCGCCCTCGGTCCCGTAGGGGGCGGCCTCGACGCGGCGGGGGGCGCCCTGCCCCTCGGTGGGCACGACGGTGACGTCGAAGGAGTCGTGGCCGATGGCGTAGACCTCGCGGCCGTCTCGGGAGACGTCCACGTCGAAGGGCCGTCGGCCGACCGGCGCGGTGCCGGTGACCTCGCGGGTCGCGGTGTCGATGGTCTCCAGGGTGCCGTTGCCGGAGGGGACGTGCACACCGACGTACACCCGTGTGCCGTCCGGCGCGAGGGCGATGCCCATGCCGCCGCCG
>NZ_MUND01000601.1 GCF_002154375.1 Streptomyces glaucescens | reverse complement strand
GCGCGTCGCGGTCATGTACCTGGGGAAGATCATCGAGGTCGGCGACCGGGACTCCATCTACACCCGCCCCCGGCACCCCTACACCCACGCCCTGCTCTCCGCGGTGCCCGAGGTGAGCGTGGCCGGCGAGTCGGCGGGCCCGCGCGAACGCATCCGCCTGGCCGGCGACGTGCCGTCCCCGATCTCCCCGCCCTCCGGCTGCCGTTTCCGCACCCGCTGCTGGAAGGCGCAGGAGAAGTGCGCGGCCGAGGAACCGCCACTGGTCCGGCTGCCGGGCAACCGCGAGGGTCATCTGTCGGCCTGTCACTTCCCGGAGGACCCGACGATCGAGGCCCGCGCGGAGGACATCGTGCTGGACCCGGCCCTGGCGGCGCTGGAGGAGGGCACTAATTGACTCGACGGCGGAGTGACGGTCGGTCATGCTCTCCCCGATGACACGCACCGACACGCCTCCCGCCTGGGACGAGCGCACCCAGCTGACCACCTTCCTCGACTACACGCGGGACACGGCCTCCGCCAAGTGCGAGGGCGTCTCGGCGGAGGGCGCCCGCACGGCGCCCCTGCCGGGCTCGCCCCTGATGACGATCTCCGGTCTGATCAACCACCTGCGGTGGGTCGAGTACTACTGGTTCCAAGTGGTCTTCCTCGGCGAGGAGGACGAGGGCCCGTGGACCGAGGAGGACCCGGACCGCGAGATGCGCATCGCGGTCGACATCCCGCTGCCGGAGCTGCTGCGCGAGTACACCGAGCAGGCCGCCCGCTACCGGGAGCTGGTCGCCGCCCATGACCTCGGCACGCAGGCCGAGCGGCCCATCCGCGACGGCCGCCACGTGGATCTGCGCTGGATCCTGCACCACCTCATAGAGGAGACGGCCCGGCACAACGGCCACCTGGACATCCTCCGGGAGCTGATCGACGGCACGACCGGCGTGTAGGGGACCCGGGACGCAGCGAAGGCCCGCGCCTGGGGAGGCGCGGGCCTTCTGCCCCGGGAGCGGACGTTCGCGGGCTCGGGTCAATGGGCCGGTGAAGGTCCGTTCCGTGGTGGCGGCTGACGGAAAAGGGGTGTTGTCAGGCCGCCGCCTGGGGGTCCTTGGAGAGCCGGGGTGCCGGTACGGTGCCCTCCGTCTCGGGGTAGTGACAGGCGGTCAGGTGGCCGGGCTTGTTGCCGTCGACCTGCACCAGCGGCGGCGCCTCCGACGCGCACTTGTCGGTCGCCTTCCAGCAGCGCGTGCGGAAGCGGCAACCCGACGGCGGGTTGATCGGAGACGGCACGTCGCCGGTGAGCCGAATGCGCTCACGAGCCGGGCCGTCGTCGTCGACCGTGGCTTCCGGTACGGCGGACAGCAGCGCCCGGGTGTACGGGTGCCGCGGGTTGCCGTACAGGTCCTCGCGGTCGGCGATCTCCACGATCTTACCGAGGTACATGACCGCGACGCGCTGCGAGAAGTGCCGGACGACGGCGAGGTCGTGGGCGATGAAGACGAACGCGATGCCGAGGTCCCGCTGCACCTGCTGGAGCAGGTTGACGACCTGCGCCTGGATGGAGACGTCCAGCGCGGAGACCGGCTCGTCGGCGACGATCAGCTTCGGGTCCAGGGCCAGCGCGCGGGCCACGCCGATGCGCTGCCGCTGCCCGCCGGAGAACTCGTGCGGGAAGCGGTTGTAGTGCTCGGGGTTGAGGCCGACGGTCTCCAGGAGTTCGCGGACCCGCTTCTCCCGGCCGCCCTCCGGCTCGATCCCGTTGATCTCCATCGGACCAGAGATGATCTTGCC
>NZ_MUND01000600.1 GCF_002154375.1 Streptomyces glaucescens | reverse complement strand
GGACGGGCAGTCGATCCCAGCCGCGGCGCGGGGCTCGCTGGAAGCGGAGGCCGGAACAGCCAGCAGGGTGAAGGCGAGCGCGGCGACGGCCGCGGCACGCATCAGGTTCTTCATCATGTCCCACAGATACGGTCCACCGGCGCTTGGCGAGGTGACTCATCCGTGGGTTCACCCGCGCGGGCGGGCGCGCGGCGGGTGCTGGTGGCTTCCCGGGACGGGGTGCGCCCGCGCTGACGGCGCTGAGTGCTGGCGCGCGGCACCCGCCGGATCGGCCCGGGGCGCGCTGGGCGCTAATGCCGAGGGTGTCGCAGGCGGCGCTAAAGTCTCGGGAGACGAAGCCTGGCTCCGGTCGATGATGGTGCGCTCGACGATGCCTGTGGGGGTGGGGATGGCTGGACGCTGATGCCGAGGTGTTCGCAGGCGGTGGTGAACGCGGCGGAGACGAAGACTTTGCCGCGGTCGACGATGATCGTCTCGGGCAGGAGCGCACCGCGGCCAGGGAACGGCAGCAGCTCGACCAGGCCCCCCGCCCAGTGGCTGCCCACCTACGAGCCGTACCGCTGCCAGTGAACACCGTGGGGCGGTTCACCTGGAAGTCGTAGTAGTCCTCGAGACCAGCGCGGCGAAGACCTCGCCGGCACTGCGCTGTGCCTACGCTGGACAGGTAAGAAGTGCTGAGGTCAGCCGTAAGACCGGCCCCAGTCCCGACGCACCACCCGGGACACCTCATGACCATCACACGGAAAGTGGCCATCGTGACGGCCACCGCAGCCATAGGGCTGGGAACTATGATCAGCGGCGCCAGCGGCATGATCTCCCTCGCCCAGTCCGGCGACACCGCTGTCGAGGCGCAAAGCCCGCGGCCCCGGCCGATTCCGCCGCTCGCACCCCCCGGGCTCGGTCAGTCCGGGGTCGAGCGCCCCGATCAGGCGAACACCCCGGTCACCGGTCCCTCGAACAGGAACAACAACTAGGGCGTGTTTCGGGAAGTGGATCAGAGCTGGGTGTGTAATAGGCTCTAATGGCCTTCGCTCCTATACTGTGACGGATGCAGTCCATGACGATCAGGCGCGCGGTTGTGCAGGATGCAGAGCGCCTCACCACACTGATCCAGGAGTCCGGCGCCTGCAGGGGGAAGTACGCCTCGATCATCTCCGGCTACCGAGTCACCGCCGACTACATTGCCCGGCACCGGGTTTTCGCGGCCGTCGATGCGGTCGGGCGACTGCTGGGCTTCTACGCCCTGGTGTTGGAGCCACCGGAGTTGGACCTGGTATTCGTGGCGGATGGCGCGCAGGGAAAGGGTGTCGGCCGACTCCTCATCGAGCACATGATCGGCCAGGCGAGGGAGGCCGGCCTGACTGACGTTCGCGTGGTCTCTCATCCCCCGGCCGAGGAGTTCTACCGGCGGCTGGGCGCCGAGCGGGTGGGGACGGTCGCCCCGTCTCCGCCGAAGGTTGCATGGGAACGCCCGGAGTTGCGGTTCACCACCGTCTGACGAGGCGCGGCCGGTCGCACAGAGATCACAGCCACTCGTTGATGGCTGCTACGAGGACGGTTGTTTCGTAGCGGACGGCGAGCTTGTCGTACCTCGTGGCCACGGCGCGGTGCCTTTTGAGGCGTTGATACCGCACTCGACCGCGTGCCGCGCCTTGTAGTCCTCGGGGTCGAACGTCGGCGGACGGCCGCCGCGCGAGCCGCGCTTCTTGCGGTTACGAGCCTGGTCGGCCTTGTCCGGGATGGTGCAGCGGATGCCACGTCGGCGCAGGTAGACGCGGTTCTTGCGGGAGGCGTAGGCCTTGTCCGCGCGCACCCGCCTCGGGCGGGTGCGCGGCCTGCCCGACCCCAGGCGGGGCACCCTGATGCGGCCCAGGACGGCCTCGAACTGCGGGGAGTCCCCGCGCTGCCCGGCGGTGATCACGAGGAACATAGGCTTCTGCCCTTGGTCGACCGCCAGGTGCAACTTGGTGGTCAGCCCGCCGCGGGAGCGTCCGAGCCCATGGTCGTCCGGCTTGACGGCGACGCCGCTGGGCGGCTCCATTTGAAGGTCCCCCCTTTGCGCGCCCCGGCGGCGTGCTGGTGGGCCCGCACGATGGTGGAGTCAACGTTGATGTCCCAGGTGATCAAGTCCTTCGCATCTGCCCGGGCTTGGAGGGCGGTGAAGATCCAGCGCCAGGTGCCGTCCCGCTGCCAGCGGCGGAACAAGTCGTACACCCGACCCCACGGCCCGTACTCGGCGGGCACGTCCCGCCAGGGGACGCCGGTACGGACCCGGAACTGTATGCCGTCAATCAGCTGCCGCCGAGTCCATTTCGGCGGCCGACCGGGCTTCTTGCCCCTCGGCAACAGCAACTCCAGCGCAGCCCATTGTCCATCCGTCAGATCTCCACGTGCCACAAACCAAGATCACCCCATGGCCAAGATCGACTTCGACACACGCCCTAGTTGTCTCCGGCCGCTCCACCACCTGCCGCCACGCCTGGGCCGTGCCGCGGGGGCGAACCCCTGGCACCGGGCACGGATGCCGCGTTACCAACGGCCAGGTCCAGCAGTCGGCGGACGAGGTCGTCTCCTGGATCCACTGCACCGGATCGAGCGGTCTCGCCTCGCGGGTTCTACCGCCGGTAGAATAGGCGGTATGAGTAAGCCGACGAGCATCAAGACCAGCGAGGAAGTGCGCGACCGGCTGCGTGTCCTTGCCGAAGAGCGCGGCACCACCATCACCGAGCTGCTGGAAGAGCTCGCTTCCCGCGAGCTCACGGAAGCCGAACGAGAGCAGCGTGCAGCCGAGGCGGCCCGTGAGCTCGGCATCCAGTACACGCAGCAGGTCCAGCAGGCCGGTCAGGATGCCTGGGCGAAGATCCGCGCCCACCAGGGCGGCGCCGCCGCGTGAACCTGACGGCTGTCCTGGACCACACCGCCCTGGCCGCCCTGTACCGGGCCGACCCCTTCTTCACCGGCCTCTACATCGAGGCCTCGCGCGGCACCGGCCGCGTCATCATCCCCTCCCTGTCCATCCTCGCCGCCGAGCGGCAGGTCGCCGGGGCAGGCAAGCACGCAGCATCCTTGCGATTCGCCGAGAACATCCCATTCACCGCTGCGCACTCCGTAGACGCGATGGACTGGGAAAATGTGGACTGGCCGGTGGCCCACGCGGCTGCGATCGCCTGGCACGCGATCAAGGCAGGGGAGCCTCTCACGGTTCTGTCGCTGGAACCCGAGCTGTACGCGGGTACCGGTATCACTCCGCTGAACCCCACCTGACCCGCACTCCGGACGAAGGCGAGGCTGCTCCCGGGGGAGCGGCCTCGCCTTACTTCGGACGTGGCGGTGAGTGATCAGGCAGACGGCGAGTCCGAGGAAGGCCTCGTGGATGTCGTCGCGTCGTTCCCAGCGGATGCGCAGGCGGCGGAAGCCGTGCAGCCAGCTTCAAGACGCTGCTGCTGGGCCGCTATGACACCACCGGCCGCCTGCGCCTGGTTGCCCGGACCACGCCTGCGCACGGCCGACCGGCGTGAGATCGCCCAGCGCCTGGCCCGAGGCGGGCCGGACCACCCGTGGCACGGCCGCCGCTTCAGCGCCGGTTGGGGCACGCGGTGAGAGCTGGACTATTACCCTGTGGCGCCCGAGCTGGTCGCCGAGTTCATCGCCGACACCTCCATCGACGCAGGCCGCTACCGCCACCCGGTCCACTATCTGCGCCTTCGAGACGACCTCACACCCGACCTGACACCACCGTTCGACGCGTTCACCGCACTCAGGGGCGGCCCGCCGTGCCGACGTACATCTTGGTGACGTCGGTGATGAAGTCGCGGCTGCTGCCGGGGCTGAGGGCCAGGGCCTGGAGGTGGTCGAACATCACGCCGTAGTGCTGCACGTCGGACGGCTTCTCCAGGTAGAGATCGCTGGTGAACCGCTCCAGATACACCACCGTGGCCGCGGAGCTGTCGGCGAACTTCAGGATGGAGAACTGTCCTGACAGGCCCGGATGGGCGCCCACGGTGTGCGGGAGGACCTGCACCGTGATGTGCGGCTCGGTGCCAAGTGCGTTCAGGTGCTCCAGTTGTTCCCGCATGATGCCGGGAGAGCCGACGACACGGCGCAGTACCGATTCGTCCAGGACGACCCACAGGCGCAGCGGACGGGCCGGGTCGTAGATCCGGTGCTGACGGTGCAGCCGCACCTTCAGGCGCGCGCCGGCCTCTTCGGTGGTGAGCAGGGGGATCGTTTCTCCGATGACCGCGTCGGCGTAGGCGGGGGTCTGCAGCAGAGCGGGGATCGTCATGGGTTCGTAGGTGTGGAGGGAGGTGGCGTCCGTCTCCAGGCCGATGTAGACGCTCTGCGGGATGTCGCCGTAGGCGTGCCACCAGCCCTGTTGCCCGGATTCCTTGGCCATCGCCATGAGCGAGGCGATGACCTGCGGGTCCGTCACTCCGTAGATCGCGCACAGATCGCGCACATCGCGGGGGCTGATGGTGCGGCGGCCGTTTTCCAGGTGACTGATCTTGGGCTGGGAGACCATGAGCTGCTCGGCCGCTTCGGTGCTCTTCAGCCCACTGGCCAGGCGGAGCCGGCGCAGCTCGGCTCCCAGACGGCGTCTTCTGACGGTGGGGTTGCTGTTCGCCGCCACGAGCGGTGTACCTCCGGGCCTCAAGCCATCGTGCTGATCCACAGACTGCCATGGACATGGGCAGTCGATCAGGCGCCATGCCGTCGTGTTCGCGGCTGCCAAAATGGACTGTGACCTCTGCATTTGCCTCACGGCATGGACCGCCGGGCGTTCCACGGGGAGAGACCGGAAGCAGGCACTGAGCAGGCGGTCACATCAGACGACCCGCCGGATGTCCGCCGGGGTCGTCAGCCAGCACGACGGCGGCCCTGATGCTGCCCACCGGCTCGCGGCGCATCTCGAAGCTGCGGCACACGCCGATCACGATCTCCAGACCGTGCTGCCCGACCCGGCCCGGATCAGCGGCCCGGGCCACCGGCAGCGTCGGATCGGTGTCCCACACGCCGATCTCCACCGCGCCGTCGATGATCTCCAGATCCAGCAGACAAGGGCCGGGCGCGTACTTGTGCGCGTTGGTCACCAGCTCGCTGACCACCAGCTGCACCATGCCCATCGCCCGGTCCGACACCGGAATTCCGGGCACGGCCTGCACCTCGGTCGCCGCAGCAGCTGAACGAACACCTGACGGCGTTCCTGGGCTGATGCGGATCCATTCGGACTGGTGTCATCCATCAGTCATCTGCTGGATGGTCTTGAGTGTGTGACCTGCTCCGTTCTCGGCCGCCAGATGTTTCGCCGCTCTTGCGGCGGCTCGGTTGTGTGCCCGCTGCTTCACTACGCGATCAAGCGAGTCGGCAAGCCGTTCGGTGGTGAGGGACCGGAAGGGTAGCGGGTCGGTGGCGGCGCCGAGGGCGGCAAGCCGCAGTCCTGGCCCACCGGCCGGCGCCGGTCAGGGCCGGCTCCCTGATCGACGACACCGTCGCGCTCCTGGACACCCTCCCCGACACCGAACGCGACGACGTGGCACTGCTGGCCCTGTCCGTCCCCACCCGTGATGCCGCTCCCGCCGGCATCACCACCACCGCTCACAGCGCCGCAGCCCCGACCGCCGACGTCTCCGTCGGGCAGGAGAACCGACGCCCATGACCGACGCATTCCACATCGACGTCCCGACACCGATGGCGCCCTGGCCGTGATCGCGCTGTCCGGTGAATTCGACATCACCACCGCACCCGCCGTGCGGGCCCGCGCCCTGGAACTCATCGCGGACGGTCACCCCGACCTGGTCGCTGACCTCTCGGGCGTCACCTTCTGCGACTCCTCAGGGCTGGGCGCCCTCGTCGGCATCTGGCGCTGCGCCAAGGACGCCGACGGCTCGCTGACCCTGGCGGTCATCCCCGACTGGCTGGGCCGCCTGCTCAGCGTCGCCGGGATGGACACCTTCCTGCCCGCCTACCCCAGCGCCGACGGCGCGCTTGCCGCACGCCAGGGCAACCGCACCACCGCCTGAAACCTCTCGCTCGTCAGGGCGGCGCCAACAGCTGGCTAGCACTGCACGGCCCGGCCTTTCCTTCCGCAGGGCACGGGGGCATGGCCAAGCGCGCGCCGCGACCAACGTACTGGTCGTGACGCGCGCTCATCCGCTCCGCCAGGCGCTACACGTCGGGCCGCGGCGTACAGCACACCGGATGCTGCCTCTCCCCGCCGGGTTAGTGGGACTCGTCGTAGGGGTCGCGGCTGCCGGACTTGGCCAGCCCACGGCTGATCATGTAGCCGACGGTCAGGATCACGATGTACAGCCATGCCTTGTCGGCGCGGAAGTAGTCGGTGTGTCCCTCTTCGGTGCCCACGACCATGGAAGCGATCAGTACCGCGACCACGGAGGCGAGGTAGATGAAGAATTCGGTCGTCTTCAGAGCCGACTTCGTCTCGGTCGACAGGCGACGGGGACGGTGCGCGACAGAGCCGGTGCCAGCAGGATCGTTCGGGTTGCCGGCCGGGGTTCCGATGTTCATGGCGATGCATCCATCCAGTACGTGCGAAGCACCTCATGCACTCCACGAGGGCGGAAGCGCTGCGTCAAGATCAACGCTCCCAGCCCCCCGACTACCCCATGTCAGCTACGTAAACGGCAGATAAAGCTTGCCGAATACAGCAATCGTCTGGGGGCATCGCCTCGCCTACCGGTGCCGTGCGTCCTCTAGGCGCAGACGCACCTCTTCTTCTCGCCGCAGGCGTCGACGCTCGGCCTCCTCAGCCTTCTGTGCCCGCTGCTGCTCTTCCAGTTCCTGGCGGCGCCGCTTGGCGGCCTCCTCCTGCTCGTTCCGGGCCTCCCCCGACGGCTTGGTGCAGACGCGAGACGCCTGGAACGCCACCTGCAACGCGCTCGCCGCGCCCCACCGCCGTGACACCACCGCCCTGCGTCGCCGCCTGCTGCGCCTGTCGGTGCGGCTGTGGTGGCATCCGTACGGGGAGACCATCCGCTCGGCGCCGGCGGCGCGCACCGAGCTGCGGCAGATGACTTGCACCCGGGGAGCAACGCGGGCGGCGTAAACGTCTGCCCGGGAGCCGTCAGGAGGGTTGCGACAAGGGATGCAGTTCCGACTCTGCCTCCACGGGCCGCCGTGCTCGGACCCCTGTGTGTCGTCGTCCTCGCCGCTGTCCGGTCAGGCGGCGGCTGGGGGTGCGAGGGCGTCTTCGAGGGTGGGATACAGGGGGATGAGGTCGTCGAGGCCGACGATGCGTAGCAGGTCGAGTACGGGTGTGGGGGTGTGGGCCAGGCGCAGTGATCCGCCGTGGGAGCGGGCGGCGTTGTTCGCGGCGACGAGGACGTTGATTCCGCTGGAGTCCATGAAGGTGACGTTGCGGACGTCGACGACCGTGTGCGGGGTGGATCCGTCTGGTGGGGGCAGGGCCTGGCGGAAGGTGCCGGCGGTGGTGTGGTCGATGTCCCCGGCAAGAGCGACGACGTGGACACCGTCGGCGGTGGTGTGCTGGGCGACGGACAGATGGGCCTGGCTCACAGCGTCTCCGTCCGGTCCTGGGTGGGCGCTCGCGGCTGCGAGGCCGCTGTCCACGCAAACGCATGCGGCAGCACGGTGTCAACTGTGCCAGGCCAGGGTGAAGCGCATGAGGCGGGGCAGCCGGGAGGGGACCGTGCGATGCTTCGCGGGCACGACGTGAAGCTCGTGTAATGATCATGTGAGGCGGGGCGGGCGTATGGAGCAGGCCGCGGGAGACGAGGGACAGAAAACAGCGGACATCCGCCAGCTGTCGGCGTCTGCCGCCTACGACGGCGACTCTTCCTGTATCGGGGCGGCCCGTCATCTGGCGACCGGCTTCCTGGCCGAGGTGCAGGCCGTGCATGGGTTGCCGGTGTCCGAGCGGGCGATGGGCATGACGCAGCTGGTGGTCAGCGAGCTGGTCACCAACGCGGTGAAGTACGCGCCGGGCCCGGTCATGCTCGATCTTCAGATCACCGAGGGTGCGGTGCGGGTGTCGGTGTGGGACAGCGACCCGGTCCTGCCGGACGTCGCCGCCCACGACCCCCAGCGCGTGGGCCGCCACGGGCTGGAGATCACCCTCGCCGTCAGCCAGGCCTACGAGGTACGCCGCGAGCCGGTCGGCAAACGCGTCACCGCGGTGATCGCGCTGGCCGACGACCCGGGCGGAGACATAGCCGGCCGCACCACCTCCTGACCTCGCCCCCGCGCCCGGCACAACGACCGCTGCCGAAACCGTGCCCGGCCGGCCACCAGCCGACAAGACCGCCGGGCCGACTGACCCGAGAGCTCCCGCCACGCAACGGCACCGAACCCCAGCGGGACGTCGGCCCGGCGGTCTTGTCGGCTGGTGGCCGGCCGGGCACGGTTTCGGCAGCGGTCGTTGTGCCGGGCGCGGGGGCGAGGTCAGG
>NZ_MUND01000599.1 GCF_002154375.1 Streptomyces glaucescens | reverse complement strand
TCCGTGCGGTCATCCCGCAGCCGTCCGACCAAGTCGGCCATCGTCTGCGGCGAGGCCGACTCGGCGGCCGTCCGCCCGGCTTCGACAGCGAGGCATACAAGCAGCGGAACAGCGTCGAGCGGTGCATCAACCGCCTCAAGCAGTGGCGCGGCCTGGCTACACGAACCGACAAGCTCGCGATCGCCTACCAGGCCGCACTCCATCTCGCGGGCATCCTCATCTGGATCCGACGCTGACCAAAGAGACAGAACCTAGGTCATTGTCCGGCCCGGGAGAGCGCCCGACCAGCGGAAACACGGCGATGACGTCCGGAAAGACAACAGCTTCTGGGAGTGCTGCTCTCAGCCGGGCCCATTCTGAAACGATCAGTTATGCAACCGGACTGGAACAGCCGCACTTGACCGTACAGGTCCATCCTGATTCGCCCCCGCGCCAGCAGTAGCACTTCCCGATCTGCAAAGTGCCTGGCGGACAGTTCGCCTGCGCTGCGCAGTCGGCCCTGGCGGCCTCGCACGCCTCTTTCTGCCCCGCCCCGTCGCCCTGCCCTTGAACCCCGTCCAAGGCGCCGAGGGGCTCCAGGGCGATCCCGCCGTCGCAGTCACTGCAGTCCACCACGAAGATCTGGCCGTCTCCGTTCCCGCCCCGGGCTGCCTGGAACCCATTAATCGCATCGACGGTAATGGAGCCGACCACACCGTCCTCATCGATTAGGGCAAGGCCATTATCGTTCCGCCAGACGTTGAGGAACGCCTGCACTTCTTGCACATCATCAGGCTTATTGTCGCCGTCGGCACCGACCGTTCGCGAATATGGCATGAGTGCTCCCAGGCATTCAGGGACAATTGGATCACACGCCAGCCAGTGTGACGGCACCTACGGTCCTTACCTGTCCGACACGCGGGGCGTGACAGCTCGTGACGGGCTCAGCTGCATATGGTGGGCGCACAACACCTCGGCGTGTATGAGGGCACTGTTTGCGCGCATCCGCGCAGCGCGAAGTCCAACCACTCCAGCTCGCACCGGATGAATGGGGGCAATGCTGCGCCGGACTACCTTTACGACCAGCGGCCGCCGACTCTCAGAAGCCGTTGCTGTATCGATCCCGGTGAGAGTGAGTTCGCCTCCAGCCTGAGGGCCGCTGCGAGTTGCCAGCAGTTCATCGCGTCCCCGCACATTCCGCACACCGACAGCATCCGGCACCTGTTCCTGCCGCGCCGACCGGGGCCTGAGACCTTCACCTCCCGGGTGACCGGCGGTGCCATCCCCGCAAGAGCTGCTCGCGTCCCAAGGGAGCCGGGCGTGGCCCATCAGTGGACTACGAGCGACCCGCAGGGGCGGGTGGCACGCGTCCGCTGTGATCTCATCATGCGCCTGCCCCACTAGGTGTGTAATAGGCTCTAATGGCATTCGCTCCTATACTGTGACGGATGCGGTCCATGACGATCAGGCGCGCGGTTGTGCAGGATGCAGAGCGCCTCACCGCACTGATCCAGGAATCCGGCGCCTACAGGGGGAAGTACGCCTCGATCATCTCCGGCTACCGAGTCACCGCCGACTACATTGCCCGGCACCGGGTTTTCGCGGCCGTCGATGCGGTCGGGCGACTGCTGGGCTTCTACGCCCTGGTGTTGGAGCCACCGGAGTTGGACCTGGTATTCGTGGCGGATGGCGCGCAGGGAAAGGGTGTCGGCCGACTCCTCATCGAGCACATGATCGGCCAGGCGAGGGAGGCCGGCCTGACTGACGTCCGCGTGGTCTCTCATCCCCCGGCCGAGGAGTTCTACCGGCGGCTGGGCGCCGAGCGGGTGGGGACGGTCGCCCCGTCTCCGCCGAAGGTTGCATGGGAACGCCCGGAGTTGCGGTTCACCACCGTCTGACGAGGCGCGGTCGGTCGCGCAGAGATCACAGCCACTCGTTGATGGCTGCTACGAGGACGGTTGTTTCGTAGCGGACGGCGAGCTTGTCGTACCTCGTGGCCACGGCGCGGTGCCTTTTGAGGCGATTGATACCGCACTCGACCGCGTGCCGCGCCTTGTAGTCCTCGGGGTCGAACGTCGGCGGACGGCCGCCGCGCGAGCCGCGCTTCTTGCGGTTACGAGCCTGGTCGGCCTTGTCCGGGATGGTGCAGCGGATGCCACGTCGGCGCAGGTAGGCGCGGTTCTTGCGGGAGGCGTGGGCCTTGTCCGCGCGCACCCGCCTCGGGCGGGTGCGCGGCCTGCGCGACCCCAGGCGGGGCACCCTGATGCGGCCCAGGACGGCCTCGAGCTGCGGGGAGTCCCCGCGCTGCCCGGCGGTGATCACGAGGGACATAGGCTTCTGCCCTTGGCCGACCGCCAGGTGCAACTTGGTGGTCAGCCCACCGCGGGAGCGTCCGAGCCCGTGGTCGTCCGGCTCGACGGCGACGCCGCCGGGCGGCTCCATTTGAAGGTCCCCCCTTTGCGCGCCCCGGCGGCGTGCTGGTGGGCCCGCACATTGGTGGAGTCAACGTTGATGTCCCAGGTGATCAAGTCCTTCGCGTCTGCCCCGGCTTGGAGGGCGGTGAAGATCCAGCGCCAGGTGCCGTCCCGCTGCCAGCGGCGGAACAAGTCGTACACCCGACCCCACGGCCCGTACTCGGCGGGCACGTCCCGCCAGGGGACGCCGGTACGGACCCGGAACCGTATGCCGTCAATCAGCTGCCGCCGAGTCCATATCGGCGGCCGACCGGGCTTCTTGCCCCTCGGCAACAGCGGCTCCAGCGCAGCCCATTGTGTATCCGTCAGTCTCTACCTGCCACAAACCAAGATCATCCCATGGCCAAAATCGACTTTCGACACACGCCCTGGGGGTACGGACCTGTCGGAACATCACTCTTGTCGGTGGGCCTGGGAGGACGGAAGGCCGCCCCCGTCCGGGCCATGTCCGGGACGTCGGCCCTGCCGGCTCAGGTACGCGCGCCTGATTGCTCGGCATGGCGGTTCCCGCCGACCGCCCCGAGTGGTTCGTTCACACCCTGCTGCCAGGTCGCTTGTACGGAAGTGCCGCAGGAGACGGTCGCAGGGACCCCCGAGCTCTGCCCTGAAGTACCTTCCGCCGCGCCCTGGCCGTCGGGTTGAGTGGAACGTCGCCGACGATCCCAGAAGGGGCGGAGCGATGCGAGAGCTGAAGAACGAGGAAGCCACCGGGGCTAAGGCTGGCCGGGAGGCGAGGCGCGTGCCCGCCGAGGCCGGGCACCCACGGTCCAGACTCCTCGCCCTCCAGGGCACCGTGGGCAACGCGGCGGTCGTCCAGATGCTCCGCCGGGCCGGCCACGGCCTGGACGAGGAGGAGCACCGGCACGGGGACGGCTGCGGCCACGAGGGCTTCAAGGACCCCGCCGTCCAGCGTGCTGCGGCCCCCGCCGTCCAGCGCTCCTCCGTCCACGACGTCGTGCGCAGCCCCGGCCGGCCCCTGGACCAGGCCACCCGTACGGACATGGAGTCCCGCCTCGGCGCCGACTTCTCCGACGTACGCATCCACACCGGCAGCGCCGCGAACGCCTCCGCCGCCGAGGTCGGCGCGCGTGCCTACACCTCCGGCAACCACGTCGTCCTCGCTGCGGACGGACGCGACGCGCACACCCTCGCCCACGAACTCACCCACGTCATCCAGCAGCGCCGGGGACCGGTCAGCGGTACCGACAACGGCGCCGGGCTGAAGGTCTCCGACCCCTCCGACCGTTTCGAGCGTGAGGCCGAAGCCAACGCCCGCGCGGTGATGAGCCGTCCGGCCCCCCGGGCAACCTCCGGCGGGCACCGTTCGGACAGCTCCGAGACCGGGACGGCCGGTGCGGCAAAGGCGCCCGTGCAGCGCACCCTCGCGGCGGGCCTCCCGAAGGGGACCCAGGTCGTCAAGCACACGGACGAGGGCGACGTCGAGGGGCAGACGATCCTCAGTTTCGGCTTTGGGTCCTATCTGATCTCCGCGGGCGCGGACGGCAAGAAGCCCCGGGCGTCCCTCAAGGACAAGTCGTGGGGAACGGTCGAGGGGCGGGAGGCGTCCCGCGCGGAGTACGAAGCGGCTCGCGCCGCGGAGTTGGACCCGGCGGTCCTCGCGGCCAAGCAGAAGCAGAAGGACCTCGACCTCGGCGAGAACTACCTCAGCGCCGACTACCGCCGGATCAACCCGCTCCTCGCGGCCCTCGGGCAGGTCGGCTTCACCCCCGGCGAGATCGCCGCCCCCGGCTTCTCCTACAAGTCGAAGGAGAGCGAGGTGCTCGACGCGTGGCGCAGTGTCGCCATGGCGCGGGGGTACGCAGACGAGCAGACCACAGAGGCGTGGGACGAGAAGCACCTCGCGGACACCTTCGACATCTTCGCCCGGATCAACGGCGTGTGGGACGACTTCGCGACGCCCCGCGCGAACGAGGAAGGCAACGTGGTGCGGGGCGACAGCAAGCACATGTACGAGTCGTTCGGCGGCATCCTCAAGCAGCAGGAGAACCACCCGGACGGTGGCTACGTCTCGGTCGACCAGACGATCGAGTGGCCGGCCATCCTGTCGACCACGTACGGCGATCCGTTGACCCACACGTACGTGGCCGGCAAGGAGATCGTCTGGGAGTTCGGCCTCCCAAAGGATCACCGGGGAAGGGCGCTTGGCAGGAACAACCAGTCCGAGGAGGAGATGACCTTCCCCATCGGCACCAAGATCCACATCCGCCAGATCCTCGTGCGGAGCGGCGATTTCCGGCAGGAGCAGTCGGCGAAATACGGCGAGAGCGCGACCGTGATCGTTTTCGCCGACATCCTGGCGGGCCAGGGACCGACTCGAGGGGACTAGTAGTACTTCGTTAGGTT
>NZ_MUND01000060.1 GCF_002154375.1 Streptomyces glaucescens | reverse complement strand
TCCTCGCGCAGCCGGCGCAGCGAGCGCCAGATGCTGGACTTCACCGTGCCGACACTGATGTCGAGGATGTCCGCGATCTCCGGGTCCGTGCGGCCCTCGTAGTAGCGCAGGACCAGCATGGTGCGCTGGAGCTCGGGCAGCCGGGCCAGCGCCTGCCACAGGACGGCGCGCAGCTCGGTGCCGCGCATCGCGTCCGTGTCACCGGCCGTCTCCGGCAGTTCCTCGGTCGGGTACTCGTTCAGCTTGCGGCGCCGCCAGGCGCTGATGTGCAGGTTGGTCATGGTGCGGCGGAGGTATCCGCCGACCGCCGCCTTGTCACTGATCCGGTCCCACGCCCGGTACGTCGAGAACAGCGCGCTCTGCAGCAGGTCCTCGGCCTCGAAGCGGTCGCCGGTGAGGTGGTAGGCGGTGGCGTACAGGGAGGCGCGGCGCTCCTGGACGTAGGCCGTGAACTCGGCCTCCGACAGCGAGCGGCGCTCCCCCGATTCCTCCCTGTACGCGGCTCCCCCGTGCGGTTCCCCCGTGAAACCGTCAACCACCGTCATGTAGGGCTGGCGCCCTTGCTGCGCAGAGGCGGTGTGCTGACGCCCGGTGCCGCGAGCGCACCCCCGCCCGCTCACGGCACCGGACTTCTCGGAACCCCGGTGCGTGTGCACGTCGTGCAGACGCGTGATCACTGCGCTGGTGCTGGTGCCGTGCAGCGTGTTCATCTCGCGCCCCCCGTCGTGGACTTCCGGTGTTCGGTCTTGCTTCCGTGCTGGTGTCGAAAAGCTTGCCCGGGGGACTTCATGGCCGTGTCCGCCGACTGTCACAGAGCTGTCACAGCGCTACGGCCGCCGCCCGAGTGTCGAATCCGGCACGGCCATGGGCCAGAATGAGCCCGTGCCTTCCCTGTTGCTGATCGAGGACGACGACGCCATCCGTACGGCCCTGGAGCTCTCACTGACGCGCCAGGGACACCGCGTGGCGACCGCTGCCAGTGGTGAGGACGGTCTGAAGCTGCTGCGCGAGCAGCGGCCGGATCTGATCGTGCTGGATGTGATGCTGCCCGGCATCGACGGGTTCGAGGTGTGCCGGCGCATCCGGCGCACGGACCAGCTGCCGATCATCCTGCTGACCGCGCGCAGCGACGACATCGACGTGGTGGTGGGCCTGGAGTCCGGCGCCGACGACTATGTGGTCAAGCCGGTGCAGGGGCGGGTGCTCGACGCCCGGATCCGGGCGGTGCTGCGGCGCGGGGAGCGCGAGTCGAACGACGCGGCGTCCTTCGGCAGCCTGGTCATCGACCGGGCGGCGATGACGGTGACGAAGAACGGGGAGGACCTGCAGCTCACGCCGACCGAGCTGCGGCTGCTCCTGGAGCTGAGCCGGCGGCCCGGTCAGGCACTGTCCCGGCAGCAGCTGCTGCGTCTGGTGTGGGAGCACGACTACCTCGGCGACTCGCGTCTGGTGGACGCCTGTGTCCAGCGGCTGCGCGCGAAGGTCGAGGACGTGCCGTCGTCCCCGACGCTGATCCGTACCGTCCGCGGTGTGGGCTACCGGCTGGATCCGCCTCAGTGACGGACGAGCAAGGGGGGATCCGCGGCTGGGCCGCGGTGCGCAAGGGAATGCTGTCGGGGCTGCGCTGGACCAGTCTGCGGCTGCGGCTGGTGGTGGTGTTCGGGCTGGTCGCGCTGACGGCCGCGGTGTCGGCGTCCGCGATCGCCTACTGGCTGAACCGGGAGGCGGTGCTCACCCGCACCCAGGACGCGGTGCTGCGCGACTTCGAGCAGGAGATGCAGAACCGCGCGGGTGCGCTGCCCGAGCATCCGGGCCGGGACGAGTTGCAGCACACCGCGGGCCAGATGGCGGCGGGCGGCCAGCAGTTCACCGTGCTGCTCGTCGCCCAGGACCGCGACGGCCGGACGGTGTACGGCAGTTCGGGCGGGCTGAACGGCTTCTCGATCGAGGACGTGCCGGCCTCGCTGCGGGCGGCGGTGAACAAGAAGCAGCCGCTCACCGCGGGCAACAGGTCGCCGTACCACCTCTACTGGCAGCGGACCGTCGACGACGGCACCCCGTATCTGGTGGCCGGCACCCGGGTGATCGGCGGCGGGCCGACCGGCTACATGCTCAAGTCGCTGGAGCCGGAGGCGAAGGACCTCAACTCGCTGGCTTGGTCGCTGGGCATCGCCACCGGTCTGGCGCTGATCGGCTCCGCGCTGCTGGCGCAGGCCGCCGCCACGACCGTGCTGAAGCCGGTGCACCGGCTGGGGGTCGCCGCCCGGCGGCTCGGCGAGGGCAAGCTGGACACCCGGCTCCGCGTCTCCGGCACCGACGAACTGGCCGATCTGTCGCGGACGTTCAACAACGCGGCGGCGGCGCTGGAGAAGCGGGTCGCCGACATGGCGGCGCGGGACGAGGCGTCCCGGCGGTTCGTGGCGGACATGAGCCATGAGCTGCGGACGCCGCTGACCGCGATCACCGCCGTGACGGAGGTGCTGGAGGAGGAGCTGGAGTTCGAGGGCGGTGGCATCGACCCCATGATCGAGCCCGCCGTACGGCTGGTGGTGAGCGAGACGCGGCGGCTGAACGACCTGGTCGAGAACCTGATGGAGGTCACCCGGTTCGACGCGGGCACCGCCCGCCTGGTCCTCGACGACGTCGACGTCGCCGACCAGATCACCGCGTGCATCGACGCCCGCGCCTGGCTGGACGCGGTCGACCTGGACGCCGAGCGCGGCATCCACGCCCGCCTCGACCCGCGCCGCCTGGACGTGATCCTCGCCAACCTCATCGGCAACGCGCTCAAGCACGGCGGTTCGCCGGTGCGGGTGTCGGTCCGGGAGGACGACGACGCGGTGGTGATCGCGGTGCGCGACCACGGGCCCGGCATCCCGGAGGACGTGCTGCCGCATGTCTTCGACCGGTTCTACAAGGCGAGCGCCTCCCGGCCGCGCTCCGAGGGCAGCGGGCTCGGCCTGTCGATCGCCCTGGAGAACGCGCACATCCACGGGGGTGAGATCACGGCCGCCAACTCGCCCGAGGGCGGCGCGGTGTTCACCCTGCGGCTGCCGAAGGACGCCTCGGAGGTGGCACGGCGGGACGCCGAGGAGGCCGCGGAGCAGGCGGGCGGCGCCGCGAAGGGGAAGGGTGCCTGATGAACGTACGCCGTCTGCTGTCGGTTCCCCTGCTCGCCGGAGTGCTCGGCGCGCTGGCCGCCGGGTGCGGGATCCGGGCCACGGAGGTGCCGACCGACTTCGGGCCCGCGCCGTCCCGCGCGAACTGCTCGCTCACCTCGCCGGACGTGACCACGCAGACCTCCCGAGGGATCCCGGTGCAGGTGTTCCTGCTGTGCGGCTCGTCGCTGGTGACGGTCGACCGGACGGTGCGGGTCGCGGAGGGCGCGACGGACACCGAGCGGCGGGTGCTGGTGGCCCAGGGCCTGCTGGACGTGCTGGCCGAGCCGCCGTCGCCGGCCGAGACGGAGGCCGGGTACGAGACGGAGGTGCCCGGCGGTACGACGGTCTCCGGCCCGCGGCCCAAAGACCCCGAGGACACCCTGCGGCTGAGCACGCCGCCGTCGGGTCTGGCCGGTCCCGCGCTCGCGCAGATCGTCTGTACGTTCTCCGACTCGGCGGCGGCCGAGGGCGACGGCTCGGTGATCCTGGGCGGCCCCGGCGACGAGGCGCCGCGCCGCTACGGGTGCACCGAGCAGGTCCGCGCCCGCCCGGGCGCGGCGGAGCCGCCGTCGTCGGGGGTGTCGGGCAACTGACCCCTCCCGGAGGGTGTGGCGGACGCCTCACCCATACGCGCCGGGCCGACGCGGAACCGATCCTGCCGAAGGCGGCGTCTAGGGGGGCGTGCAGCGTCAAGGCTCCATGGGCGGCAGCGCCGCGATCCGCATCCGGGTGACAGGAGGTGTCCTCCTCGTCGCGCACCTCGTGCTCGTCGCCTGGCTGACGCTGCGTCCACTGGACGTTCCCTGGGTGATGCCCGCCAATCTGCGTCCGCTGGACGGCATCCGGGCCGATCTGGCGCTGGGCTGGCCTCAGGCGGCCCGGGAACTCGGGGAGGGGCTGGCGCTGCTGGCGCCGCTCGGGGTACTGCTGCCGATGGCGGACGGGCGGCTGACCGTCTCGACGCTGGCCTCGTTCGTGCGCACGACCGCCGCCGGGGTGCTCATCTCGCTGGCCATCGAGCTGTTGCAGAGCGACGTGCCGGGGCGGGTCCTGGATGTGGACTCGCTGCTGCTGAACACCGCCGGGGTGGCCCTCGCGCATCTCGCGGTCGTCCCGGCGGGCCGGGCCCGGCTGCGCCGCCGGATGGCGGAGCGGCATCCGGCCGTACCTCGCCAGGAGGAGTCGTCTCAGGGTCGTACCCCGACGATTCCCAGGGTCGGGATCGCCCCGTGGAGCGACGCTTTGCCCCCTTCGTCTCCGTAACGTGGAGGGCAGATGAGGCAGCCGGCCGGGCCGCCTCGCCCGACGCTCTCGCGAGCTGAGAAGGAGTCGCCATGTCCCGCCTTGCCCGCCCCACCAGCGGACGGATGATCGGCGGAGTGTGCGCAGCGCTGGCACGGCGCTTCGGTACCTCCGCGACCACGATGCGGGTGATCTTCCTGGTCTCCTGCCTGCTGCCGGGGCCCCAGTTCCTGCTCTACCTCGCGCTGTGGCTCCTGCTGCCCTCGGAGGACAAGGCCGGCGGCGCGGCGGGCGCTGCCTGGTGATCCGGCGGGCCGGGGGACGCCGATGGGGCGCACCCCGGCCCGGGGTGCGCCCCATCGGCGCGTGCGCATGCCGGTCAGCCCAGCGGGACGCCGTTCACCGCCACGCCGTTGGTGGGCAGACCCTGCGCCGCCACGCCATTGGTGGGCAGACCCTGCGCCGCCACGGCGTTCGTGGGCAGACCCTGCGCGGGCAGACCGCCGAGCAGGGTCGCGGCCGGCGCCGTCCGCCCCTCGGCGAGCGCCTGCTGGGCGGCGGGCCGCGCGGCGGTCAGCCCCGCCTCCAGCGCGGTCTGCCCCTGGCCCAGCGCCTCGGCGGCGCCCGGCATCGCCTGGCTGAGGCTCTCCGCCGGGAGGGTGCGGGTCACGGTGTCCAAGACCTGGCCGGTGGCGTCCGGAAGAACCGGTGTGGCGGCGTTGGCGGCACCCGCACCGGCGGCGGCGAAGGCGGCACCGAGAGCGGCGACACCGAGGGTCCGGGCAGCAGACTGCTTCATAGTGAATTGCGTCCTTGACTGACTCGTGATGGGGATGACACGGGATGGGATAGGCGTTCAAGAACGAAAACACGCCCGGACCTCCCGCCGCAAACATCGAAATGCGGACGGATGGTGGACGCCCCTTCACGACCCCACGCTCCAGGTGAGCCCCAGGTCAGCCCTTACAGGGACGAAGCCGCTGGTGGACGCCGTCTACTGAAACAGCCATTCGGATTTCAGCTCGGCATATCCGGGCTTGATGACGTCATTGATCATGGCCAGTCGTTCATCGAAAGGAATGAACGCCGACTTCATCGCATTGACGGAGAGCCACAGCATGTCGTCGAGTGAATAACCGAAAGCCTCGACAAGGTGCTCGAATTCCCGGCTCATGCTCGTGCCGGACATCAGCCTGTTGTCGGTGTTGACCGTGACCCGGAAGTACAGGCGGCGGAGCAGGCCGATCGGGTGCTCGGCGTAGGAGCGGGCGGCGCCGGTCTGGAGGTTGGAGGTGGGGCACAGTTCCAACGGGATCCGCTTGTCGCGGACGTACGAGGCGAGCCGGCCGAGGCGGACGGTGCCGTCGGCGGCGGTCTCGATGTCGTCGACGATCCGCACCCCGTGGCCGAGCCGGTCGGCGCCGCACCACTGGAGGGCCTGCCAGATCGACGGCAGGCCGAACGCCTCGCCGGCGTGGATGGTGAAGTGGTTGTTCTCCCGCTTCAGGAACTCGAAGGCGTCCAGGTGACGGGTGGGCGGGTACCCGGCCTCGGCGCCCGCGATGTCGAAGCCGACGACGCCCAGGTCGCGGTAGCGGTTGGCGAGTTCGGCGATCTCCAGGGAGCGGGCGGCGTGCCGCATGGCGGTGAGCAGCGCGCCGACCCGGATGCGGTGCCCCGCCTCCCGGGCCCGGCGCTCGCCCTCGCGGAAGCCCTCGTTGACGGCCTCGACGACCTCTTCGAGGGTGAGTCCGCCGTCGAGGTGCTGTTCGGGGGCGTAGCGGACCTCGGCGTAGACGACCCCGTCCTCGGCCAGGTCCTCGACGCACTCGGCGGCGACCCGGAACAGGGCGTCGCGGGTCTGCAGCACGCCGACGGTGTGCGAGAAGGTCTCCAGGTACCGCTCCAGGGACCCGGAGTCGGCGGCCTCGCGGAACCACAGGCCCAGCTTGCCGGGGTCGGTCTCGGGGAGGCGGTCGTAGCCCGTGTCCTGGGCGAGTTCGACGATCGTGCCCGGGCGCAGGCCGCCGTCGAGGTGGTCGTGGAGCAGAACTTTGGGCGCTCGGCGGATCTGGTCCGCGCTCGGGGTGGTCCCCGTCCGGTCAGTCTGGCTCGTCATTTTCGCACTCTAACTCCTACGCGCGTAGATCGCGTTTCGGACATCGGCGTCGATACGGAACGGTGACCGCACGGACGGATGGCGTACCCCGCGTCTTCTGACACTGTTCTGTCATGGCACAGCAAGCGACGGCGGTTCGCAGGGCCCGGCTGGGGCGGGCGTTCGGTCCGGAGCCGAGGGCGGTGAGCGGTGTGGTACTGCTGCTCCCCGGCGGCGCGGAGCGCTCCGACCGAAGACCCTCGCCCCTTCTCGCGGCCGCGTCCGTACGGGCGTTGGGGCGGCGGTTGACCCGGGCGGGCGGCGCGGACGGCCTCGCCGTCCATGTCGTGCACTACCGCTACCGCGGCTGGAACGGCGGCGAGGCACGGCTCGCGAGCGACGCGGCCTGGGCCGCGGACGAGGTGGTGCGGCGGTACGGGGATGTGCCCGTGTGTCTCGCCGGGCTCGACATGGGCGGGCGGGCGGCCCTTCACGCGGGCGGGCACGAGGCCGTCAACTCCGTGGTGGCGATCGCCCCGTGGCTGCCGGAGGAGGACGTCGCGGCGCCACCCGAACCGGTGAAACAGCTGGCGGGACGGCGGGTGCTGGTCGTGCACGGCACCAATGACGAGCGGACCGATCCGGAGCTGTCGTTCCGGCTGGCGGCGCGGGTGAAGAAGGTGAACCGGGAGGTGTGCCGGTTCGAAGTGCACTCCGACCGGCACCGGTTGCGGCAGCACCGGGACGAAGTGCAGGCGCTGGTGGAGGACTTCGTGATGGGCGTGATGTTCGGGCGGCCGTTGTCACGGCCGGTCGAGGACGCGCTGGCGGCTCCGCCGCCGCTGGGGTTGCGGATGCCGCTCGCCTCCGGCTTCGGGACGTCGCTGCGGCGCCGTTGAGGGCGCTTGCCCTCTTCCGCGTGCCGGCTGTTCGCGGGGACCGCGCTCACGCGGCCGCACGCCGGCACGGTCCCGTGTGCGTCCCTTCGGGTGGGGGGCGGCGGCCCTCAGGTCAGCAGGGTGCCCTTCCTCGACAGCAGGAACTTCTTGAAGGCCGCGACCGGGGGTGTGTCCACGGTGCCCGCCATCCAGGCGACGCCGATCTCCCGGGCGGCTCTGGGAGCCGTGACGGTCAGTTCCGCCACGCCGGGGCGGGGGACGGCGGGCGGTGGCAGCAGGGCGACGCCCAGACCCGCGGCGACCAGGCCGCGCAGGGTCTCCGCCTCCTCGCCCTCGAAGGCCACCTTCGGGCGGAAGCCGGCCTCCGCGCACAGCGCGTCCGTGATGCGGCGCAGGCCGTAGCCCGGTTCCAGGGTGACGAAGGATTCGTCGGCGGCCTCCGCGAGGCGGACGCGCTTGCGGGCGGCCAGGCGGTGGTCGGCGGGGACGACCAGGCGGAGTTTCTGCTCGTCGAGGCGGCGGGCGACCAGGTCGGGGGCGTCGGGGACGGGCGAGGTGAGGCAGAGGTCGAGTTCGCCGGCGCGCATGCGTTCGAGCATGGCCTCGCCGTAGTTCTGGACGAGACTGAAGCGGACGCGGGGGTGCTCGGCGCGGAAGGCGCGGATCAGGCCGGGGACGGTCTCCGTGCCCATGGTGTGCAGGAACCCGAAGGCGACCTTGCCGGTGGCCGGGTCGGCGTCGGCGCGGACCTCCTCGGCGGCGCGCTCGATCTCCGCGAGGGCGCGCTCGACGGAGGTGAGGAAGGCGCGGCCGGCGGGGGTGAGGGCGACGGTCCGGCCGCGGCGGGCGAACAGCTCGACGCCGAGGTCCTGTTCGAGGCGGACCATGGCGCGGGAGAGTGTCGACTGGGGGACGTTCATCTCCTGGGCGGCGCGGGTGACGTGCTCGGTGCGGGCGACGCCCGCGAAGTACGCCAGGCGGGGAGCGAGCGTCATCGCCATGTCTTCTGTGTCACCGGACTGTGACAGGTGAGCCTGTGACCTCTGCTGATGCACCATGGGAACGATTATGGCGAATCCATGCATTGGACGGATGAGCTGAGGGGTCCGTACGTTCGAAGCATGTCTCCCGCCAGTACCGGGGCGTCCACCGTCGTGGGCGCCGTTCCGACCGTTCCCGACTCACGCATGGCCCCGGGCGGCCCTGGCTACCGCCGGATGAGCCTCGCCCTCTTCCTCGCGGGCGTCTCGACCTTCGCGCTCCTCTACTCCACGCAGGCCCTGCTGCCGCTGATCTCCGGTGACTTCGGGGTGACGGCGAGCGAGGCGAGCTGGACCGTGGCGGCCGCCACCGGCGGGCTGGCCCTGTTCGTCATCCCGATGAGCGCCCTGTCCGAGCGGTACGGACGCCGTACGGTCATGACGGCGTCCCTGGCGGTGGCGGTGACCGTCGCGCTGCTGGTGCCCTTCGCCTCCTCGCTGACCGCGCTGGTCGTCCTGCGGGCGGTGCAGGGCGCGGCGCTCGCGGGAGTGCCCGCGTCGGCGACGGCGTATCTGGCGGAGGAGGTCCGGCCCACGGCGCTGATCACCGCGATCGGGCTGTTCGTGGCGGGCAACAGCGTCGGCGGGATGAGCGGCCGGGTCATCACCGGCTGGGTGGCGCAGGAGTGGGGCTGGCGGGTCGCGCTCGGCGCCCTGGGCCTGGTCGCGGTGGGCTGCGCGGTGGCCTTCCGGCTGCTGCTGCCGGCTCCCGCGCACTTCACGCGCGGCTCGCTGCGCCCGCGGGTGCTGGTCCGCACGGTCCGCGACCACCTCGCCAACCCGCTGCTGCGCCGGCTGTACGCGATCGGCGCGCTGTTCATGACGGTGTTCGGCGGGGTCTACACGGTGATCGGCTACCGGCTGACGGAGGCGCCGTTCTCGCTCCCGCAGGGTGTCGTCGGCTCGATCTTCCTGGTGTACCTGGTCGGCACGGTGTCCGCCTCGGCGGCGGGGCGACTGGTCGGCCGGCTGGGCCGCCGGGGCGCGCTCTACCTGGGCGGCGGCACCACCGCGGTGGGGCTGCTGCTGTCGCTGGCGGACTCGCTGCCGCTGGTGCTGCTGGGCCTGGTGCTCATCACGGCGGGCTTCTTCGCCGGGCACGCGGTCGCCTCCTCCGCGGTCAGCAAGACGGCGGCGCACGGACGGGCGCAGGCCTCGGCGCTGTACCAGTCGGCGTACTACATCGGCTCCAGCGTGGGCAGTACGGCCGGTGCCGTGGCCTTCCACGCGGGCGGCTGGGCCGGGACGGTCGGGGTCGGGCTGCTGGCGGTGGCCGGGGTCGTCGGCATCACCGTGCTCGGGACGCTGGCGGCGGCGCGGGCCGGGACGGCCGCCCGGACCGCCTGACGGTCGCCGCCCCCGCACCTGCCCGGTCGCCCGGTGTGTGATCTCGTCCACCTTCCCCACCTGCGGGTCTCCCCACTCCGGGGGCCATTGTCAGTGGGCTGCGGTAGCTTCCGAAGTGCTGGAGCGCACTGGCGCGGCACCGGAACGGCCACAGGGGTGGGTGGACGATGAGCAACAGCACGGCAACGACGGATCTCGACGTCGAACTGGAGAAACACCGGGTCGAACTGACCGGCTACTGCTACCGCATGCTCGGCTCCTCCTTCGAGGCCGAGGACGCGGTGCAGGACACCCTGGTCCGCGCCTGGCGGAGCTACGAGAAGTTCGAAGGCCGTTCCAGCCTCCGCTCCTGGCTCTACCGGATCGCGACCAACGTCTGCCTGGACATGCTGACGGCCGGCAACAAGCGGGCGCGGCCGATGGACCTCACCGAGGCGACCCCGCTCGCCCAGGCCGCCCTCTCCCCCCGCCCGGACCACACCTGGCTGGAGCCGATGCCGGACTCGCGCGTGCTGCCGTCCACCGCCGACCCCGCGGAGGCCGCGGTCGCCAAGGAGTCGGTGCGGCTCGCGTTCATGGCGGCGCTCCAGCAGCTGCCCGCCAAGCAGCGGGCCGTGCTGATCCTGCGCGAGGTGCTGGCCTGGAAGGCGAGTGAGGTCGCCGAGCTGCTCGACACCTCGGTCGCCTCCGTCAACAGCGCCCTCCAACGGGCTCGCGCGACCCTCGCCGAGCGGGGCGACTCGGGCGCCGACGCGGCGGTGTCGGACCCGCTGGACGAGAAGCAGCAGAAGCTCCTGGAGCGCTATGTCGCGGCCTTCGAGGGCTATGACATGGCAGCGCTGACGGCGTTGCTGCACGAGGACGCCGTCATGACGATGCCGCCGTTCGACCTCTGGCTGCGCGGCCCCGGCGACATCACCGGCTTCATGACCACGGTCGGCTCCGCGTGCGCGAACTCGCGGCTGCGGCCCGTCGAGGTCAACGGCCTGCCCGGCTTCGCGCACTACAAGCCGGACCCGGAGACGGGCGGCTACACGCCGTGGGCGGTGCAGGTCCTGGAGATCTCAGACGGCCGGATCACCGGGTTCCACTTCTTCCTGGACACCAAGCGCTGGTTCCCGCTGTTCGGGCTGCCCCTCCACCTCGAAGCGGAGGCCGACCAGGTCGAGTAGGGCGTGCAGCGCCGGATCCGG
>NZ_MUND01000006.1 GCF_002154375.1 Streptomyces glaucescens | reverse complement strand
CGCGGCGCCGGGCGCGGAGGTTCCCCGCGCGCGGACGTACGATGTCGAACGTGAGCACGACCAGCAGTGAGAGACCTGCCCCGCCAGCCCCCGAGTGCGCGCCCGCCTACGTAGGACCGTGCCAGGGCTGTCAGCATCCGACGCACCGGTACGGGCCGGGCGGGAACCCGCTTTGCGTGCTCTGTACCCGGTACCTGGAGGAGTGGCGGGCCCGCGGTGGGAAGGGTCCGTCGGCTCGGCCGTAGGCTCCTGACGTGCTCCTCTCCGATCAAGACCTCCTCGCCGCGATATCCGGCGGCCGGCTCGGCATCGAACCGTTCGATGAGGCGATGCTTCAGCCCGCCTCCATCGACGTCCGCTTGGACCGCGCCTTCCTAGTGTTCGAACACCCGATCGATTACAGTGCAGGTCACGGTCGTGGCGCGCGCCTCCTGGTGACCGCAGCTAGCCAGTGGCTGCACGCCACGACCGGCCGCATCGCCACCTGCGCGCACTCCTGGATGACCGCCGTCCACTGGGTCACCGACTGCGCCCGTCGTGGCCTGTACGCCCCCAGCAGCAGCCACAGCCCGAAGTGGGGCCCCACCACTATCGCCATCGCGCAGGAGATCGCCGCGCTGAAGGAGTGCCGGCCGTCCGTCGCCTACCTCGCCCGCAAGCTGAAGGTGTCGCCGCGCACGGTGAAGTACCACCTGGCGATGCTGCGGGAAACCGGGCTGCTCGTGTACCGCAGCAAGGGCACCCGCATCTCCGGTGTCGGCGGCCGCGCCTCCGTCTTCGAGCGGACCATCCCCGCCGAGTTCGACCAGGCCCTCGGGATCCGCACCGTCGGCGAGGGTGCAACGCGCCGTCCCGTCGGCGCCGCCGAAGAGCACCGTGGCCTGCTCGGGAAGCTGGCCCGGAAGGCTGCCCGGAAGACCCGCCGCCGCCCGCCCCGCACCTCTTCTTCGCGACCGGAGCGTTGCACCCCAATGCAGGGTGGTACCTCAACTGTTTCTCCTGCTGCTGGTACTCACTCTCCCTCTGAGGCAAAGCTCGCAAGCGGGGAAGGCAAATCCCCCACCCCCAAGTCGTCCAACCGCGGGCCGCGGAAGCTCAACCGGGTCGGCCGCCGCTACCAGCTCGCCGGTGAACTCATCGCGATGGTGCCCTGGTTGAAGGGCGCCTCCCGGGCACGGATCGCGTGGATCGTCCGACACTGCGCGGACGCCGGCTGGACGGCCCTCGAGGTCCAGGCCGCCGCCGAGCAGGAGCCCATCAGCGCGAACGCTGCCCGGCGCCCGTCCGGGCTGCTCGCCTGGCGGCTCGGCGGCTGCCACCAGCTGTACAACACCCCTGCCCGCCGCAAGACCATGGTCCAGGCGTGGCAGGACTCCCGCGCTGCCGAGCAGGCCCGCCACACCGGCTACGACCAGCTGGCCACCGCGGACCGGACGGCGTCCCGGGTCAGCGTCCGCGCCCTGGTCACCGAGGCGTTCCGCCGCACCAAGCAGATCGCCCACGGCCCGGTCGACGAAGCCGACTGCTTCGAGATCCCGGTGGACACCGCGCCCGAGCCGGTCGCCCTCGAAAGCCTGGACCGCGACCTGGTGAAGACCATGCGCGCCGAGGCCGCCGCCGACCCCGCCGTGATCTGGGCCGCGCTCGACACCGGCATGCCCGAGCGGGAGGCCCGCCGCCTGTTCACCGGCTGGCTCGTCGACCAGGCCCTCGCCGCCCGCCGCCGCGCCGAACTCGCCCCCGCCTTCTGAGGAGACCCTTCATGCCCACACCTGCCGAGAACCTGCGTGCAGCCGCCCGGACATTGCGCGAGGCCGCCCCGGAACTTACGGGTCACCTCGCTGACCTGGCCAACCCCGTAGCGGAGTGGCTGGACGTTGAGGCCTACCGCTTGGAGACCAAAGCTGAGGGACGCGCGCTCCTTCACGCCCTGAACGTGGCTCGCGCGGTCAACGGGAGCCAGCCATGACCGACACCCCGCAGATGGTCGGAGCCGACCTCGCCCGGCTTGCCCTCGCCAACGCCCGCGCCGCCGCCAAGACCAGCCCCGCCCCCAGCCCGGCCCGCACCAAGACCAAGCGCGCCACCCGCCGCGGCGACGGCCGCGACCCCATCACCCTCGCCGCCGCCATCACCAACCTCGGCGCCGACCTCCCCCTCGAAGCAGGCATCGCCGGCGGCAACATCCTCGACCAGTGGCCCACCCTCTGCCCTCAGTACACGGGCTGCGTCGAACCCGTCGCCTATGACGAACAGCGTGGCCGCCTCGACCTGCGCCCCGCCACCCACGCCTACGCCGCCCAACTCCGACTCCTCGGCGGACAGCTCGCCAAACAGATCAACGACAAGCTCGGCAAGCCCGTCGTCCGGTCGATCCGCGTCCTCCCAGTCGGCAACCTCAACACCGCCATTCCACGGTCGGCCACCGCGCCCCGGGAAGAACTGACAGGCCCGGTGAAGACCCGCGACACCGCCAGCCCCGGCTACCGCGAAGCCCTCGCCCTGGTGCTCGCCCACAAGCCCGACCGGCAGCCCACCAACCCCTACGTCCGCGAAGCCATCGCCGCCCACGAAACCGCCCTCCGCGCCAAGCGACAGCCCGAGTCCGAGCACCGCGACGCCTACTGGGCAGAGGAAGAAGCCCGCCGCAAGGCCGGCCCGCCACCCGGCAGCATGGAGGCCTCGGAGAGGGCAGCACGCGACCGCAAGCGGCGGGAAGCCGCCGGGCTTGAACCGCGCCGCGCCTTCGACGTCGCCTGAACCCGCCATGAACACCCCGCTCGCCCTCATCGGACTCACCGGCTCCCGCCGCTGGCCCGACCCGCGGCTCCTCGAGGACACCCTCCTCCAGGTCTGGCACGACGCCCTCCAGGACGGCTACACCAGCATCGAGCTGATGCACGGCTGCGCCGAAGGCGCCGACACCATCGGCGGCCAGTGGGCCCGTCGCAACGGCCTCCTCGTCCGCGAACGCCCCGCCGACTGGACCGGCCCCTGCGGCCCCGAATGCCAGCCAGGGCACCGGCGCCGCAACCGGCGAGGCCTCGAGTACTGCCCCCTCGCCGGGCACCGCCGCAACCAGCAGATGGTCGACGAACGCCCCGCGTTGTTCGTCGCCGCCCAGGTGGCTGGCTCCACCGGCACCGCCGACTGTATCCGCCGCGCCCAGATCGCGGGCATCCCCGTTCACCGCATCACCACCGACTGAGCCGGGGAACGCATCGCCCGAACTGCGAGACCCTGATTCCCCGCCCCCATCAGGAGCAGCCCATGACGCAAGTTCCCGTACCCGAGAGCAAGATCGGTGCCCAATTTGCTGACCCCGGCCCCGGAGAACACCTCTGGACCATCCTCACCATGCACCGCGTCAGCGACGACATGATCCGCCGCCTCAACCGAGGCGAGGAACCCGGTCCTGAACTCCTCGACCACGAAAACCTCCTCACCCTCGAAGGCCCCGGCTGCTTCAAGTGCGAGCAGCCCTACAGCCGCCGCCTGGCCCACAGGAAGTGCACCGGAACCCTCGACCTGCTCCCGACAGGAGACCACCGATGACCCAGCCCCGTCGCTTCCACCTCCAGCGCCACCGCGACATCACCGGCGCTTCCGGCACCGGCCGAGTCGCCGACGGCGTCCTCTGGCCCGACGGCACCGCCTCCGTCCGCTGGCGCGGCGAACGCCCCTCCACCGTCTTCTGGGACTCCCTCGCCGACGCCGAGCACGTCCACGGACACGGCGGCCACACCGTCATCATTTGGGACGACCCGGAACCCAGCGGGATGCGGAGTTTGATCGCCAGGGACTGCCCGCACTGCCCCGACGGCCACACCCCCGCCGACGTCGGCTCCCAGCCCTGGCACGTACGCGTCGGGCCCGAGCGCGACGGCGACGGACAGCCAATCCGCCTGTACGTCGAGCGAGCCGCCGGCGCGCACGTCGCCGACTCCGACGCAGAGTGGGTTCAGACGCGGATCAACTGATCTTGAGCCGGGGGGAACGAACTGCGGACCCTGGGGCAGGGTGGTCGCGATCAGCACCGCACGAACGGAGCCGCCCATGCCCCAGCCCACCACCACACACAGCGCCGCCTGGCATGCCGCCGAGGACGCCCAGGAACGTGCCTGGCTCGACGACTGGATGCGCGGCCGTATCTGCCCCACCACCCTGACGCCCCTGCCGACCGCCGGCCCGGCCCCGGCGCCGGCTCCCGTCGGGAGGATCTGATGGCCACCGCCATACCGCCGAAGCCGACGTACCCGCGGCCGCCGATCCAACACGAGGACCTGTTCCGCGAGCCGGTCTACACAGACGGGCAGCCCTACACCGCGGACGAGGAAGACGAGGAGGCGTCAGCAGCTATCACGGCGTGATAGTCCAGCTCGAGGCCTGCCGCGTATACCGCGGTATACGCCTAGAGGTGTCCGTGACCGCGTCACGCGCGGGAGCGACGGCCGGAAGACGGGGAGCGTATACCGCGGTATACGCCCTTCAAGGTGAGACACCCGCCCAATCACCGAGCCCACGTCACCGATCTGAGAAGCTATGCCCCGTCCGAGTACCGGCACCCGCCGGGAAGCATACGGAAACGGAGCACCATGCTTTCCTCAGTTCTCGTCGTGTCCACCGACCCCCAAGGATCCACGATCTGGTGGGCCGACCGCGTCGGCGACAACCTGCCCTTCGACTTCGCCACCGCCCACGAAGACCCCGACAGCCTCGCCGACCTGAAGAACCTGGGCGCGCAGATCCACGTCATCGCCAATCAGAAGGGCGGCGTCGGGAAGACCACCACCACCGTCAACCTTGCAGCCGTCGCCCATGACGTCCTCGGTGACAACGACGAACGACAGCACATCTTCATCGACACCCCCGGCAGCCTCGAGAACGAGCACATCCTCGCCGCCGCCCTCGACATTGCCGACGATGTCCTCGTCCCCATGCCGCCCGAGCCGCTGGCCTTCGACCCCACCGCCCGCACCATCGAACGCGTCATCGTCCCCCGGAGCCTCCCGTACACGGTCGTCATCAACGCCTGGGACCCGCGCGACGGACGCGCCGACCTCGACGACACCATCGCCTACATCGACGCCAAGGGCTGGCCCCGCGCGAAGACCGTCATCCGCCGCTACAAGATCCACACCAGGGCGGCGGCCGAAGGCAAGGTCGTCACCCAGTACGCCGACAACGGCACCACGCTGCGCGCCCGGCAGGACTACCTGCGCCTGGCCCTCGAGCGCGGCTACGGAGGACGCCGCTGATGGCCGGCAAGCGCGTCTCACTCGCCTCCCTCGCCCAAGCCAAGGTCGAAGCCGTGCCCGGCGCCAGCCGGCCCGACCTCATCCACGTCCCGCCGAACGCCGTGGCCCCCACCCCGCTGAACCCGCGGCGGGCCTTCGACGAGACCGAACTGGCGGAACTCGGCGAAGACATGCGGTCCGGACAGCTTCAGCCCTGTGTGGCCGTCGCGAAGGCTGCCTACCTGAAGCTGTACCCGGAGCACGCCGAACAGCTCCCAGACAGCTGCCGGTACGTCATGGCCGCCGGCGAACGGCGTTGGCGGGCAGCCGTGAAGGTCGGCCTAGACAGCCTCGACCTCATGGTCCGCCATGACCTCACCGAGTCCCGCGTGCGGTTCCTCGCCGCGGTGCTCTCTGAGAACGTTCAGCGCGCCAACTTCAACCCGATCGAGGAAGCCGACGGCCTGCGGGCCATGCTCGAACTCCACGACGGCAACCAAGCTGCGGCGGCCCGCGCGATGGGGAAGTCCAAGGGCTGGTTCAACCAGCGGATCGGGCTGCTGCGACTGACCGACGAGATGGTGCAACTCGTCTTCGACGGCAAGCTCACCGCCTTCCGCGAAATGCGCCGGTACGCAGCCCTGCCGCCCGAAGAGCAGTACGCCACGTGGAAGGCAGACCAAGAACTGCCGCCACAACCGAAGCCTCCCCGAGTTGCGAAGGCTAAGCTGCCGAAACCTCCCCAGGTACAGGATGAGAAGCAGCCGAAGGCGTCTGTCACGGTCCGCACCCCGGTCAGTTCTCCGGAACGCAGGGCCGTCACGGGACCCGAGGCGGCACCCCATGCTGGCCCCGAGGCGGCACCCCATGCCGGCGTTGTCACGCACGCGCCTCCGGCAGTTCCGGAGCAGCAGACCGCAGAGCATCCGGAGACGGGCCAGCCCAAGCGGTTCCCGTACGACGACGGGGTCTCCGCGGCGCACCATCTGATCCGCAAGATGCCGTTGGACGAGTTCCGCAAGATGCTCGCCCTGCTGAAGAAGCACGAGGACCAGAGCGTCAGCGCCTGACCCCGCAACGGCCCCGTGCCTTCCCGGACGCGGGGCCGTTCTCGTGCCCGATCAGATTCGGTCACCTTTGGCCAGAGGTGTCGGGGTTTCGTGCCCACCGACCGTGTGAGCATCCGGTGAAACCCCTCCCCGCGCCTGCCTGCACCTACTGGGATGGATCACGCCGACCCCCCACGCGGGATGGCCGGTCGCCCGGCCGGGCGAGCACCTGCGCAGGTTCGCAGCCCTCCAGGCGCCCCGCTCCGGCCCACGGCGGCCGGCCACCCGCAACCCGCCCCGCCAGCCCGATCACACGGATCCCGCTGCACCTCTCCCCGATGGCAACGTCCCGGTCTACAATCGCCGCATCTGGCGGGCATGAGCATCATCCCGTGAGGTCTCAAAGCCCCCACGCAGGCACAGGGTCGTTGTCGGCAAACTACGCCCCCCATCCGGTGGGGGCTTTCCCATGCCACCAGCCACAACGGGCACGGATACCGCGTATCGGTAGCGCGCGGTAGCGGAC
>NZ_MUND01000598.1 GCF_002154375.1 Streptomyces glaucescens | reverse complement strand
CGGCGGGAGGAGCCCGCCGCGCCGTCGTCCACGGCGCCGCCCTCCGGCAGCCCGTCGTCGTCGGCGCCCCCGCGGCTGCCCGCCGGCGGTGACGTCGAGGACGGCCCGCTCTGGTCGGACGGCTCGGTGGATCCGCACAGCAACGAGTTCTGGGCGCAGAGCAATGTCACGCTGAAGACGTCCGGGCAACTCACCGAGCTTGTCGTGCAGTTGCGGGTGGCGCAGACCGGCGGGGTGTCCTCCACGGGCGCCTGGCGCTCGCTGCCCGAGGACGACTTCGAGCTGACGGTCGGCGAGGAGGACGGGTTCCTCGTCTACACCTGGCGGCTGAGGGAGGGCCGTACGGTCCCGGCGGGCGAGTGGGTGTTCGCGGGGCAGTACGACCATGAGCGCGGCGGCCGGGACGCCGGGGACGACAGCTACGCGGCGACGGCCCGCACCGGGTCCGAAGAGCTGGCCGTGGCGGGCGACTTCGCCCCGCGCGGGGAGTCGTGAAAAAAGATCGGAAGACGCGGCAACCCTTTCTCCGCCCGTGGCGACCAGGAGACGCAAGGTTTCCCTCCCACGCAAGGAATGGCATGACAGCACGAGCCGAACAGCGCGTCCGCCACCGCCGCCGCGTCACGAAACGACGCGCGGCGATCGCCGGCGCCACCGCCCTCGGCATCACCGGGGCGGCGATCGTCACCACGACGATGCTGTCCTCCGCGGGCGCCGCGTCCTCGTGGCCGACGGCCAAGGGCCCCAAGGCCGTCAGCAGCACCATCCCCGTCTCCGGCACCTACGACGGCGGCTACAAGCGCTTCTACGGCACCGGCGAACTCGGCGGCACCGGACAGGACGAGGGCCAGGACCCGCTCTTCAAGCTCGCCGACGGCGCGGTGCTGAAGAACGTCATCCTCGGTGCCCCGGCGGCCGACGGCATCCACTGCATGGGCAGCTGCACCCTGCAGAACGTGTGGTGGGAGGACGTCGGCGAGGACGCCGCCACCTTCAAGGGCAAGTCGGCCTCGGCCGTCTACACCGTGCACGGCGGCGGCGCGCGGAAGGCCGACGACAAGGTCTTCCAGTTCAACGGCGCGGGCAAGCTGGTCGTGACGAAGTTCCAAGTCTCCGACTTCGGCAAGCTGGTGCGCACCTGCGGCAACTGCTCGACGCAGTACAAGAACCGCCAGGTGATCATCAACGACGTCGACGTCACCGCGCCCGGCAAGTCGATCGTCGGCATCAACGCCAACTTCGGCGAGACGGCCGCCCTGCGCAACGTGCGCATCCACGGCGACAGCGGCAAGAAGATCAAGCCGTGCACCCGCTTCCAGGGCAACAACACGGGCAAGGAGCCCAAGGAGCTGGGCACCGGCCCGGACGGCACGCACTGCCTCTACACGGCCTCCGACCTCGTCTACAAGTAGGCCCACAGCCGCCGGTCCGAGCCCCCCTCGGTCCGGTTGCCGGTGCCGGTGCGAGCCCCCCTCGCCCGGCACCCAGGAACGCCCCCGCCGGTGACGACCGGCGGGGGCGTTCGCACACCCGGCCTTCCGAAAGGGTCGGAAACTTTCGCTCGCGCTCTTCCCTCCCGCACCGATTGACCCCTCCGGCCCCGCCCCCTGACACTCCCAAGGCACCGTCTTCCAACAGAATCCCCCACATCCCCACAGGAGTGCCATGCGCCGCCCCCGCCTGCTCCTGCTCCCCTTCCTGGCCCTCCTCCTCGCCCTGCTCACCGCCCCACCGGGCACCGCCCACCCAGGAGCACCTCCCGTGAAAGCCCCGGAGTACGCCGGCTACCTCTTCGCCTACTTCACCGGCGAGGGCACCGCCGACGGCGAACAGATCCGCTACGCCCTCAGCCGCGGCAACGACCCCCTGCACTGGCGCGAGCTGAACGCGGGCAAGCCGGTCCTCACCTCCACGATCGGCGAGAAAGGCCTGCGCGACCCGTTCGTGATCCGCTCCCCCGAGGGCGACCGGTTCTACATGATCGCCACCGATCTGCGGATGTACCGGAACGCCAGCGGCAGCTGGGACCAGGTGCAGCGGCACGGCAGCAAGTCGATCATGGTGTGGGAGTCGACCGACCTGGTCCACTGGACCGACCAGCGCCTGGTGCGGGTCTCCCCGGACACCGCGGGCAACACCTGGGCGCCTGAGGCCTACTGGGACGAGTCGCTGGGCGCGTACGTCGTCTTCTGGGCGTCCAAGCTGTACGCGCCGGACGACCCGGAGCACCGGGGCTCCACCTACAACAGGATGCTGTACGCCACCACGGAGGACTTCCGCACCTTCAGCGAGCCGAAGGTGTGGAGCGACCCGGGCTACTCGGTGATCGACTCCACGGTCGTCGAGCACGAGGGCACCTACTACCGCTACACCAAGGACGAACGCGACCCGGGCAGTTCGAGCCCCTGCTCGAAGTTCATCACCGCCGAGAAGTCGACGCGCCTCACCAGCACCTCGTACGACTTCCTCGCGGACTGTGTCGGCAGCGGCGCGCTGGACCGCGGCGAGGGCCCGACCGTGTTCAAGTCGAACACCGAGGACAAGTGGTACCTCTTCATCGACGAATACGGCGGGCGCGGCTATGTCCCCTTCGAGACCACCGACCTGGCCTCCGGCGAGTGGATCCCGTCGCGCGGCCACCGGCTCCCGGCCAGCCCGCGGCACGGCACGGTCCTGCCCGTGACCCAGGAGGAGTACGACCGGCTGCTGGCCGCCTACCCGGTGACCCCGGCATCCGTGGTGGACGCGACGGCGAAGGGCCAGAAGGGGTACGCCGTCGTCACCGAGGCCGCCTCGAAGGTCGTGCTGCCGATGAAGCCGAACGCCGACCTGCGCCGCCTCGCCCCGGAACTGGCCGTCGGCGCGGGCGCCACGCTCACCCCGCCCTCCGGCACCCGCCGGGACTTCCGCACCCCGCGGACGTACACGGTGCGGGCGGCCGACGGCACCACCCGCACCTGGACGGTCGAGGCGGTCCCCACCCGCAGCCCGGTCCTCCCCGGCCTGTACGCGGACCCCGACATCCGGTACATGGACGGCCGCTACTGGCTCTACCCGACGACGGACGGCTTCCGCGGCTGGGGAGGCACCCGGTTCACGGCCTTCTCCTCCGAGGACCTCGTCCACTGGGAGGACCACGGCGTGATCCTCGACCTCGGCCCGGACGTGACCTGGGCGGACCGGTACGCCTGGGCGCCCGCGATCGCCGAGAGGAACGGGAAGTACTACTTCTACTTCTGCGCCGAGCAGCAGATCGGGGTGGCCGTCGCCGACTCCCCCGCCGGCCCCTTCGAGGACGCGCTCGGCAGACCCCTGGTCGCCGAGGGGCAGTTCGCGGGCCAGATGATCGACCCGGCCGTCTTCACCGACGACGACGGCACGTCGTACCTCTACTGGGGCAACGGACGGGGCTACGTCGTCCCGCTGAACGACGACATGACCTCCTTCGACGCCGCCCGGGTCCGGGACATCACCCCGGCGGACTTCCGCGAGGGCTCGTTCGTGGTGAAGCGGCAGGGCACCTACTACTTCATGTGGTCCGAGGACGACACCCGCAGCGAGAACTACCACGTGGCCTACGCGACCGGCCCGAGCCCGCTCGGCCCGTGGACGAAGCGGGGCACGATCCTCGCCAAGCGCCCGGAGTACGGCATCCTCGGCACCGGCCACCACTCGGTGGTGAACAGGCCCGGCACCGACGACTGGTACGTCGTCTACCACCGCTTCGCCCTCGACGGCCCCGGGCGGCCCGGCGGCGACGGCACCCACCGGGAGACCACGGTCGACCGCCTCCGGTTCGCGGCCGACGGAACGATCACGCCCGTGGTGCCGACCCTGGAGTCGGTCCGCCCGGTACGGCGGTGAGCCTCACAGCACGCCGTCGAGCCAGGCGAACACCTCGTCCTGCATCCGGTCGGTGAAGACGTGGCCGAGGTCCGGCCACGTCTTCAGCCGCAGCCGCTCCTCGGCGCCGTGGAACCGCCACACGGCGCGCAGCTTCTCGTGGGCCGCCCGTACCCCCTCGGCACGGAACAGGGGATCCAGGCCGCCGTGGAAGAAGAGCATCGGCCTGGGGGCGGCGATGCTCGCGACGTCGGGGAGGTCGAGGTGCCGGGCGAGCCCCGGATGCAGCATGTAGTACGCCGACTGCCCGCGCAGGGAGTTGTCGCCGGGCACCAGCATCTCCTTCAGGCCGGTCATCCAGCACACGCTCGCCGCGGCGGCGATGTCGTCGCCGAGCGCGGCCGCCTGCCAGGCCCGGTAACCGCCCATGGAGAAGCCGAGAGCGGCCACCCGGCGGGCGTCGACCCGGTCGAGCCCGGCCAGGAAGGATGCGGCCCGGGCGTCCTCCCGCGCCATGAGCCCGGCGAGGGACGAGCCCAGCTGGTAGAAGTGCGCGGCCAGCGCCTGCTGCTGCGCGTACGCGAGCGGCCCCCGGTCGCCCCAGCCCGGCGCGTCCAGACACAGCACGGCATAGCCGCGCCGGGCCAGCTCGTCACCGACGAACCGCCCGCTGAAGCACCGCTCCGCCCAGTCCCGTGCGGAGGCCAGCCGGGTGTCGTCGTACCAGGGCCGGACCAGTTTCTCCTTGCCGATGTCGAACCTGGACCCGTGGTCGTGCAGCAGCAGCACCGCGGGGAACGGCCCGCGCCCGTGCGGGGTGAGCAGCACGCCGCGGACGCGTGCGTAGCGGGTGAGGGAGACGGTCACCAGCTCCCGTGTGTACCCGTCCCCTTCCTCCCGCCCGCCGTACTCGGGGGCGTACGGCGTCCCGTCCTGCCGGCCGACCAGCAGATGCGCCTCGACCGTGGCACGGGCGGCCCGCCGCCAGGCACCGAAGTCGCGCACGGGCGAGGCGCCCCAGGCGAGCGGGAACGTCAACTCCTCCTTGAGCGCCGGCGGCGGCTCAGGCATCCGGCCGCCAGTCGCCGAGGTACGCCCGCTCGGTGTGCTCACCCGCCTCGGCGGCCGTCAGCCGGGGCCGGTTCTCCGCAGCGGTGACCCGGGCGCCGGGGCCCAGGTTGCGGTACTCGGCGAACCGCTGGTTCTGCCAGGGGAAGGCGTCCGACATGTTGGCGTAGGGCGCGACCGCGTCGATGCCGGGGCCGAGCCAGGTGTCCCGGACGACGAGGGAGGGCCGGGCGGTCGGGTCGGAGCTGGGCACCCAGGGGCGGGCCAGCTTGTAGTACCCGTCGGGCGCCTCGCTGCTGATCCGGCACCGGGTGACGAGGTAGCCGCGTGGGTTGGGGGCCGCGGTCGACGGGGCGAAGACGAAGCCGTACGGGGCGCCGGCCAGGTCGGTGCGGTCCAGGGTGCGGAAGTGGCAGTGCTCGAAGACGGCGGTGGCCCGGCCGAAGACGAAGTCGACGTCGCCCTCGA
>NZ_MUND01000597.1 GCF_002154375.1 Streptomyces glaucescens | reverse complement strand
CGTCCAGCTCCCGCGCCACCCGCGCGTACGTCTGGCGGGCCTCCCGGTGCACCCAGGCGATGGAGGACCCCGGCAGGATGTCGTGGAACTGGTGCAGCAGCACCGTCTCCCACAGCCGGTCCAACTCCTCGTAGGGGTAGGCGGATCCGGTCCGTACGGCGGCCGTCGCCGCCCACAGTTCGGCCTCGCGCAGCAGGTGCTCGCCGCGGCGGTTGCCCCGCTTGGTGCCGGCCTGGCTGGTGAAGGTGGCGCGGTGGAGTTCCAGGTACAGCTCACCGACCCAGACGGGCGGCTGCGGGTACTCGGCCTCGGCGCGGGCGAAGAAGGCGGTGGGGGTCTCCCAGCGCACGGTCGGGGAGCCTTCGAGGTCGCGCAGCCGGGCGGCGCGGGCGACCATCTCGCGGGTGGTGCCGCCGCCCCCGTCGCCGAAGCCGGTGGGTGCGAGGGAGTGCCGGGCGCGGCCCTTCTCGCGGAAGGTGCGGGCGGCGTGCGCGAGTTCGGCGCCGCGCATGGCGCAGTTGTAGGTGTCGACGGGCGGGAAGTGGGTGAAGATCCGGGTGCCGTCGATGCCCTCCCAGTGGAAGGTGTGGTGCGGGAAGGTGTTCGTGCGGGACCAGCTGATCTTCTGCGTCAGCAGGTACTTCGCTCCCGCCGCACCGATGATCTGCGGGAGCCCGGCGGCGAAGCCGAAGGTGTCCGGCAGCCAGACCTCGTCGTTCTCGATGCCGAACTCGTCCAGGAAGAACCGCTTGCCGTGGACGAACTGGCGGGCCATCGCCTCCGAGCCCGGCATGTTGGTGTCCGACTCCACCCACATCCCGCCGGCCGGCACGAACCGCCCGCCGGCCACCGCCTCCTTCACCCGGGCCCACACCTCGGGCCGGTGTTCCTTCACCCACGCCCACTGCTGGGCCTGCGACATGGCGAAGACGAACTCCGGCTCGTCCTCGATCAGCGCGGTCATGTTCGCGGCCGTACGGGCCACCTTGCGCACGGTCTCGCGCAGCGGCCACAGCCACGCCGAGTCGATGTGGGCGTGCCCGACCGCGCTGATCCGGTGCGCCGAGGGGGCGGCGGGCGCGGCGAGGACGCCCCGGAGGCGGGCCCGCGCCCGCTCGGCGGTGCCGCCCACGTCCTGGAGGTCGACGGCGTCCAGGGCCCGCTCGACCGCCCGCAGGACGTCCCAGCGGCGCGCGGAGTCCACCGGCAGCTCGGCCATCAGCTCGCCGAGCACCTCCAGGTCGAGGACCAGCTGCCACACCGTCTCGTCGAAGACGGCCAGCTCCATCCGCCCGAGCGTGTACTGCGGCTCGCGCCCGGCGGTCTCCGGGTCGCCGAGCGGTGTCGGCCGGAAGGGCGGGAAGCCCAGGACGACGGGGTTGGAGGCGGCCTCGATGCGCAGCCGCACCTCCTCCCCGCCGCGGACGGGCGCGCCGATCCGCACCCACTGGTTCTGCGGGTGCAGGCCCTTCACCGGGGTGCCGTCGGGCCGGTACACCAGCCCCTCGCACTGGAAGCCGGGCGTGCCACCGTCGAAGCCGAGGTCGAGCAGCGCCTCGACGGTCCGCCCGGCCCACTGCACCGGCACGGTCCCGCGCACGCCGAACCAGCTGGTCCCCCAGGGCGCGCCCCACCGCTCACCGGGGCGGACCGGCCCGCCCTCGGCCGCCAGTCCCTCGGCGACGGGCACCGGTTCGCCGGGGGCGTGCCACACGGTCACCTCGAGCGGCACGGTCTCCGGGTGGACGGCGGGCCGGAGGCGTTCGTCGAGGACACGCCTCAGGCGCCCTTCGACGAGGGTGCGGTCGTCATGCACAAGGTCTCCCTGCTGCTCCGGGACCGGCGGTTCGCGGGGTCGGGCCGCGGCGACCGGGTCGTCACGGGGTCCCGACGAGGTCTACAGCTCCCCTGCGACGGCCGGTTCGAACCGCGCCTCTCGACACGGCCCGGCCGGGTTGGGCAGAGTGCTGCCTGCGTACTCGCCAGTAGGCCCACCCATCGCCGAGGAGCACCCGTGACCAACTGGGTCGGACGGACCGCCGTCGAGATCGCCGCCGCCGTGCGGGAGAAGCAGGTCACGCCACGGGAGGTGGTGGCGGAGCACCTGGCGCGGATCGAGCGGCTGGACGGACGGATCGGGGCCTTCCGCGTGGTGCGGGCCGAGGCGGCGCTGCGGGAGGCCGACGAGGTGGGCGCGCGCGGGGATCTGGCCGGTCTGCCGCTCGCCGGTGTGCCCGTGGCCGTCAAGGACAACGTGCCGGTCGGCGGCGAGACCTGCCGCAACGGCTCGGCGGCGACACCGGACACGCCGGCCGAACGGGACCATGTCACCGTGGCCCGGCTGCGGGCCGCGGGCGCGGTCGTCGTGGGCCTGACGCACGTGCCCGAGCTGTGCATCTTCGCGACGACGGACGGGGTGCACGGCACCTCCCGCAACCCGTGGGACACCTCCCGTTCCGCGGGCGGCTCGTCGGGCGGCAGTGCCGCCGCCGTGGCCGCCGGGATGGTGCCGATCGCGCTCGGCACCGACGGCATGGGGTCGTTGCGGATACCGGCGGCCAACTGCGGACTGGTCGCGATCAAGCCGGGTCACGGGGTGGTCCCGGCCGGCCTCGGCGGCAACGACTGGTTCGGCATGACGGAGAACGGCCCGTTCGCCACCACGGTCGCGGACGCAAGGCTGATGCTCTCCGTCCTCGCTGACCGTGACGTCGACGGGACACGGCCGGAAACGGCCGCCACCCGCCGGATCGCCCTGTCGCTGCGCAGCCCGTTGGCCGGGGCAGCCCTCGGCAAGCCGTACACGTCCGCCGCACGGGAGGCGGCCGGGCTGCTGATCAAGGCGGGGCACCAGGTGCGGCGCGCCGACCCGCCCTATCCCAGGACGCTGGCCGTGACCGCGCTGGCGCACTGGACGGCGGGCGCATCCGTCGACGTCCATGACCTCGATCCGCGGCTGCTGACCCGGCGGACCCGCGTCCACGCGGCCATCGGGCGGCGGTTCGCCGGGCGGGTGGGCACCGGCGCGGACCGGGAGGCGCTGCGCCGGCGGCTGAAGCCGTTCTTCGACGAGTACGACGTGCTGCTCACCCCCGCGCTCGCCCGCCGCTCCCCGCGGGTGGCGCCGTGGCACGAGCGGGGCTGGCTGCGCAACGTCGCCGCCAACTCGGCGTACGCGCCGATGACCCCGCCGTGGAACCTCACCGGCTGGCCCGCGATGGTGGTCCCGCTCGGCACGCTTGCCTCCGGCGCCCCGTGCGCCGTGCAGCTGGTGGGGCGGCCGGGGTCGGAGGCCGTACTGCTGGACGTGGCGGCCCAGTTGGAGCGGCAGCGCCCGTGGGAGCGGATCGCGCCGCTCGGCTAGCGGGTCCCAGCACTCGTCGGCGCGCGGTTCCCGCAGCTCGTCGGCGCACGGTTCCGCCGTGCGCCGGTCACAGCGCCTTGTACATGATGTGCAGCCCCACCGGCCCGTGCCGGGGATGGTCGAAAGCCTCCGGCACCGTGCCGAGGACGGTGAAGCCGAGGGAGGTCCAGAGCCGCACGGCGGGGTTCGTCTCGACGACGGCGTTGAACACCATGCCCCGGTAGCCGTGTGCCGTCGCCTCGGCGAGAACGTGCTCGGCGAGGGCGCGGCCGATGCCGCGGCCGCCCTGGTCGGGGTCGACCATGAAGCCGGCGTTGGCGATGCGGGCGCCGGGACCGCCGTAGTTGGGGGTCAGGTAGGCGGAGCCGACGACGGCTCCGGAGGCGTCCTCGGCGACGTAGACGCGTTTGGCCGGGCTCATCCAGAGGGCACGCGCCGCTTCCTCGCCGGTGTCGGGGTCCCAGGTGTAGGTCTCCGCGCCGGCGACGATGCGATGCCAGAACGGCCAGATGCGCGGCCAGTCGTCGGCGGTGGCTTCTCTGATCAGCATGGGCGTGAGTCTCGCACGCCCAGCTGACCGGTGATCGCGGCAGGCTGCCCGGCGTTCAGTCGACGCTGGGCAGGATGTGCGGCTCGGCGAGGTCGTCCTCGTAACCCGCGAGGCGGATCGGGGCCGAACGGGCCCACACGTCGAGGCTGCCGATCTCGCCTGGGCGCCGGCCCGCGCGCTCGGCGCGATCCTTGGGGCGCTGCTCGCGATTCTTCTTCTCCGGTGTCACCGCGCACTCCTTATGTGTCGGGTCACCCTCGGGCTCGCCGGTGGGTCCGCGGTCCGCGACCGACGCGCACTCGGGTCTGGGTGGAATCCGTCCGGACGCGGTGGCGTCGACAAGTCGCGGGAGGCAGGCCGTTGTGCGCCGGCTGATCCCGGGACGGACAAATGGGTGTGGGTAGGGACCCGTGCTGCTGTCCGTCCGCCTCAGGTTAACCAAATGAGCGGCCGTCCGCTCGATGGGGCTCAAAACAACGGGAGATCGGGTGCGACTGTGCCAAGTCATCCCTCATGCGTGACACAACCCCTTGCACCCTTTTGCTACATGATGACCCGTTTGACAGTCACCCGCTCGGCCCAGCGCGCTGAACGGATGTACGGCGGAGTGCGCAAAAGAAGAGGGTGGGCGCCCCGGTGTGCGCCCACCCGTTCGGCGGAGCAGGACTTGCGGGCGGCGGGCCGGTGGTGCACCGACCGTGCCGCTGACGTCACGTCACCCGACGGCCGGGTCCGGCCCGGCCCGGCTCGGCTCGGCTCGCCCCGGTCAGCCGACGCCGCCGCCCGGCAGGGTCACCCGACGCCGCCGCCCGGCACGATCACCACTTGCCCGGCGCGTAGTCCTTCAGGAAGACGCCGTACAGGTCCTCGCCCGCCTCGCCGCGCACGATCGGGTCGTAGACCCGGGCCGCGCCGTCGACCAGGTCGAGCGGGGCGTGGAAGCCCTCCTCGGCGAGGCGCAGCTTGTCGAAGTGCGGGCGCTCGTCAGTGATCCAGCCGGTGTCGACCGAGGTCATCAGGATGCGGTCGGTGTCGAACATCTCCTGGGCGCTGGTCCGCGTCACCATGTTCATCGCGGCCTTCGCGGCGTTGGTGTTCGGGTGCCCGGCGCCCTTGTAGCCGCGGCTGAAGACGCCTTCCATCGCGGAGACGTTGACGACGTAGGAGCGTTTGCTGGACGCCTTCCGGGCGGCCTCGGCCATCACCGTGCGCAACTTGCTGATCAGGATGAACGGCGCGGTGTAGTTGCACAGCTGGGTCTCCAGCAGCTCCACCGGGGAGATCTGCTCGATGGTCTGCACCCAGGTGTTGGTGTCCACGACGTCCGGCACCAGGCCGCCGGCGTCGATGGCGGTGCCGTCGAGGTGGCGTGCGACGCTGGCGTTGCCCGCCACCAGGGCGAGGTCGGCGACCTGCTGGGCGTCCAGGCCGCTGGTCCCGACGGGCAGCGCGGCGAGGCCGTCGACCGCGCCGGAGTTGAAGGCGCCGATCACGTGGTGGGCGGGCAGCTCCCCGGCCGGCAGCGGGGCGCTCTCGCCCTCGACCAGGGCGGCGTAGGCGGAGGGCAGCCGGCGCACGGTCTGGGTGGCGTTGTTGATCAGGATGTCGAGCGGACCGGCCTCGGCGACCTGGTCGGCGAGGGCCACGGCCTGGGCCGGGTCGCGCAGGTCGATGCCGACGACCTCCAGGCGGTGGATCCAGTCCGCCGAGTCCTCCATGGCCTTGAAGCGGCGGATGGCGTCCTTGGGGAACCGGGTGGTGATCGTCGTGTGGGCGCCGTCGCGCAGCAGCCGCAGCGCGATGTACATGCCGATCTTGGCCCGGCCGCCGGTGAGCAGCGCGCGCTTGCCGGTGAGGTCGGCGCGGGCGTCGCGCTTGGCCCGGTTCTCGGCGGCGCAGTTCTGGCAGAGCTGGTGGTAGAAGTAGTCGACCTCGACATACCGCGTCTTGCAGACGTAGCAGGAGCGCGGGCGCTGGAGTATCCCGGCGATCCGGCCCGCCTCGATCTTGGAGGAGGGCAGGATGCCCTCGGTCTCGTCGTCGATGCGCTCGGCGGAGCCGGTCGCGGTGGCCTCGGTGACCTGCCGGTCGTGCGCGGTCTTGGCGGCCCGGCGCTCCTGGCGGCGGCGCTGCTTGACCGTGCGGTAGATCTGCGAGGTGGCCCGGCGCACCTTGATCGCGTCGGGGTGGTCGACCTCCAGCTTGTCCAGCTCTTCGAGCACGCTGAGGCAGATCGCCAGGCGCTCGGGGTCGATGCCGGGCCCGTAGACCACCTCGTCCGTGGTCTGGGTGCCGTCTTCTGTGACCGTCATCGCCGCTGCGTTCCCTGCTTCTGCCCTGGCGGCGCTCCGACTCGCGCCCGCATTCGAACGTCGGATTTTACGGAGCGCCGGGCCCTGCCGCCAAACCCGTCTCGATCAGGGCGTACAGGCCTTGATCAGCGTCCGTGCCCCGCCGGTGGGCGCCTGGACGAGCCGGTCTGGGCCGGGGGACGTGCTCGGCGTCGCCGGCGAGCCCGCAGCGGGACGGCGCCGCGGTCGTCGAGCCGGCGCCGCGGGGGCCCGCGACGACGGGGATCAGCACGTCGTCGACGGTGCCGTCGGCGGCCTGCGGACGCGGTGGACGTCGTCGAGGCCGACGACCGCGCCGGCGGTGCGCCGGGCGCCGGGCGCGCGCAGGCGACGGCCGGGAGGAGCCGGCGTCCCGGGTGGAACCGGCGGCGGAGACGCCGATGCCGAGGACCCGGCCCGTGCCGCAGAGGGCGCCGCGCGGCAGCCCGGGCAGACGGCGGACGTCGGTCAGCGGGCCGCGCGGCAGTGCGGCCAGGCCGCCGGGACCGGCCGGCGGGCCGCGCTGGGGCTCCGAGCGGGTCGGCAGCGGTCAACGACCGGCCTCGCGTCGACCACGAATGGGCAAGCGGTCGATCCGTCCGCTCACACTCGAGGACCGTCGGGCTACGCTCGGTCAACAGCGGATCGGGTCACGAGACCAGCTGCCCCTTCCCGAGCGCGATCACCCCGCCCTTGGACACCGTGTACAGCTCGGCGTCCCGCTCGGGATTCACGCCGATCGTGGCGCCCGGCGGCACCTCGACGTTCTTGTCCAGGATGGCGCCGCGCACCACCGCACCCCGGCCGATGTGCACGTTGTCGTGCAGCACCGAGCCCTGCACCACCGCGCCGGGGTCGACCACCACCCCCGGCGAGAGCACGGACCGGGTCACCTGCCCCCGGATCAGGCAGCCCGAGCTGATGATCGACTCGCCCGCGATGCCGCCGCCGTTGAAGCGGGCCGGGGAGAGCTGGTTGGAGTGGGTGTAGATGGGCCAGTGGCGGTTGTACAGGTTGAAGGCGGGGCGCTCGGCGATCAGGTCCATGTGCGCCTCGTAGTAGGCGTCGAGGGTGCCCACGTCCCGCCAGTACCCCTGGTCGCGGGTGGTCTCGCCGGGCACGTGGTTGTCGCCGAAGTCGTACAGCTGGGCCTCGCCGCGCGCGGTGAGCTGGGGCAGGATCGAGCCGCCCATGTCGTGCACCGAGCTCTCGTCCTCTGCGTCCCGCTGGAGCGCCTCGATGAGGACCTTGGTGGTGAAGAGGTAGTTGCCCATCGAGGCGAAGACGCAGTCGGGGGCGTCCGGCAGCCCCGGCGGATCGGCCGGCTTCTCCAGGAACCGCTGCACCGTCCGCCCGTCCGAGCCGGGGGTGATCACCCCGAAGGACGGGGACTCGGCGCGCGGCACCCGGATGCCCGCGACGGTCACGCCGGCCCCGGACTCGATGTGCTGGGCGAGCATCTGCCGCGGGTCCATGCGGTACACGTGGTCGGCGCCGAACACCGCGACGTACTCGGGCTGTTCGTCGTACACCAGGTTCAGCGACTGGAGGATGGCGTCCGCGCTGCCCAGGTACCAGCGTGGGCCGAGGCGCTGCTGGGCGGGGACCGGGGTGACGTAGTTGCCGAGCAGGCTGGACATCCGCCAGGTGGTGGTGATGTGCCGGTCCAGCGAGTGCGACTTGTACTGCGTCAGCACACAGATCCGCAGGATGTCCGCGTTGACGAGGTTGGACAGGACGAAGTCGACGAGCCGGTAGGTGCCGCCGAAGGTGACCGCGGGTTTGGCTCGGTCCGCGGTCAGCGGCATCAAACGCTTGCCCTCGCCTCCGGCGAGGACGATTCCGAGCACCGAAGGCCCCCCACGACGCATGGCCGCTCCCCTCACGCTGGTTGCAGAGAACCTGCCCGGACACGGGCGGGACAATCCTGTTCGAGGGCCGCGCCGGCACACTACGTTCCGTCGGCGACGACCCGCTCGTAGAGCCGGGCGGTGCGCCGGGCCACCGTGTCCCAGCCGAACTCCCCGACCGCCCGGTCCCGCCCCGCCTCGCCCATCCGCCGGGCGCCCTCCGGGTCGCCGAGCACCGCGTCCAGGGCCTGGGCGAGACCCGCCTCGAACTCGTCGTCCACCGGCACCAGCAGGCCCGTCTTGCCCTCCGCGACGACCTCCGGGATGCCGCCGACCCGGGAGGCGACGACGGGGGTGCCGCAGGCCATCGCCTCCAGGTTGACGATGCCCAGCGGCTCGTACACCGACGGGCACGCGAACACGGCGGCATGGGTGAGGAGCTGGATCACCTCGGGGCGCGGCAGCATCCGCGGGATCCAGTGCACGCCCTCCCGCGCCCCGCTCAGCTCCCGGTACAGCTCGCGGAACTCCCGGTCGATCTCCGGGGTGTCGGGGGCTCCCGCGCACAGCACGACCTGAGCTGCCGGGTCGATGTCCCGGACGGCGCGCAGCAGGTGGGGGACGCCTTTCTGGCGGGTGATGCGGCCGACGAAGAGGACGTAGGGGCGGGCGGGATCGACGCCGAGGCGGTGCAGTACGTCGGTGGCCGGATCGGGCCGGTACAGCTCGGTGTCGATGCCGTTGTGGACCACGTGGACCCGGGCCGGGTCCAGTGCCGGGTAGCAGGCGAGGATGTCCTCGCGCATGGCGCCGGAGACGGCGATCACCGCGTCGGCCGCCTCCATCGCGGTGCGCTCGGCCCAGCTCGACAGGGCGTACCCGCCGCCCAGTTGCTCGGCCTTCCAGGGGCGCAGCGGCTCCAGGGAGTGGGCGGTGAGCACGTGCGGGATGCCGTGGAGCAGCTTGGCGATGTGCCCGGCCAGATTGGCGTACCAGGTGTGGGAGTGGACGAGGTCGCGGCCTTCGAGCGCGGCGGCGATCGCCAGGTCCACGGAGAAGGTGCGCAGCGCGTCGTTGGCGCCGTCGAGCGTGGGCCAGGGGCGGTGGCGCACCACACCGGCGCCGCGCTCCGCCCGGGAGGCCTCGCCCCAGCAGTGCACCTCCAGGTCGACCAGGGAGCGCAACTCCCGGGCCAGGAACTCCACATGGACGCCCGCGCCGCCGTAGACGTCCGGCGGGTACTCCCGGGTCAGCAGTCCCACGCGCACCCGTGAACCCCCTGTCTCAGCGGTTGATGCCTTCATGGTCACCCAGATGCGGCGCGCGGGGAAGACCGCGGTGGCCGGGTGAAGCAGCAGTCGCCGCACACCCCGGAGCCGGGCACCCGGTAGTAGAGGCAGCAGCTGCGGCGCCGGAAGGCGGTGCCGGTGAGGGTGCCGGTGCCCGCGAGGAGGGGGTCGGCGAACAGGCCGGCGGTGAGGGTGCGGGTCCGGGCGGCGACCTCGGGACGGCCGTGCGCCCGCGCCCACTGCTCCAGGGTGCGCGCTGCACCGGCCAGCGCGGAGGCGGCGTTGCCGCGCAGCAGGCCGGGCGCGAGCCGGTGCCGGGCGCGTACGGCGGCGGCCAGGGGGACGAGGTGCCCGCGCAGCACGGCGTCGGCGAGGGCGGCGGGGTCGCCCGCCCGCCGGGAAGGGATCACCTCGGGCAGCCACAGGTCGTCCGGGGCGCTCGCGTCGGGGTCCCAGTGGAGCCGCCCCGGGTCGAGGGCGGGGAGGCGGCCGTAGAGCGCGGCGCAGCCCAGGGCGACGGACCAGAGGCGGGCGGCGAGCCCGAGGTGGGCCACGGAGGCGGCGGTCCGCGGCTCGGGGGCGCGCAGGGCGGCGGCGACCTTGCGGACGCGGAAGTCCAGGGGATCGCCGTGAACGTGACCGGGTCGCCCGGCGTACACCTCCGCCAGGGTCGGCAGCGCCCGGGGCGGGCGCGCGGCGGCGCGCAGCGGGAAGAATCCGCCGGGCGCGCGCAGCGCGGCGAGTCCGGGGTCGAGGTCCACGTCGAGGTCCACGAGGACCAGTAGTAGCAGGGCCCCTAAGGGTCCGCTCCCAGGGGTCCCCCCTCCCGGTGCCCGTCTTGGGGATGACCGCACGCCGTCCGTACTCCATCGGCAGTAGTACGCATTGTGTGCTCAAGTACGACGACGGGGAACAGACCGGCAGGGCATCGTGTTGGCATGGAAGCCGACCGCTTGCCGCGCCGGGCCCCGCGCCCCCGCCTCACGCAGAGGAGCAGCTCATGAGCGCCCTCGCGTTGTCCGTTCTGCTGTCGCTGGTGTCCGCCGTCGCCTACGCGGGCGGGGCGATCGTGCAGGAGCGGGTCGCGGAGTCCTCGCCGGGCGAGCAGTACGCGCCGCTGCGTCGGCCGGGCTGGTGGGCGGCGGTGGCGCTGAACGGCCTCGGCGGACTGCTGCACGTGGTGGCGCTGGCCTACGGCCCGCTGAGCGTGGTTCAGCCGCTGGGCGCCCTCACCATCGTCTTCGCGCTTCCGATGGCGGCCCTGTTCGTGGGCCGACGGGCCGGTGCGACCGCCTGGCGCGGAGCCGTCATGGCGACCGTGGGACTGGCCGGGCTGCTGTCCCTGGTCGGCGCGTCCGGCTCCCAGTCGCTGGGCGGACCGCAGCAGGTGGCGGTGTTCCTGGTGACCGCCGGTGCGGTGACGGCCCTGATGATCGCGGGCCGGGCCGCGCACCGGCATCCGGCGATGCGTTCGCTGCTGCTCGCGACGGCGTCCGGCATCGCCTTCGGCATCTCCTCGGTCTTCACCAAGACGGTCGCGGTCGGCTGGACCGGCGGGGTGTCGGCGGCCGATCTGCCGTCCCTCGCCGCGATCGGCGTGCTCGCCACGGCCGGTCTGCTGCTGTCCCAGGCCTCCTACCGGGGCGCCGGGCTCGCGGCCCCGCTGGCCACGCTCACCGTGGTGAACCCGGTGGTGGCGGCGGCGGTCGGCATCACGATGTTCGGCGAGACCTTCCGCTACGGCACGACGGGCACGGCGCTCGCCCTGAGCTGCGGTGTGGTCGCGGCGGGCGGCCTGATCCTGCTGACCACCGAGCGCATCGCCC
>NZ_MUND01000596.1 GCF_002154375.1 Streptomyces glaucescens | reverse complement strand
GGCGACTGGTACGACGTGATCACCCTCGGCGGCGGCCGCACCGCCCTCGTCATCGGCGACGTCATGGGCCGCGGCGTCCGCGCGGCGGCCGTCATGGGCCAGCTGCGCACCGCGGTGCGCGCCTACGCCCGCCTGGACCTGCCCCCGCACGAGGTGCTGCAACTCCTCGACGGCCTCGCCACCGAGATCGACGCCAACCAGATCGCCACCTGTGTCTACGCCGTCCACGACCCCAACGAGGGCCGGCTGGTCTACGCGTCGGCCGGCCACCTGCCGATCCTGGTGCGCGACGAGAACGGCACCGTCCAGCGCGCCGACGAGCCCACCGGCCCGCCGCTCGGCACCGGCGGCTGGATGCACTCCTCCGGCTCCATCGCCCTCGGCCCCGGCTCCACCGCCGTCCTCTACACGGACGGGCTGGTCGAACGGCGCGACGCGGACCTGGACGAAGGCATCGCCGGCCTGGAACGCGCCCTGGCCGGCGCCACCGGCACCCCCCAGGTCGTCTGCGACCGCCTGGTGCGTTCCGCCGGTGTCACCGCGGACCACGACGACGACGTCGCCGTCCTCGTCCTCCAGCACCCGGCCCGCACGGGTCCGGCCGCCGAACTCTTCCGCAACGCCGCGCTGGAACTCCTCGGGGGAGTCGAGGCGGCCCCCCGCGCCCGGGCCTTCGCCTCGGGCGTCCTCACCAGCTGGCGCTTCCCGGCGGACCTGCACGACCTGGGCGTCCTGGCCGCCAGCGAACTGGTCGCCAACTCGCTCCAGCACGGCACCCCACCCATGCGCCTGCGTCTGCGCCGCACCGACCGCCGACTGATCATCGAGGTGACCGACGGCGACGACCACCTCCCGCGCCGCCGCCGCGCCGAGCCCGGCGACGAATCCGGCCGGGGCATCGCCATCGTCGCCACCATCGCCTCCAACTGGGGCTGCCGCCGAACCCCGGGCGGCGGCAAGGCGGTGTGGTGCGAGTTCGCGCTCCGGAGAGGGTGACAGGACGCGGGGGGAGAGGACGAGAGGGGTGAGAAGACCTCACCCCCTCCGCAGGGTCACGCCTCGGCGGACACCGGCTCCGCCGCCGACCCACCGCGCGCGATGACCCGGTTCCGGGCGAGCCACGGCTGGTCCTGCGCCTCGGTCAGCCGACGGCCCAGGCGTATCGCCAGGACACTGATACCGAGCGAGAACAGCAGGAACGTCACGATGTACGGCCCGTGCAGCGAAGCGCCCATGGGCCCGCCCACCGCGGGACCGACCGCCAGGGCCAGCTGCTTCACCAGGGCGAACGCCGAGTTGTACTGCCCGGCCAGGCCCTCCGGCGCCAGATCGGCGACCAGCGGCGCCACGGTCGGCGACAGCATCGCCTCACCCAGCCCGAACAGCGCGTACGTCGACACGAACGCGGCCGTGGCCATCTCCTGGCTGCCGTGCCCCAGCCCCGCGTACCCGGCCGCCAGCCAGGCCACGGCCCAGATCAGCCCCACAGCGGCGATCACCCGGGAACGCCGCCGCCGCTCCACGAACCGCAGCACGGCGAACTGGGCGACGACGATCATCGCGGTGTTGGCGGCCAGCGCCGTCCCCAGCGTGGACGTCGATATCCCGGCGGCCTCCACGCCGTACGCGCTGAGCCCGGACTCGAACTGTCCGTAGCAGGCGAAGAACAGCACGAAGCCGAGCACGGACAGATGCACCATCGCGCGGTTGCCCAGCAGCTGCTTCCAGCCGCCCTTGGCGGACTGCGCCGGAGCGCCCTTGATCCGCGGCGAGTGCGGCATCCGCACCGTCGCCATCACCACGACCAGCAGCAGGAACATCGCCGCCTCGATCGCGAACAGCAGGGTGAAGGAGGAGACCCGCGTGGTGTCGACGAGGTGGCCGCCGATCAGACCACCGACACCCAGACCCAGGTTCTGCAGGAAGAACTGCATCGCGAACGCCCGCGACCGCGTCTCCGCCGACGAGCAGTCCACGATCATCGTCGCCAGCGCCGGCTGCATCACGGCCTGCCCGGCCCCCAGAAGCGCCGCCGCCAGCAGCACGGTGGCCGCGCCGCCCGCGAGTCCCAGGCCCAGCGCCCCGACGGCGGCCGTGACCAGGGCGGTCTGCAGCACCGGAAGCGGGCCCTGCCGCACGATCGCCCGGCCGGCGAACGGCAGCACTATCAGCGCGGCCACGGCGAAGACGGCGAGCACCATCCCCGCCGTCACAGCACCGAGCCCCCGCACCTGCGCCACATAGACGTACAGATAGGGGACGGTGAAGCCGAGCCCGAACGCGCTGAGCGCGTTGCCCACGTGGATCCGGCGCATCGCAGCGCCCATAGCCCTGGTCACGTTCACCTCTCTCAGACAGCAGCAACAAGTTAGGAGTGAAGACTTCGACCCTAAACTTCGAAGCTAAAGAGTACATGGCGAAGGACTTCAATGCCAAGCGGTTCCGTGCCATACTCGGCCCCATGGGCGACACCCCCGGCGTCAGTGAGCCGACCCTCGAAGAACAGATCGCCGCCTACCAGCGCGAGTTCCAGGACCTCGACCCCCAGGTCGAGAAGATCGTCTCGGCCCTGTCCCGGCTGAACCGCCGTATGAACGTCGCCTACGGCCGCCAGACCGCCGCCCTCGGCATCAGCAACGCCGAGTGGGAGGTCCTCAAGGCCCTCGTGCTGTCCGGCGCCCCGTACCGCATGGGCCCCGGCGAGCTCGCCAAGCGCCTCGGCCTCACCCCGGCCGCCATGACCCACCGGATCGACCGCATGGTCACGGAGGGCCTGGTCACCCGGGAGCGGGACGAGAACAACCGCGTACGGGTGATCGTGGAGCTGACCCCCGAGGGCCGTGAGAAGTGGCTGGAGGCCATGCGCCTCGCCACCGTCTTCGAGGAGGACCTGCTCCAGGACCTCACACCCGTGGAGCGTGGCGTCCTCGGCGAGGTCCTGACCCGGCTGCTGCGCCGGGTGGAGCACGCCCAGCCGGACGCCGGCGGACGCCTCTCCGACCTGGACTGACGCGGTCCTCGAACCGGTCATAAAAGATCTTGACAGGGTCGGCTTGACACCACCCAGTCGGATCCGTAGAGTTCTTCGGGTTGTCGCGGAGCCGGAACGGTTCTGCGACGGCACTTCCGCCGCGAAAGCGGCACCTCAAACCACCAGCAAGATCTCCCGACGGGGTTGATTTCGGCGTGCCGGAATTCAATTCGATTCGGGGCTCGGCGGCCCGATTGGGAATCGCCGAGAGGATCCGCTAAAGTTTGAGACGTCGGAACGGCCCAAGGGCCGCGAGGACAACCCCCTCTGACTGGGAGTCAGGCCCGAAAGGATCTGATAAAGTCGGAGCCGCCGGAAAGGGAAACGCGAGAGCGAGAACCTGGAAAGCACCGAGGAA
>NZ_MUND01000595.1 GCF_002154375.1 Streptomyces glaucescens | reverse complement strand
GCACGCACCAGACGCCGCGGGGCCCGCCCTTCGGGCGGACGACGGGACTTTGCGGACACGACCTAGGGGGATACATCGCCGCGCTGAGCACCTGAGGCCGCGTCCCGGGTCGGCAGCAACTGTCCGCCGGTCAGTCCGACCGTCAGCAGCCGCGCCGTCTCCTCCGCCTGCCGTGTCGCCCGCCGCGCCTCCGCCCGCAGCTCGTGCACGTGCCGGAACGCCTCCCCGTACCGCCGCTGCTCCTCCAGCGGGAGAAGGGGAACACGGAGCCGGCCCGGGCTGACCGTCAGGACCGTGCTGCCCGTCGACGCGCCGGCGATGTTCTCCTCCGCCCCCAGGAACCCGGCGAGGAACCAGGCGTCCAGGCGCGCCGGGTCCGGCCGGAAGAGGTGGACGTGGGGGCCCAGCAGCGCGCCGGCGTCCTCCTTGCCCGCCGCCCGGGCCATCGGGCCGTCCCCGCTCGCGACCGCCCGGACGAGGACGTCCCCGACGGCGATCACGGGCGCCGTATCGCCGCGCAGCTCCGTGGGATCGCCGGTGGGGGCCGACCCGCGGGCGATGTCCGAGCCGGTGAGCACCGGCCGGGCGTCAGGATGACCCCCGCTCCCGCCTTCCGCGCGGCCCCGCGCACCCTCCGGCTGGGTCCGCAGCAGGGTGAGCGCCCCACCGCGCGCGAGGTCGGACGCCGTCGCCGTCCGCCACTCGCGGGCCGTGGCACCTGCCGCGCTCCAACCCTCGTGGCCCGCCGTCCGTGCCAGGGACTTCGCGGCCTTGACCAGGTTCCGGCGCGTGGCGTCGACCTCGGCCGACAGTTCCGTCGGGTCGATGTCCGCCCGTGACGCCCTTACGAGTCGCGCCGGGGTCAGGTCCACCACGTCGTCCAGCAGGTCCACCACCCCGACCGCGCGCGCGGCACCAGGTACGCCCTCGAACGTGTCCGGGCTCTCCGTGAACGCCCGCCAGGCATCCAGGGCACGCGTGATGATCGCCTCCCAGTCCAGGGACGCGGACCGGCTCCCGCCCTTCATTCGCGCGGTCACCGCCGTTCCGTCCTGCCCGGACTCCGCGGTGTCCACGAACAGCACCGACGTGCGCTCGGGGCCGCCCGGCTCGGGCCGTTGCAGCACCCACACCTGGAGCCCGACGTGCAGCGGTACCGAGGCGCCGACCGGCAGCGCGATCACCGCGCGCAGGGCCCCGCTGCGTACCAGCTCCGCCCGTACGCGACGCCCCGACGCGCGGCCGGCCGTGGCGGGCGGCAGGAGCAGGGCCGCATAGCCACCGGGTGTCAGGTGGGCGAGTGCGTGCTGTACCCACGCCAGCTCCGACTCCGCGCGCGGCGGGACGCCGTACGCCCAGCGCGGGTCGTACGCCAGCTCGTCGTGGCCCCAGTCGCGGACGCCGTACGGCGGGTTGCACAGCACCGCGTCGGCGAGGAGGTCGGGGAAGGCGTCCGCGCGGAGGCTGTCGGCGGCGCGCACGGTGACCACGGCCGCCGGGGCCGTCAGCATCAGGCTCACGGCGCTGCGCCGGGCCTGCACGGGAAGCGTGTCCTGGCCGTACAGCTCTCGCGCTCCCCGGCGGGCGGCGGCCGCCAGCAGGGTGCCGCTGCCGCAGGCCGGGTCCAGGACGCGGGCGGGAGAGCCGGGGATCAGGCGGGCGAGCAGGTCCGCCAGCGGCGCGGGGGTCCGGTACGCGCCGGACGCGGCGCTGTCCTCCAGCTCCCGTTCCGCCAGCACGCTCAGCGCGGCCTGGCCGCCCTCGTCGCGTACGCACGCGTAAAGCGAGCGCAGCACCGCCGCGTCGCCCGCCGCGAAGCGGACGGTCTCCGCGGCCGGCACGGCGTCGGCCGCGGACGCCGCGTCCTGCTGTGCGCGGACGGCGAGGTCCGCGTCCGGCAACTTCGTGGCGGTCGTCAGCTCCTTCGGTGAGCGGCCCGCCGCCGTGAGGACGAGGAGAAGCAGGCCCTCCGACGTGCCGCCGCCGCTCTGCGCGTGCAGGCGGAGGGCTGTGCGGAGCTCTTCCGACGGGTTCGCCGCCGTGGCGTGACCGCGCGAGGTGAGCCACGCGCGCACGGACTCCAGGTCGTACAGCGGACTGCTCTCCGTGCCGCCGGACGGCACGGGGAAGTCCCCGTGCCGACGGCGCCAGTTGCTGACCGTGGCGCGCGTGACCCCTGCGATGCGGGAGATCTCGGCGGCGGTCACCTGGACGGATGACTGGGGCATGGCGGGAGTCCTGGGCCTCTCGATAGCGAACAGTCAACAACCTACAACGCTCGTCAAATCTGTCAACGTGTTTGACGATGCTTTCACTGCTGTGGTTCTCTGTCTCTGCTTCCAGGTGGAAGCTGCTCACCGCAACTCCGGGGGAGTCCCATGCGCCTGTCCATGCCGACCGCCGTCGTCGAAGGAACCCAGCTCACCGTCATGCCGTTCCGCGCCGACGCCGTCGTGGGAACGATGTCCGTGCCGACGCTCGTCCAGCTCGTGCCCTCGCCCCGTGCCGAGGAGGACCCGCGCAGGCTGAAGGCCGCCTCCGGCCTGGTGCGCCGGCACGCCGAGCTGCGGGCCACCGTGCAGCGCACGCTGAAGTCCTCGCAGAAGGGCAAGAACGTCGGTCCGTACGCCGAGTACATCGCCGCCGGCCTCAAGGGTGAGCTCGGTGCCGCCTGGTCCACGCCGCCCATCACCCTGTGGCACGCCGGGCCGCTCGCCGCGCTCAGCGACGAACTCGTCCCCGGCACCGGCCTGCGCACCCTCACCGTCGCGCCCGGCACGATGGTCATCGCCATCGACGGCGAGACCCAGACAACCGCCTGGCACGATCTCTACGACGGCCCCGAGGCGTTCGGCCTGACGTACCCGGAACTCGCCCGGGTCCGCCTGCCGTACGAGCTGTACATCGACCTCGCTCCGGCCGACGCGCGGCAGATCTTCTACGACCGCAACGTGCAGGGTGTGGCCGTCGCCAAGAACCTCGCCATGTCGATGGACCAGCGTGACTTCGGCACGCGGCTCGCGCACCTGGTCGCCGACTCGGCTCGGGTCGATGTGGAAGGGCAGCGGGTCCCCTTCGCACGGCTCGTCAACGTCAGCAAGCGACAGGTGTCGGCGAGCGACCGCGAGGTCGTCACGCTCTCCGCGCTGCGCGCCCTCGTCGTCACCGCGCTCTACGGGCGGAACGGTCTGCAGCGGTCCGCCGAATCGGTGCACGAGGACGAGCTGCCGGCCGGGTACCGGCCCGAGCAGGTGGAGGCCGCGGTCGTGCCGATCCTCGGGCAGTTGATCACCCGCCACGCCCGGGACCTCGCCGAGCGCGGCGCCATCACCGCGCCCGCCGTCCTCGCCGGCCTCGGCATCGCCGTTCACCACACGATGCCGTGGGCCGACCCTGCGACCGCCTTCCGCACGGACGACCTGGTCCGCCTCCTCGACGGCATCCGCTGGGAGCGCGAGGCCAAGTACTGGGACGGGGTCGCCGCCAAGACCGGTACCTCGGGACGCCTCAACTTCAGCGGTGGCGTGAAGGACTCCGGCGGCCGGGTCGCCGACGCGATCCTCTACCCGGCGACCGAGACGGGGCGGAAGATCCGCGGTCTCTGAGCCCCGGCCACCTGGTCGGCGAGGACATCAAGGCCGGGACCTACGAGACCGCCGGACCGGAGGACGAGTGGGGCTGCTGCTACTGGGAGCGCGCCAAGAACGCCAGTGGTGAGTTCCAGTCGATCATTGCGAACAACAGGCTCCAGGGTCCGGGCCGCGTGACCCCTGACCAGGGCGAGTATTGCAAGACCAACCGGTGCCAGGAGTGGAAACGGGTCGGCTGAGCCGTACAACCGTCACACGTCGCTTCCGCTGGTGACGTACGACGTAGGAGTGCGAAGGCCCCGTTTTCCTGCCTTACCATCAGGCGATCACCGTGAACGCGCCGATCGGGGAGGGTCGGGCGGGCACGGGAAGGGGAGGGATGAGCCGATGACGACAGAGTCGGCTGCCTCGGCTGATCTCGAAGAGCTGAGGCGTGCGGAACGGGAGCGACGGGAGCAGCGTCGCCGGGCACGTGAGAGCGGTGCCGTCGCGCCGCTGCGAGCTCGGCGGCGTGCGTTCGGGGACGATCTGCAGGCCGAGCCGGTGAACACGCCGGCTGCGGCCGAACAGGCTCCCCCGACGCTGCGGCTGCCGGTGCGCGTCACGCACGTACTGGACAGAGTGATCCAGGAGTTGGGTGCCGGCCCCGCGCTCCTCGAGGGTCTACGGGCGCGGGCCGTCGCATCTTCCGATCCGCTGCGGGCGGTGGCCGTCGAGGCCGTCGGCCTGCTGGGCCGACTGGAACCGCTCGCCGCCATGGGGCACCTCCTCGACCTGGCGGCCGGTGGGCTGCCCGTCCTCACCGATGAGGACCGTACACGCGCTGAAGCTCTCCGTTCCGGGCGGCTGCCCGCACCGCGGACGGACCCCGCCGCCCTCGACGCCTGGCAGCTGCACCTGGAGGCAGCCGAGGCGCAGGGATGTGCGGTGCTGTCGAGCGCGGCCTGGGGGCGAATCGCGGAACAGCTGCCGCTGTCCGTCGTCGACGACCTGATCGACCGTGGAGCACTCCGCCGTGAGGTGGTGGCTCAGTTGGGGCCCGGCGAGGGGAATCGTGTCAGGTATCTGACGGCGCGGCTGGACCCCGGTCGTCTCGGCGACGCCGACGTGGAGGCGCTGCAGTGGCACGACGAGGCGTGCCGCCGGACCCTGGAGGCCGGTGGCGGGGTGGAAGCGGTCGACGGCCGGCACGACGAATGGAGTGTGCGCTCCGCCCTCCTCGCCGGAGAGGTCTCCGTGGTCGACGCGGTTGCCGTCCACGCGGCGGAGTTGTCCCAGGAGCTTGCCGACCTTGTGCAGGCCCTCCGGCGCGTCCGCCAGGGCGGACCCGTGGACGGTCGTCTCGGCCGGGACCGGACACTGTTCGGCCTGCTGGAGGACTGCGTACCCGACGGTCGTCTCGTCTCCGGTGTCACGCCCTTCCACTACTGGGCCGGGACCCGGCGCCTCTACCGGCTGCTGGACGACATGCACTGGTCCATGGCCTGCGAGCCGGAACAGACCGAGCACGTGGTGCGCGCCGCTCTGCAACAGGCCGCGGTCCTGCGGAACCAGGATTCACGGGGCGCCGCCGGCAACGCGGACCGGGAGGCGCGGGCCGTGCAGGCCTACTTGATGTTTCTGTTCGCACGTCCAGGCGAGCGGGACCGGCTCGACCAAGCGGTCGGTCTGCTGGAGGACGTGCTGAAGCGCGGCGGGAAGCAGCGCGGGGGAGTGGAGGGAAGGCAACGGCACCGGATGCGTTGCCTCAGCGAACTCTTGCAGGTCCTGAGACTCAAGTCCAAGCCTCGTGAGGTTCTCAATCCCTACCTCGCCCTGTGCGTCGAGCACGGTTCGACGGAGTGGGGGCAGGGCTGGCGCGACCTGCGCCGGCAAGTACCGGCGGAACAACTGGAGTACATCAATGGTGCCAAGGACCGCATCCGGCGCATCGAGACGGCGCGGCGGTTGGGCGAGGCAGCGGAAATGCTCTACGAGCTCCCGTTGAACGAGCGGTTCCTCTGGGTGCCCGACGACCGCAGTGAATTGCTCCAGCCCGGTCCACGGCCGATGGCACGCCGTACGCAGCCCAGTACCGAGCAGGAGAAGTCGTGGACCGCCGGCGCGGCGGCCCGGGAGATCATCGGCCGTTGCGCCGCAAGACTGAGGAACGACCACTGATGCCTTCGAACAAGAACTCCCGCAAACCGGCGTCCGACCCCCGACGGATCCCGGAATTCGAGGGAGTGCGCAGCAAGCCCGCCAGGAGCGGCAAAGGGCGTTCCCGCTCCCAGGCTGCGACCGATGCGCCGGCGCAGCGGCAACAGCGGGCCCAGGCGACCGCGCAGCGACCGGCACGAGCACGTGATGAGGAGGTAGTCGACAAGAGCGTCGTGGATCCGTCCGCCGCGGCCGGCGAGGCGGGCCCGCTGGTCGATCCCCGCTCGGACCCTGAAGTGATGTTCCGCATCCTGAGCGACAAGATCGCGGCAAAAGTGGACCGCGCTGCGATGAAGGCCGGCGCGAGCGCGGCCCAGGAGGTCGGCCGGCGACTCACCGCAGAACTGGACGCGGCCATCGCGGGCGCCCAGTCGACCGCGGGCAAGATGGGCACGCTGGTGCAACAGGCCGTCCAGGCCGCGGTGGACGAGGCCCTGCGCACCGCGGTGCTCAACGCGACACGGGTACACGAGGAGCACCTGGCACAGTTGGCCCTGATCGACCGCACGGCGCAGACGGCGGACGACATCTCCGCGGTGCGCTTGCGAGTGGAACAAGAGATGCGCCGCTCCGGACTCACTCGGATCACCACCCCGGACCCGGATGCCTTCAACCTGACCAACCCGGCCGAACATGTGGGCAGTACCGCCTTCGAGGTGCTCGCCCCGGCCTACGCGGACAGCCGGTCCGGCCGGATCATCCAGCGTGGGGAGATGAGACGCGTGCCGTCCGAACCCGCCCTCCGTGACTCCGAAGGGGGCGCCGACCGATGACGTACGGCATCGACTTCGGCACGAGCAACTCCGTGGTCGCCCGCTGGACCGGCAGCGCCACCGAGGTCGTCCGGGTGGACAGCGCCGCGCTGCCCGCCGAGTGGAACAGGCCTGGCTTCGACGAGCTGTTCCCGTCCGTCCTCTCGCTGCGGGACATCCAGCGGACGCTGTGCTTCGGCTGGTCCGCCAAGTGCGACACCGCGGAGCCGCAGGACGCGGTCAAGCGCATGCTCGCCTCCCGGCCGCGCGCCATGGAGGAGGACGGCCTCACCCAGGCGGGCACGGTTCCGGAGGAACACGAGGTCTGGCTCGGTGACGAGCCGTTCCGCAGCACCGTGGTGGCCGCCGCGCTCTTCGACCAGATGCGGGCCGGCGTGCGCCGGAACCTGCGGGACATGGAAGAGGCGGTGGTCACGGTGCCGGCCAACGCCACCGGAGCCGCGCGCTACCGCACCCGGGCCGCGGCGCGGCTCGCCGGAATCAAGGTGAAGGCGCTGATCAACGAGCCGACGGCCGCGGCGATCAGCTATGCCCACGACTTTCCGGGAGAGGGACGGTTCCTCGTCTTCGACTGGGGCGGCGGCACGATCGACGTCACCGTCCTCGAGCACTACGACGGCATCTTCGACGAGATGGCGTCGCGCGGTATCACCGCCCTGGGCGGGCTGGAGTTCGACGAGGAACTGGTGAAGCTGGTGCTCGCCAAGCTCGGCACTCACCCCGAGCGCCTGACGCGGCAGGAGGCCCGCCGCTGGCGGCGTCATGTGGAGCTGACGAAGATCGCGTTGTCGCAGCCGGACACGGATCAGGTGCTCTTCGAGCCGCTCGGAGGCCACGCTCCTGTGGTCATCCACCGGCAGGAGTTCGAGCAGGCGGTGCAGCCGCTGGTGCGCCGCGCTCTCATTCCTCTGGAGGAGTGCCTGCAGGACGTGGGGCTCACCGCCGCCGACGTCGACGCCGTCCTGATGATCGGTGGCACCTCGCAGATCCCGCTGGTACGCAGGGAGGTCGAGCGGGCCCTGGGGCGCGAGGTGGTGGACGCGCGGCTGTGCAAGCCGATGACCGCCGTCGCGCGCGGAGCGGCCATCACGGCCGCCGAGATCGACGGCCTCGTTCCCGACACCACCATCTCGGTCGCAACGAGTCACGACCTCGGCCTGTCTTTCGAGGCGGGCGGTCGACGTGGGTTCGCCACGTTGATTCCGCGCTACTCGACGCTTCCGGCACGAGGCACGCGCAGTGCCATGCCCGCGGTGCGCGGGGCCTCGAAGGTGGTGCTGGAGATCGTCGAGGGCGACGGGGAACGAGCCGCGGACGACGAGCGGACGTTTCCGCTCGCCCGGCTGGAACTCCCGGTGCCCCAGCCGAACGGTGACCCGTCGAGCAACGTGTTCGATGTCGACTACCACTACGACCGCAGCGGCATCCTCAAGGTCCACGCCAAAGCCAGGCACAGCGACACCGTCATCCTCGACGAGGAGCTCGACTGCTTCGGACCCGACGGCACGCCGATCGCCCACGGCCTCGACAGGGAGCTGCAACGGCTGCTCCGGCGCATCGACGAACCAGCCGTGCCGGTCGCCGTCCCTCCGCCGTCCTCCGAGGAGGCCGTATCACTTGAGGCGCATGCGGCGGAGGAACCGGCGAACGCCGGCTCTCCCGCCCTGGTCGTCGACGGCCGCGGCATCATGACGGCAGGGCGCACCGCTGCCTCGCCGCGCGCCCCCAGCATGCGACTGCTGGGTTCGGCCCTCACGGCGATCAGGCGCCGCTTCCCCGATCACCATGTCGTGACCGTGATCGGGACGGATCTGGTGGACGCCGTCGAGTACGACGAACGCCATCTGGTGGATCGGGCGATCGACGAGGGACTCATCGTGACCGTTCCCTCCGCCTCCCCGCAGGCCGTCCTGAACGTGGCACAGCAGCTCGACGCCCTGGTCGTGTCCATGGACAACATGACGCGGTTCCGCACGCCCCACCCCTGGCTGGGGGAGAAGGGACGGTTCGTGAAGCTGGCCCGAGTGGAGCGTGATTGGGTCTTCGTCTAGGCGACGGGACGGGGGCACTACAGCACCCCGTCCCCATCACCACTTCCCCTTGTTGCATATGATGTGCAAGTGCAATCGCGTGACTGCAGCATCAGGCCGGCCCGCCCGGAAGACCTCGACGCCGCCCGGGCGGTGATGCTCGACACCGTCTACCGCGACTTCGGCACCGGATACGTGCCGCGCTGGCACGGGGACATCATCGATCCGGCGGCCGCCTACCTGACCCCCGCTCGTCACACCCTGCTGGTGGCGGTGGAGCCGGAGCGCGGGGACGTGGTCGCGACCGCCGCGCTGGACGCGTGCGGTCCCGCGCACCCGCCGAACCCGCGCGAGGTCGCCGAGCGCTTCCCGTCCGGTACGACGGCGCAGCTGCGCCGTGTGTACGTGCGCCCCGAGCACCGCAGGCGCGGGCTGGCGCGGCGGCTCGTCGCGGAGCTGCTGGCCTTCGCCGAGGCCGACGGGGGTTACCGCTCCGTCTATCTGCACACCGATCCGTCCGTGCCGGGCGCGGAGGGTTTCTGGCGCTCGCTCGGCAAGGTCGTGCGCGACGAGCGCGAGGACGCCGGCGGCGGGCAGGGGATCATCCACTTCGAGATACCGATGGGGCGGTAGCCCGATGCGCAGCGCCAGTTCGTCCCGTCGCTTCCGGCTGCTTGCCGGTCTTCTCGCCGCCCCGATGCTCGCCGGGTGCTTCGCCTCCGCCGACAGCGGCGGCGGTTCCGGTGCGGGGCAGGGCGGCGCCCGCCTGCGCGTCGCCCTCGCCTTCCCGCCCGCCGAGAACCTCTCCCCGTACGGCGCCGACGCGACGATCCTCAGCCGCCTCGGTGTCACCGAGGGCCTGACCGCGCTGGACGGCAACGGTGCCGCGGCCCCCGCGCTCGCCGCGTCCTGGCAGCGCGCGAACGACCGCACCTGGGTGTTCACCCTGCGCGAGGCGCGCTTCCAGGACGGCACGGACGTGTCCCCGGCCGCCGTCGCCGCCTCCCTCGCCCACGCCACCGAGGCCAGGCCCGCCCCGGCGGCCCTCTCCGGTGTCACCCTCACCGCCGAGGCCGACGGCAGCCGGGCCGTACGGATCACCACCGGCGAGCCCGATCCCGTGCTTCCGCTGCGGCTCGCCAGTCCGAGCCTCGCGATCCTCTCCCCGCAGGCCTACGGCGAGAAGGGCCGCGTCGATCCGGTCGGCACGGCCACCGGACCGTTCGAGCTGGCGAAGGTCAACGGCAGCAACTCCGCGAGTCTGGCCCGCTTCGGCGATTACTGGGGCGGCCGGGCCCAGGCCTCCGGCATCGACGCCCGGTTCATCGCCGACGGCTCCGCCCGCGCCGCCGCCCTGCGCACCGGGCAGGTCGACCTCGCCGAGGCGATCCCCGTCGCCCAGGCCGCCTCCCTCACCCCGGACATCCGGCGCGAGACCGCGACCACCCGTACCACCAGCCTGCTGCTCAACACCGAGAAGGGGCCGTTCACGGATCCCGCGCTGCGGGCCGCCGCCCGTGCCGCCGTCGACACCGGCGCGCTCGCCGACGGGGTGTACGAGGGGCACGCCGACCCGGGCGCCGGTATCCACGGGCCCGCCGTCACCTGGGCCGAGGGCAGGCGGAAGCAACCTGTCGGGAGGGCGAGGGCAACCGACCCCGAGGGCACCTCCATCACCCTCGCCACCTACGACAACCGGCCCGAACTGCCCGAGACCGCCCAGGTGCTGAAGCGGCAGCTGGAGAAGGCCGGGTTCACGGTGAAGCTGGAGGTCCGCGAATACTCGCGGCTGGAGGGCGACGCCCTCGCCGGGAGGTTCGACGCCTTCGTCGGCGCCCGCAACAGCCTCGTCGACACCGGCGACCCCGTCGCCGTCCTCGCCTCCGACCACACCTGCGACGGCGGCTACAACATCGCCCGGCTGTGCGACCAGGCCGTCGACCGGGCCGTTAAGAAGGCCGAGGCCGTCGCCGACCCGGCGGCGCGGCAGGACGCCGTATTGGCCGCCGAGGCACGGATCCTCGGCACCGACGCCGTCGTCCCGCTGGTCCACCAGCGCGTCATCACGGGCGTCGGCAAGGGCGTCAGCGGGGTGCTCCTCGACCCGTACGAGCGCACCCTCGTCGGCCCCGGCACGCGGCGCTGACCCATGCCGTACGACGTCAGGACCCGGACGGTCGCGCTGCTGTGGCGGGCCGTCCTCGCCGCCGCCCTGGTCTGCGCGATCGGCCTCCTGCCCTGGCTGACCCGCACCGATCCCGCGCTGACCGTCCTCAAGGCCCGCTCCGCCGACCGCGATCCCACCCCCGAGGTGCTGGCCGACATCCGGGCCCAACTGGGGCTGGACACCGGGCCGCTGCACCTGCTCGGGCAGTGGCTCGGCGGACTGCCGCGCGGCGACGCCGGACGCTCCTGGATCTCCGGCGACCCGGTCACCCCGGCTGTGCTCCAGGCGCTCGGCGTGTCCCTGCTGCTGACGGCGGTGGCCCTGCTGGTCGCGGTCTGCACGGCCGCGATGGTGTGCGCCCGCATCCTGTGGCTCGGCAGCCGGCGGCGGCTCGGCGGGAGCCGCGCGGGCGGCACCGGATCCGCCCTCCTCGCCGCGCTGCCCGAGTTCCTCACCGCGTCCCTGCTCGCCACCGTCGTCGGCGTCCGACTCGGCTGGCTGCCCGCGCTCGGCTGGTACGGCCCGCAGTACACGGTCCTGCCCGCCCTCGCCCTCGGCCTGCCCGCCGGAGCCGTGCTCGGACGGCTCCTCGACGACCTGCTGCCCGGCGCCTTCGCCGAACCCTGGGTGCCGGCCGCCGCCGCCCGCGGTCTACCGGGCCGGCGCATCACCCGGCAGGCACTGCGCCGGTGCGTGCCCGCGCTGCTGCCGAACGCCGGACTGTTCGTCGTCGGCCTCACCGGAGGCTCCGTCGCCGTCGAGCAGATCTTCGACATCCCCGGCCTCGGCCGTACGACCCTCCAGGCCGCCCTCGCCCAGGACCTGCCCGTCCTCCAGGCGGGCACGCTCGCCCTGCTGCTCCTGGCCGCCGCCGCGACCGGGCTGGCGTATACCGTCGCCCGTCTGCTGACCGGGCCAGCGGGGCGCGACGGCGCGATGCCGACACTCCACGGTCCACGGCCGACCGCCCACGGACCTTCGTCGACCGTCCGCGGTCCACGGTCGACGGGCCGCAGTTCACGGTCGACGGGCCGCGGTCCAGGGTCGACGGGCCGCAGTTCACGGTCGACCGGCCACGGTTCACCGTCGACCGGCCACGGTCCATGGTCGTCCGTCCACCGGATCCTGCCGTTCGCATACGGTGGACCGCTCACCGTCGTCATCGTCCTCGGCCTGCCCCGCGACCCCCTCGCCCTGGACACCGTCGACCGTCTGCAGCCGCCCTCCTGGGCACACCCCCTCGGCACCGACCCCCTCGGCCGCGATCTGCTCGCCCGGATCGCCCACGGCGCCCTCGACACGCTGCTCCTCGCCCTCGGCCTCAGCGCCGCCGCGCTGGTGATCGGCGTGCTGCTCGGGCTGCTGCCCCGGCTGTCCGGGCCGCTCGTCGACACCGTCAACGCCGTACCTCCCGTACTCGCCGCCCTCCTCGTCACCGCCGTCGCCGGCCGCGGACCGGCCACCCCCGCGCTCGCCGTCGGTGCCGTCGCCTGGGCGCCGCTCGCCGCGCACACCTCCGCCCTGCTGGGCCAGGAACGCGCCGCGCTGCACATCACCGCCACCCGCGCGCTCGGCGCCGGCCGCTGGTACCTGCTGTGCCACGAACTGCTGCCCGCCGTGCTGCCGCCCGTCGCCCGGCACGCCGTGCTCCGGCTCCCCGGCATCGCCCTGGCCCTCGCCTCCCTCGCCTTCCTCGGCCTCGGCGCCCAGCCGCCGTCCCCGGAGTGGGGCCTGCTGCTCGCCGAGCAGGGCGAGGACGGCGGCGGGCGCGAGGACGGCCCAGGGAGCGCGTTCGGCATACGGCTGGTTCTCGGCGAGCAGCAGGCCCCA
>NZ_MUND01000594.1 GCF_002154375.1 Streptomyces glaucescens | reverse complement strand
AGCCCACCGCGCCCTCCCCGGCGGTCCCCGCCACCACCGTCCCGCGGACCCCGGCTGCCGCCGCCCGGGTGCCCCCGGCCCCCGCGGCGGCAGCCGGGGTCCGCGGGACGGTGGTGGCGGTGCCCGCCGGGTAGGGCGCGGTGGGCTGCGGATAGCCGTACGCCGGCGCCGGCCGCGGGCCGTACCCGCCATAGCGGAGCTGGTGGAAGTGGCGGATGTCCGCGGAGAGGTAGTACGCGATGACGACCACGAGCGTGCCCAGCAGCAGCCCGAGGCCGGTCCAGCCGCCCGCGGTGTGGATCTCCTCGCCCGGTTCGGTGCCCAGCAGCACCATGGCGAGGGCGTCGATGGCCAGGACGGCCACGAACAGCCCCCAGTCCAGCGACTTCCGCGTGACGAGCGCCAGGCGCAGCAGCATGGTCCAGGTGAGGAAGCCGAGGCTGAGGATGGAGATCACCACGAACAGGACACGCAGCAGGACCAGCCACGCCGTCGGTGGCGGCTGTTTCACCGGCTGCACATAGCCGTGGCCATGCATGACTGCTCCTGAAGTCGTGCGATTGTCGCTTCGAGCGTATAGGCCGACACGGACAACCGGTCCCGGGTTGTACCGAACCGTTGCCGTGCTGATCACTTCTGGCGACCGCGCAGGTCGGGCGGCGCTCAGCCGGGGGTGACCGTGCCGTCCGTCAGGCCGTCGTACATGCCGCGCACGAGTTGGTCCCCGAGGCGGCTCGCGTGGCGCAGCGCCCGCTCGAACTCGTCGAGTGCGCGGAAGCGCGCGCCGTAGCGCCGCTGTTCGTCGAGCGGGAGCCGGGGCAGTTGCAGACGGCGCACGTCGAGGCGGGTGGCGGTGGAGGCGTAGCTGCTGGCCTGGCGGTTGTTGGCGGTGCCGCGCAGGAAGCCGGCGAGGAACCAGGGGTCGAGCGCCGCCGGGTCGGGCCGCAGCAGCACGAGGTTGCGCCCCAGGGCGGCGCCTTCGGTGGCGTCGTCGATGACGCGCGCCACCGCACCGCCGCCGAGCACCGGCACGACGACGTCACCGGGCTCGGTGAGCACGGCCTCCTCCTCGCTCTCGGGCAGGTTCCCGGACGGGGCCGTTCCGGCGAGCACGTCGTGGTCGGTGAGGACGGGCACGCGCGCATGGCCGCCGTTCCCGCCCGTCCGCAGCACCAGGGCGCCCCCGCGCGCGAGTTCGCCCACCGTGGTGAGCGGCCAGCGCGCGGGCGGCGCGGAACGGACCGGCGGCGGGGTGAGGTCGGCGGTCAGCCGCAAGGTCCGGCCGAGGCGGGCGCGCACGTCGGTGAGCTGTTCGGCGCCGTCGGCCGCCGTGGGCGGCGGGAGGTGGCGGGCCGGGGCGAAGTCCACGTCGTCGTCGAGGAGTTCGATGACCGGCACGGACCGTGCCAGGCCCGGCCGTTCCGGCAGGGTGCCGGCGCGGTCGTAGGCCTGCCAGGCGTCGAGGACGGTGTCGCGCACGGACTGCCAGTCGGGTCCGCCGCGCCCCTCGGTGGCGAACTGCCCGGCGTCCGCGAGCAGCACCTCGGGCTGCGCGGGCGCCTTGTCGGGGCGGCGCAGCACCCACAGGTGGAGGGGGATGTTGTACGGGGGTGCCGCGCCCACGGGCAGCGCGACGACGGCCCGCAGCGCGCCCCGGCGCAGCAGGTCGGCGCGGATCCGGCGGCCGGAGCGGCGGGAGGCGGCGGCGGGCGGCATCAGCAGTACGGCCGTGCCGCCGTCCCGCAGCCGGGCCAGCGCGTGCTGCACCCAGGCCAGCTCGGATTCGGTGCGGGCCGGGAAGCCGTACTCCCAGCGGGGATCGTAGGCCAGTTCGTCGTGGCCCCAGTTGCGCTCGTTGAACGGCGGATGGCACAGGACGGCGTCGGCGCGCAGTTCGGGGTGGGCGTCCGCGCGCAGCGAGTCGCCGGTGGCGGCGCGGACG
>NZ_MUND01000593.1 GCF_002154375.1 Streptomyces glaucescens | reverse complement strand
ACCGGCACGCCGAGCACGTCCCGCACCAGGTCGGTGGCGAGCAGCGCGTAGCTGGTGCCGACGGCCAGCATCAGCGGGATGTCGTCGAGCAGTGCGGTCTCGCGGCGCATCAGGTCGCGCCGGTCGAGCGGGCCGAGGGAGCGCGGGTAGAGGGCCTCCGTGCGCAGCATCGCGGCGGGCGCCTCGGCCTGCGCCTCGAATCGGGGCAGCAGTCCCGGGAAGGCCCGGAACAGGGCGCGGCCCAGGCCGAGATACGAGTTGAACGCGCCGGGGTAGACGAGGGCCGTCTTCACACCGGGCCCGCCGGCGGGCCGGGCGGCGAAGCAGCTCCCGGACGGCGACGTCCACTCGCCTCCCGCCCGGTGCACCCCGGGCAGGTCCTTGAGCGCCTGCTCGGCCTGCCGTACGAGCCCGGCGGGGTCGTCGGCGACGAGGACGGCCTTCAGCGCGGCAGGCCGGTCCTGCGTGAGCCGGTCCCAGTCGCCGCCGTCGGCGACCGTGTCGCGCAGTTCGGTGAGGCGGCGCAGCAGTCCGTCCAGGTCGTCGGCGCCGACCGGCACGACCAGGCTGCCACCGGAGCGGGTCCAGTCGGTGGCGGCGACCTCGCCGCGGGTCTGCGCCCCGCCGAGGACCAGGTGGGCGTGGCTGCCCGCGGTGCCGGTGACGCTGACGCAGGCCAGCCGGCGGCCGTCGCGGCGGCGGCGCGGCCAGGGCCGGGAGTCGGCGGCGAGGAAGAACCCGGAGCCGTCGAGCGCGTCGCGGTGGACGCCGTCGGGCGCCACGGGCTGGTAGGCGTGGTGCAGGCACAGGGCGGCCCGGATCAGCGAGGCGAGCACGGAGGCGCAGCCGGTGTCCCCGACGGCGGCGCCGGCCGCGGAGAGCGCGGTGCGCAGTGCGCCGCCCGCGCGCGTCGCGGACCACACCCGCGTGAGGCCGGCCAGGGCGGCCGGGTCGGTGGTGCCCGTCTCGACGAGTTCCACGTCGGCCGCGGTGACCCCGGCGGCGGCCAGCGCCTCCTCGGCCGCGGCGGCGACCAGTCCGGGGTCGGGGCGCGGGGAGAGGGTCGCGGAGTGGCGGACGGCGAGCGCGTCGACGGTGGCGTACACGGTGCGGTCCGGCGGCACCGAGCCGGGGCGGGTGACGACCACGGCCCCGGCGCCCTCCCCCAGCAGCGGCGCGCCGCCCGGCTCCAGCAGGTCGCGGGCGAGGGTCGACTCGGGCCCGGCGGCCAGGTCGACGGCGCCGACGAGGACCGCCTCGACGCTGGGGTCGAGCAGCAGCAGCCGGGCGGCGTCGAGGGCGTCGGCACCGACGGAGCTGTCGGAGGAGACGGTGAAGGACGGGCCGGTGAGGTTCCACAGGGAGGAGATGCGGGCGGCCATGATGTTGCCGATGTAGCTGAGGACTTCGTTGGCCTCGATGGAGTCGTGGATGCCGTCGCGGGCGGCCCGGGTGAGCGCGGCGAGCTGCTCGTCGGACGGGTCGAGTCCGGCCCGCGCGCACCAGGCGGCGAGTTTGCGGCCGAGCGCGTGGCGGGCGGCGTGCCCGTGCGCGCTGGGTTCCATCTCCATGCCGAGGACGACGGCGACCCGCCGCCCGGTGCCGCCGGGGGCGCCCCGCTCGTACCCGGCGTCGCGCAGCGCCTCCTCCGCGACCCGCATCATCAGCAGGTGCTGCTGGTTGAAGTGGTCGAGGTCGTTGGGCGGGATGCGGTACGCGGTGGCGTCGGCCTCGAACTCCGCGACGTACGCGGCGTCCCGGGCGCCGCCCGGCAGGGGGCCGGCCTCGAAGCCGCGCCAGCGGTGCGCGGGCAGCTCCCGTACGACGTTCGTGCCGTCGTATCCGGCGCGTTCGAAGGCGTCGAGGGTGGTGAGGGAGCCGAAGTGGGCGCCCATGCCGATGACGGCCATCGGGGGCGGGGCCGGGCGCGGCTCCTCCGGCTCCTCCTCCGGGGCGGTCTCCGGGCCGGAGAGGACGACGTGGGCGTTGGTGCCGCCGAAGCCGAACGCCGAGACGGCGGCCCGGCGTACACCGTCCCCGGCCGGCCACGGCACGGGGGCGCGCACCACCCGGTCGGCGACCGTGCCGGGCAGCGGCTGCCGCAGCCCGGCGGTGGGCGGCAGGACGCCGTGACCGAGGGCGAGGACGACCTTGACCAGGCTGCTCATCCCGGCGGCGGTCAGCAGGTGCCCGATGTTGCCCTTCACCGAGCCGAGCAGCGGCCCGCGCCCGAAGTACCGCTCCACACCCTCCAGTTCGGTGCGGTCGCCGATCGGGGTGCCGGTCGCGTGGCACTCCACGTATCGCACGCTCTCCGGGTCGACCCCCGCCCTGCGGTACGCGAGGTCGTACGAGGCGAGCTGCCCGTTGACGTTCGGCACCAGCAGGTGTTTGCCGGGGCCGTCGTTGCCGAGTCCGATGCCCTCGATCACGGCGAGGACGCGGTCCCCGTCCCGGCGGGCGTCGGCGAGCCGCTTCACCGCGACCATGGCCGCGCCCTGGCCGGTGATGATGCCCCGCGAGCGGGCGTCGAAGGGCTGGCTCGGCGCTCCGTCCGGCGGGTAGGCGCGCAGGTCGGAGAAGGACAGGTGGATGACGGTCGGGTCGGGCGCGCAGACACCGCCCGCCAGCATCAGATCGGCGCGCCCGGTGGCGAGCTGGGCACAGGCCAGCTCGAGCGCGTACAGCGCGGACGAGCAGGCGGCGTCCAGGGTGAAGCGGGGGCCGCCGAGCCCGAGGGCCGCCGCGACGACATGGGCGGGCAGCCCGCCGGGCCAGAGGTTGTGGGCCTCGGCGAGATGCGCGGCGGGGGCCGCGGCAGGGCCTGCGGCGGCGCCGCGGCCACCGGCCGCGCCCCGCTCACCGGCCGGGCCCCGCTCACCGGCCGGGCTGCCGTCCGCCGTCATGGCCGGGCTGCCGTTCTCCGTCAGGAACGGCAGCCCGGCCTCGGGGAAGCCCGCCACCGCGAGTCCCTCGGTCACGGCGGCGTCCCACAGCTTCCCCGCTGTCCGGCCGGAGGCCGGGGTGGGGAACGGGTAGTTCCCGAACACCACCCCGGTCCTCCGGCCTTCGGCCCCGCCGGACGCGGCAGCGGGGGATACACCCGCGTCGGCCAGGGCGTCGTGGGCCGTCCGGAGCGCCCAGTGGAACGAGCGGTCCAGTCCGGCCAGATAGCCGGCGGGCAGCAGCAGCCCGTCGGGGACGGCGGTCTCGGCCTCGGTGCCGAGGAACCCGCCGCGCGTGCAGTAGATGCGGTGCCGGTCCCGGTCCTCCCGCGCGCCCGGCCCGGGGGCGAGCGGATCGTGTCCGAAGATCCGCTCGCCGCCCTCGGTGCGGGAGTCCGCACCGTCCATCAGGTTGCGCCAGTAGGCGTCGGGGGTCGCCGCTCCGGGGAACAGGCAGGACAGGCCGACGATCGCGTAGGAGCCCATGGGGTTTCAGCCTTTCCGGGGTCAGACCGTCACCGGGGCGACCCGGCCGCCCGGCTGCCGGAACCGGCTCTCCAGTTCCGTGTCCTCCACGGCCGTCACGTCCTCCAGGACGACGAGGACCCGGCCGTCGGGGTCGGTGGCGGTGACCGTGCAGGTGACACCGGTCCGGCCGGGCCGGACGTCCTCGACGGCGATGAGGAAGTCGGCGTCGGATGGCAGCGGGGCGTACAGCCGCACCCGGCCGATCTCCATGGGCAGGCAGGCCCGCCCGCGCTGCTCGCGCACCCACACCAGGACCGCCTGGAGCAGCAGGTCGGCGAGGACGGGACTGTGCAGCCGGGTGTGGTGGGCCCCGTGCGCGGGCCGCTGGTCGGCGAGCCGGGCCCGGACCAGCAGCCGTCGCTCGTCGGCGGCCAGGACCGTGCGCAGACCGCGCAGCGACGGACCGTGGAAGAGGGTGCCGTCGCCGTACAGGCGGGCGGCGTCCCGGCCGGGTGCGGCGGTGCGGGCGAGCGCGGCGAGGTCGGTGCGGCCGGCCGGGGCGACGGCGTCGGCGGTGCCGAGCCGGACGCCGTAGGCGGGCCGGCCGCGGCCGGCGGCGTCGACGGAGGAGGCGAGCACGTCGGTCTCGGTGCCGTCGCCGGCGACGGGTTCCACGGACAGGCGCAGGCGGTGCGGCGGCTGGGCGTCCGGATCGTCCCAGGAGACGCCCTTGAACACCTTGAATCCGCTCGCCGAGGTCACCGTGCGCCCGGTCGCCGCCTCCACGGCGCCCGCGAGCAGGCCGAGCGCCGCGGTGGCGGGCAGCACCCGCCGGTCGCCGAGGGTGTGGTCGGCGAGCAGCGGCCCGTCGGCCAGGTCGGCGAGGGTGCGGTCCACGACCAGTGGCTGGACGGTGCGGGCCGGGGACGGGGCGGACAGCGGGGTGAGCGGTCCGGTGACGACGACCGTGTCGTGGGCGTGCGGCGCCGTGAACTGCTCGGCGAACAGACCGGCCCCGGTCGCGACCGGCACCAGGGCGACGCCGCGCGAGGCGAACATCTCCCGCAGGTCGTCGGAGACCATCCCGCCGTCCCAGGCGCCCCAGTTCATGGCGGTCACCCGAGCGGAGGGCAGCTCCCGCTTCAGCCGGACGGCGATCCGGTTCAGCGCCTCGTTGGCCATCGCGTAGTCGGACTGCCCCCGGTTGCCGAAGAATCCGGCCACGGACGAGAACAGCACCAGGTGCCGCAGTTCGGCGACGCCGCGCAGCGCGTCCAGGACGTTGCCGAGGCCGAGCAGCTTGGTGGCCAGCACCCGGCGGATCTCCTCCGGGGTCTTCTGCGCGATCAACCGGTCGGCGAGCACTCCCGCCCCGTGCACGACGCCGGTGACGCGTCCGGCGTACGGCGTCAGTTCCCGGCGTACGGCCGCGGCGTCGGTGATGTCGACGGTCAGGTACTGCACACGGGCCCCGGCGGCGGACAGCCGGTCGAGGTTCGCGGTGATCTCGCGGCCCGCGGTGATCTCCCGGAACCGCGCCTCCACCTCCCGGGGCAGCGGCTTGCCGCCGCCCTCCGCCATCCGCCGGGCGATCAGCCCGCGCAGCGCCGGCCCGTCCTGCCCGGCGGCCCACTCGGGTTCGGGTGCCGGCCGGCTGCGGCCTAGCAGCAGCAGGCCGGCGGGACGGGCGGAGACCAGTGCGTGCAGGCAGTCCGCGGTGATGCCCCGGGCGCCGCCGGTGACGACGAGGAGGTCGCCGGTGGTGAGTTCCGGTACGGCGGTGGCGCGCGGGGGCGCCGGCTCGGCGGAGGGGACGATCGTACGGCGGCCCGAGGCGTCGTGCGCGACGTCGGCGGGCGTGGGCGACAGATCGGCGATCTCTTCGAGGAAACGCGCGCCGACGGTGGTCGGGGCCAGGTCGGGGGCGAAGTCGACGGTTCGGGTGAAAAGTTCCGGTGCCTCGACGGCGAGCGTCTTCACCAGTCCGCCGATCCCGCCGAGCAGCGGGGAGGCGTCCCCGCCGCCCCGCAGGCCGCCGGCGCCGTCGAGCCGGGTCACGGCGACGAACGCGGCCCGGCCGCCCTGCCGGGCCGCCGACCTGAGCGCGGGCAGGGCGTGCTTGGCCACCAGCAGGCCGTGCTCCAGGCGGCGCACCCCTTCCGCCCACTCGGGTCCGGCGGCGGCCGCCATCTGGACGACCAGATCGGCCCGCCCGCTCACCAGCGCCCCGGCCAGCTCGGTCTCCTCCCAGCTGCCCAGCTGCCGCACGGCGTCGGCCTCCGGCACGACCGGGTCACTGCCCGGCAGCACGACGACCTCCACCCGCCAGCCGTCCCCGCGCAGCGCTCCGGCGAGCGGGCGGGTGAGGGTGGAGCCGTCGTGCACGAGGACGGCGGTACGGGGGTCGGCGTAGGCGCCGACGAGGATGTGCGGCGGGGGCAGTTCCGCTGTCTCCGCGTAGGTACGGCCGATGCCCGGGGCGGAGGGGTAGGTGACGGTGAGGGGTGCGGGAGCCGCCGTCGTCTCGGCGGTGACGGACGAGGCGAGGAAGTTCGCGATGTCCTCCAACGTCCGCAGCTCGGCGACAACCTCCGGATCCACGTCCTCCGACACCGGATACGCCTCCTGCAACGCACCCAGAATCTGCACCCGCTTGATCGAATCGATCCCCAGATCAGCCTCGACATCCATACCCGGCTCCAGCATCTCCACCGGATAACCCGTCTTCTCCGCCACCGCCCCCAACAACGCCTCCATCACACCGGAGACAGGAACGGAAGCAGGAACCCCAGCCACGACCTCGGACCCCGCCACGGACTCCCCCACCGGCTGAGGACCGGACTGAGCCACGGACTCCGAGACCACCGCCTCGGCACTGACCGACGAAGCGAGGAAGTTCGCGATGTCCTCCAACGTCCGCAGCTCGGCGACAACCTCCGGATCCACGTCCTCCGACACCGGATA
>NZ_MUND01000592.1 GCF_002154375.1 Streptomyces glaucescens | reverse complement strand
GACGCACCGACCCGCTCCGGGGTCCGCCCAGTCGGCGCAGGGCGGAGCCCGGAGCGGGTCGGTGCGTCGCGGGTCAGGCGACGGAGCAGGCGGTGCCGTTCAGGGTGAACCCGGCCGGCCTGGCGAAGCTGCCGGTGTAGGTGCCCTGGAAGCCGAAGCTCTGGCTCGCCCCGGCCGCGATCCGCGCGTTGTGCGCGCCCGGGCTCGCCGTGACGGCACCCGAGGAGCCGGACAGGGTGGCGTTCCATGAGTTGGTGATCCGCTGTCCGGACGGCAGGGTGAAGCCGAGCTTCCAGTTGTCGACGGCGGAGGTCCCGGTGTTCTTCACCGTCACATTCGCGGTGAAGCCGCCCTGCCAGACGTTGGTCGCGTACGTCACCTGGCAGGCGGACGCCGGGTCGCCCGGGTCACCGGGGCCCGTGCCGCCGGTGTTCACCGTCGAGGAGAAGGAGTTCACCGCGAGCCCGGCGCCGTTCTGCCACGGCTCGAACCCGGCCTGGACGCTCGTCAGGTACCAGTTGCTCTGGGCCATGCCACGGGCGACGGTCTGGTCGACGAAGTCCATGACGTCGAAGCTCCAGCTGCCGATCGCCGACGGGGCGACGAAGGAGATCACGTCGTTGGAGCCGTTGCTGCCGGTCCACACCTCCCAGGTGCGGCCGCCGACGGAGGCGGTGCCGACCGGGGAACCGATCGGCTGGATCGGGCCGACCCGGTTGAACCAGATCATGATCTCGGTCCGGTTGACGCCGTCGGTGCGGGGCGTCGGGTCCAGCCAGATGTCGTACGAGGCGTTGAACACGGCGTCGGAGACATAGCCGTACGAGATGCTGCTGGGCGCGCTGGAGATGGTGCTGATCTGCGCCGGGAGGTTGGTCCCCGGCGAGCAGTTCGTGTAGTGGCAGCCGTTGAAGACCGACGGGTACGACTTGGGGGCGCCGTTGGTGGGCACCGACCCGTCGGCCTGGGTGACGCGGAAGCCGGTGTCGGTGGCGGTGACGCACTGGGTGGCGCTGGTGCCCCAGCGGTTGTTCTGGACGACGTAACGGCCCTGGATCACGGTCGAGCCGAACTGCTCGCAGATCGTGGTGTCGGCCTGCGCGGGCGCCGTGGCCGCGAGCAGCGCGGCCACGGTGGCGAGCGCGGTGAGCAGCGCGCCGAACAGGGCGCGGGCGGTGCGGAGGCGGTGCGGTGACGGTCGCATGCGGGGCCTCTCTCGCGTGGGAACCGGATTCGACAGGGGGTGCTGCGGGACGGGGTGTCGGGAGCGCTCCCATCTCCCCACTGATGGGAGCGCTCCCACCCCACCGGTTTCGGACGCGACTGTAGGAGTCCCTCCATGGCCCTGACAACCCTGTGCGCGCGAATCCGTCGAACGGATTTCGAAGGCGCAGGTCAGCGGGCTGCCTCCGGACCGCCTCGTCAACGGGCAGGCCGGGAAACGGAATTGGGAGCGCTCCCGAAAGTTGCGAAGAACCGGGGTGCGGGGACTCAGGTGGCGCAAGCACCGCCGTTGAGCGTGAAGGCGCCGGG
>NZ_MUND01000591.1 GCF_002154375.1 Streptomyces glaucescens | reverse complement strand
CCCAGCCAGATGACGAGGAGCGAGAAGTACGCCAGCGGTGGCAGGGTCCGAAGGAACGTGATCCAGGGCTCGAACAACGAGCGCACCCAGCCGACGGTGCCCATGAGCAGCCCGAGGACGACACCGGCGGCGACGCCGATACCGGCGCCGAGGGCGATGCGCCGCAGGCTGATGCCCAGGTGCTCGACGAGGGTGGTGCCGTTGTAGCCCCGTACGCCGTCGTGCGTGGTGGAGACGTCGACGAACGCGTCCCACACCGCGGACGGCGGCGGAACCAGCGTCCGGCTCCATGTCCCGCTCGCCGCCAGCAACTGCCACAGGACGAGGAAGAGCAGAAGCGAGCCGAGCGGCAGCGCGGCACGGCGTACACGCGCCCGCACGCCCCGCACCGGCGTCCGGGTTTCGGGCGGCACACCGGCCGGGTCGGCGGGCTTGAGCACGGTGGGAGTCAGGGACACGGGCGTCCTCCAGGGGCGCCGGGACATGAGCGGTTGCCGCCGGCGGACAGGGGCGGCCGGTCCCGGGCGAGAGTCATGCCGAACGAGAAGGGGGAGCGCGCGCTGTGCGACAGGGCGCGTGGAACCGCCGTGGTGCGGGTGGTGTCACCGCACGTCAGGACGGTTCGGAACGAGCAGGATCAGCGACAACACGAGCCAGGGCGTCGGCACAGGTCGATGACCAGGCGTCGCACCAAGGGCTCGGGATTCATGAGGCCCATTTCTACCTCAGTCCCCGCCGCGCACCAACCGGCGTCCACTCTCTGGAACACGGCACGCGGGCCGGTCAGCCTCACGAAGGGCCGCCATAGGCCCGGGCGTTGCGTACGAACAGACCGTGCAGATCGCTGACGGCCCGCGCCACCGGGCCGGAGGGACGGCTCTGCAGCACCAGCAGCACATCGGTCGCGTCACCCGCCAGCGGCCGCACGGTGATCGCGCCGCGGCGCTCCAGCGGGTCGCCGACGACACTGAAGTCGGGCAGCACGGTCGCCCCCAGGCCTTCGGCGACCATCAGCTTGCCCATCTCCGCGCCGTCGGTGGAGTACGAGAAGGACGGCGTACGGCCGTCGAGCAGCCGGTGCACGAACCGGTGCATCACATAGCCGGACCGCATCACGATCAGCGGTTCGGCCAGGAGATCGTCCACGCCCACCGCCTCCAGGGCGGCAAGCGGGCTGTCCGCGCGCGCACACACCACCGGGCGGCCGCGCAACAGTTCCGTCGTCTCGAAGCCGGGCGGCATGTCGTCACCGCCGAGGTAGTTCACCAGCCCCAGGTCGAACGCGCCCTCCAGCAGCCCGCGATGGATCTCGGAGTGCTGCGCGCCGACGAGTTCCACCTGGGTGCGCGGGTGGACGGCCCGGAACTCCCGCACGGTCGGGATCACCAGCGGAACCGTGGCCGTGTTGACCGTGCCGAGCCGGACCATACGGCTGATGCGATGCTGATCCCCGGCCGCGCCCCGCAAGCGGTCGACCGCGTCCAGCACGCCCATGATGTACGGCAGCAGCTCCCGGCCCTCGTCGCTGACCTTCGCGCCGGACCGCTTGCGCTCCAGCAGGTCCACGCCCAGCTCACGCTCCAGATTGCGCACGGTCTCGCTCAGCGCCGGCTGGGACAGGTGCAGTTCCTCGGCGGCCCGCCGCAGCGAACCCGAGCGGGTGACGGCCGCGATGTATTCGAGCTGTTCGATACGCACGACAGCGAGAGTGCCGTCGTCGTCGGCCGGGTTCAAGGGAATCCCTGTCACAACCTCGTGAATACCTGCTGTCAGTATGCGGAATCGACGCCGGGCATTCTTGACCGGCCGGACTCCCCGCTGCTTTGATCGATGACATGAAGCGACAGGATCTCACGCGGCGACGCCACGTCGACCTCGCGCGTGTCTGCAGCTCCCGCTGTCGCCGTCGGGTCTGAGCGCACCCGAGGGAAACCCTCGAACTCGCACCGGTCTGTCTTCGTGAATTCCACTGCGAGCCGCTTGCCGTAGTGCTTCCGGCTTTCCGGGGACATCGTCCCCGCACGCCCGAATCCCGATCACTGAGCAGTTTCTCTGACACGCACGCGCGCTCTTTTCCGTTGCGTACTCATGCCAGGAGTTCCCCATGCCCGTACCGCCCGGATCCGACCCCGTCCGCTTCGCCTACTGGGTGCCGAACGTCAGCGGCGGCCTGGTCACCAGCACCATCGAGCAGCGCACCGACTGGGGCTACGACTACAACCGCGAACTGGCCGTCCTCGCCGAGAACAGCGGCTTCGACTACGCCCTCAGCCAGGTCCGCTACATGGCCAGCTACGGCGCCGAGTTCCAGCACGAGTCGACCAGCTTCAGTCTGGCGCTGCTGCTGGCGACCCAGCGGCTGAAGGTCATCGCCGCCGTCCACCCCGGCCTGTGGCACCCCGGAGTCCTCGCCAAACTCGGGGCCACCGCCGACCACCTGTCGGGCGGCCGTTTCGCCGTCAACGTCGTCAGCGGATGGTTCAAGGGCGAGTTCACCGCCCTCGGCGAACCCTGGCTGGAGCACGACGAGCGCTACCGCCGCTCCGAGGAGTTCATCCGCGCCCTGCGTCAGATCTGGACCGAGGACCACACCGAACTCGCGGGCGACTTCTACCGGTTGCGGGACTTCTCCCTCAAGCCCAAGCCCCTCGACGTCCCCGGGCGCCCGCACCCGGAGATCTTCCAGGGCGGGAACTCCACCGCCGCCCGCGCCATGGCCGGCCGCGTCTCCGACTGGTACTTCAGCAACGGCAAGGACTTCGACGGCGTCACCGAGCAGATCACCGACGTCCGCGCGTCCGCCGCCCGAGCGGGCCGCACCCCACCGAAGTTCGGCCTCAACGGTTTCCTCATCGCCCGCGACACCGAGGCCGAGGCCCGCGACACGCTCCGCGAGATCGTCGCCAAGGCCGACACACCGGCCGTCCACGGCTTCCGCGACGCCGTCCAGCAGGCCGGCCGGTCCACCGCCGACGGCAAGGGCATGTGGCAGGACTCGGGCTTCGAGGACCTCGTCCAGTACAACGACGGCTTCCGCACGGGCCTGATCGGCACCCCGGAACAGATCGCCGAGCGGATCGTCGCCTACAAGCGTCGGGGAGTGGACCTCTTCCTCCTCGGCTTCCTGCACTACCTGGAGGAGGTCGAGTACTTCGGCAAACGCGTCCTGCCCCTCGTACGCGAACTCGAGGCACAGCAGCCGGAGTACGAGCCCGTCCCCGCCCACTCCTGACCACCGATCCGCACACGACCGAACCCGCACCGGAAGGAACCCCCATGAGCATCACCGCACCGGCCGACTGGAAGTCCGTCCCCGCCCCGAGCGACGCGGAGGGCTGGATCGCCCGCGCCGCCGAGGTCGCCGCCGTCCTCGCCTCCGACGCGGCGGCCCGCGACAAGGCCGCCGCCACCCCGTACGCCGAGGTCCGGCTGCTGAAGGAGGCCGGCCTGGTCACCCTCCTCGGGCCCGTCGAGCACGGCGGCGCCGGCCAGGACTGGCCCACCGCCTACCGCGTCGTCCGCGAGGTCGCCAAGGCCGACGGCTCCATCGGCCAGCTGCTCGGCTACCACTACCTGTGGAACTGGGCCGCCCGGCTGGTCGGCACCCGCGAACAGTGGGAGCACGTGGAGGCCGAGGCCGCCCGCAACCAGTGGTTCTTCGGCGGCGCGGTCAACCCGCGCGACGAGGACGTGGTGGTCCGCGACGAGGGCGACACCCTCACCTTCACCGGCCGCAAGTCCTTCTCCACCGGCAGCAAGGTCTCCGACGTCACCGTGCTGGAAGGCGTCCTGGAGGGCACCGACGACCACGTCTTCGCCATCGTCCCGTCCGACAGCGAAGGTCTCACCTTCCATGACGACTGGGACAACATCGGCCAGCGCCTCACCGAGAGCGGCGGCGTCACCCTCGACGCCGTACGCGTCCCCTGGTCCGCTGCGGCCGGCTACATCGACAAGCGGTTCCAGCCGCGCGTCTACAACACCCTCAACGTGCCCACCATCCAGCTCGTCTTCGTCAACTTCTACCTCGGCATCGCCGCCGGCGCGCTGGAGACCGCCGCGGCCTACACCCGGACCAAGTCCCGGCCCTGGCTCCACGGCGGCCATGAGCGCGCCGTCGACGAGCCGTACGTCATCGACATCTACGGCGACCTCACCGCCAAGCTGTGGGCCGTCGAGGCCCTGGCCGACGCGGTGGCCGCGGAGGGCCGGCAACTGCACGACGACCCGGACGCCGTCACGGAGGCGGCCCGGGGCGAGTTCGAGGTCCGGGTGGCCGCGGTGAAGGCCCGCGCCACCGACGTGGCCCTGGAGGTCACCAACAGCATCTTCGAGGTGACCGGCGCGCGTGCCACCGCCTCCGCGGAGGGCCTCGACCGCTTCTGGCGCAACGTCCGCACCCACACGCTGCACGACCCGGTCGCCTACAAGCGCCGCGAGGTCGGCCGCCACGTCCTCACCGGTGAACTGCCGCAGCCCACCTGGTACTCCTGAAGGGTTCCTCGCATGGCCACCGTTCTCTCCGTCTCCGGCAGCCCCTCCGCCACCTCCCGCACCGCACGCCTGCTGCGCCACCTGGACGACCGGCTCACCGCACAGGGGCACGAGGTGATCCCGCTGGACGTCCGCACCCTCCCTCCCGAGGCCCTGCTGCACGCGCACGCAGGCCATCCGGCGATCGCCGAGGCCACCGCGCTGTTCGCACGGGCGGACGGCGTCGTGATCGGCACCCCGGTCTACAAAGCCGCCTACTCGGGGCTGCTGAAGTCAATGCTCGACCTCCTCCCGCAGTACGCCCTGGCCGGCAAGACCGTGCTGCCCCTCGCCACGGGCGGCACGACCGCCCACGTCCTGGCCATCGACTACGCCCTGCGCCCGGTCCTCGCCTCCCTGGGAGCCGCGCACATCACGCCCGGCTGGTTCACCCTCGACAAGGACATCACGGTCGCCGACGACGGCTCGCTGACCGTCGCGCCCGCCTCCGCCGAGGCCCTCGCCCAGGTCACGGACCAGTTCTCGCTCGCCCTGGGCGGTCGTACGACCCTGCTGGCGGCCACCGGATGAGCGCCCCGCCCCTGATCGCCGGCGACGCCGAGGCACTCGACGTCGCCGGCGAGCTGGCCGCGGACTTCCGCAAGGGCGCCGCGGAGCGGGACGCGCTGCGCCGGCTGCCGCACGCGGAGCTGGAGCTGCTGTCCGCCTCCGGGCTGCTCGGGGTGACGGTGCCGGCCGAGTTCGGCGGCGCCGACGTCCGCGCCGAGACGCTCGCCGAGATCTTCCGGCGGCTGGCCGCCGCCGACGCCAGCCTCGCGCAGATCCCGCAGAGCCACTTCGTGTACGTCAACGTGCTGCGCCGGCAGGGGACGCACGAGCAGCAGCGGTTCCTCTTCGGCGAGGTGCTGCGGGGGAAGCGGCTCGGCAACGCCCAGTCCGAGGCGGGAACCCAGCATGTGCAGGACATCCGTACCCGGCTCGCGCGCCGCCCCGACGGGTCGTACCTCCTCGACGGCGTCAAGCACTACTCCACCGGCGCCCTCTTCGCCCACTGGATCCCCGTCCTCGCCCGCGCCGACGACGACAACCTGCACGTGGCGTTCGTCCCGCGGGACGCGCCGGGACTCACGGTCCTGGACGACTGGGACGGCATGGGACAGCGCACCACCGCCAGCGGGACCGTCCGCCTGGAGTCGGTGCCGGTCCCCGCCGACCGGGTCGTGCCGCACCACCTCACCTTCCGGGGACCGCAGCTCCACGGCGCCGTCGCCCAGCTGCTGCACGCCGCCATCGACGCCGGGATCGCCTCCGGCGCGCTGGCGGAGGCGGCCGAGTTCGTCCGCACCAGGAGCCGCCCCTGGTTCGAGAGCGTCGACGAGGGACACCGGACCGCCGCCGAGGACCCGCTGCTGATCCAGCGGTTCGGCGAACTGGCGATCCGGGCGCGGGCCGCGGAGGCGCTGCTCGCCGCAGCGGCGCGCTCCGTGGACACCGCCCGCGCCGACCTGACCGACGACTCGGCCGCCGAGGCCTCGATCGCGGTCGCGGCGGCCAAGGTGACGGCGGCCGAGGCCGCCGTGGAGATCGGCAGCGCCCTCTTCGAGGTCGCCGGCACCCGCGCCGCGCTCGACTCCCTGGGCCTGCACCGGCACTGGCGCGACGCCCGCACCCACACCCTGCACGACCCGGCCCGCTGGAAGGTGCAGCACATCGGCCGGTACACCCTCAACGGCACCCGGCCGCCCCGCCACGGGCTGCTGTAGACGGACGTCCCCCGAACGGAGAGCTCTCATGTCCCTCACCTTCCACTGGTTCCTGCCCACCAACGGCGACAGCCGCCACGTCGTCGGCGGCGGCCACGGCACCCCGGCCGGCTCCTCCGGCCGCGACCGGCCGCCGACGGTCGCCTACCTGAGCCAGATCGCGCGGGCCGCGGAGGACCTGGGCTTCGTGGGCGCGCTCACCCCGACCGGCGCCTGGTGCGAGGACGCCTGGCTGACCACCGCGATGGTCAGCAGGCACACCGAGCGGCTGAAGTTCCTGGTGGCCTTCCGGCCCGGCTTCGTCTCACCGACGCTCGCCGCGCAGATGGCGTCCACGTTCCAGCGGCAGACCGGGGGACGGCTGCTGCTCAACGTCGTCACCGGCGGCGAGAGCCACGAACAGCGCGCCTACGGCGACTTCCTCGACAAGGACGACCGGTACCGCCGCACCGGGGAGTTCCTCCAGATCGTCCGGGAGCTGTGGCACGGCAAGACCGTGGACCTGACCGGCGAACACCTCCAGGTCGAGGACGCCACGCTGGCCCGGGTGCCCGACCCGGTCCCGACGGTGTACTTCGGAGGTTCGTCACCGGTCGCCGGCGAGATCGCCGCCCGGCACGCGGACGTCTACCTCACCTGGGGCGAACCGCCCGCCGCCGTCGCCGAGAAGATCGCGTGGATCCGCCGGCTGGCGGCCCGGCAGGGACGCACCCTCAAGTTCGGCATCCGCCTGCACGTCATCACGCGTGACACGTCCGAACAGGCCTGGGCCGAGGCCGACCGGCTCCTCGACGGCTTCGACCCCGAGGCAGTCGACGCCGTCCAGGCGGGACTGGCCCGCAGCGAGTCGGAAGGCCAGCGGCGGATGCTCGCCCTGCACGGCGGCAGCCGCGACGACCTGGAGATCCACCCGAACCTGTGGGCCGGCATCGGGCTGGTACGGGGCGGCGCGGGCACGGCACTGGTCGGCAGCCACACCGAGGTGGCCGAACGGATCGTCGAGTACCACCGGCTCGGTATCGACGAGTTCGTGCTCTCCGGCTACCCGCACCTGGAGGAGGCCTACTGGTTCGGCGAAGGCGTCCTGCCCGAGCTCGAGCACCAGGGACTGTGGACCCACCCGTTCCGCGACGCGGCGCGGGTGCGGCCCACCGCCCAGGTCCCCTTCGCCGCCCC
>NZ_MUND01000590.1 GCF_002154375.1 Streptomyces glaucescens | reverse complement strand
TCGTCCAGCGGCTCCTCCCCGCCGGCCTCGTCGAGCAGCACCCAGAGCAGGAGGCCGTCGTCGTGCACCGGCAGCGGCTCCCAGCCGGCGCGCGGGGTGCCGTCCAGGGCGAGTCCGTGCCAGCGGCAGACGAGAGTGCCGCAACGTACCGGACTCTCGCCCAGGGGGGCGCCGAGGTGGGGGCAGACACCGGGGCCGGCGTGCGGGCGGCCGTCGGCGCCGCGCCAGACGACCACCTCCTGCCCCGCCACGGTCCGTGCCAGCGGCCGGTCCCCGCGCAGGGTGCGGGACGCGCCGACCACGTACCAGTTGCCGGACGGGCGGGCCTGGGCGCGCTTCAGCGCCTGGGCGATCACCGCGGGCCTGGCCTCCCGCCAGGTGGGGCGCTGGCTCTCCCAGGGGACGGGTCGCCGTCGCAGGGAGAGGGGCAGGCGGCCACGTCGAGCGGGCGGTGGGACGGGATTCACGCGACCTCCTCCAGGACGGTGGGGCGGGCGGCGGGTGCGCTGGCCGGCGGGGTGTCCGCCGCTCCTGACGCGGGATGGCGGGCGGCGCCGCGGTGGCGGAGCCGGGCCGCGGCCACGCGGACGAGCCCGTCGGCGGCGACCGCCGCCCGGTTGCGGCGGGGCACCACGGAGCGGCGGTGCAGCACGGCGTAGCCGTCGCGGGCCACGGCGTCGAGGATGCCGCCGTAGAGCACGTACGCGGTGCGGATGCAGGGCCGCGAGACCGGGTCCAGCATGGCGAGACCCGGTGCCGCCTCGCGGTAGACGCCGCGGGTGAGCGCCTCGAACTCCCGGAGGGCGGCGGTGACGCGGCGGTCCCGGCGGCCGGTGTCCCTGCTCCAGCGCAGCAGTTCCCGGTCGACGCCGTGGCCGGCGAGCAGGTCGGCGGGGAGGTAGACACGACCGCGGTCGAGGTCCTCGCCCACGTCGCGCAGGAAGTTGGTCAGCTGGAAGGCCACGCCCAGGGCGGCGGCGTGCGGTGCGGCCTGCGCGCGCGGGACGACCGTGCCGAGGACGGGCAGCATCTGCAGACCGATGACCGCCGCCGAGCCGTGCGTGTAGCCGCGCAGGTCGGCGTAGGTCGGGTAGTCGGTCACCACCAGGTCGGAGCACATCGCGGTCATGAAGTCGTGGAAGTGCGCGTGGTCGATGGCGTAGCGGCGCGCGGTGTCGGCGACGGCTCGCACCACGGGTTCCGCGCTGTGTTCCTGCCGCAGGCCTCGTCGGAGGTTCTCCCGCAGGTCGGCGAGGGCGGTGCCGCGGTGGGCGGGGCCGGCGCCGGGAACGGGACGGTCGACGATGTCGTCGGCCCAGCGGGCGAAGCCGTACAGGGCGTGCACGGCGGGCCTGCGTTCGATCGGCAGCAGCCGGGTGGCGAGGAAGTACGTCTTCCCGTGCCGTGCGTTCAGGGCGCGGCAGTGGCGGTACGCGGCGCGCAGCGCCGTGCCGTGGATCCCGGCCGCGTCGAGTTCCCGGTCGGTCATGCGGAGGTCTCCTTCACGGCGGGCGGCTTCACGGTGGACGGTTTCGCGGTGGACGGTTTCGCGGTGGACGGCTTCCCGCTGGGCGGCTTCCCGCTGGGCGGCTTCCCGCTGGGCGGCTTCGCGGCGGGCGGCTTCACGGTGGAGCGTGCGCCGGTGATCCGCGCGGCGGCCAGCTTCCCCGACAGCAGCACGGTCGGCACGCCGACGCCGGGGGTGGTCCCGCAGCCGGCGAGTACGGCGTTCTCGGTGCCCCGGACCAGATTGCGCGGCCGGAAGGGGCCGGTCTGGGCGAAGGTGTGGGCCGCCGAGAAGGGCGTCCCCGCAGCGTGTCCCTGGGCCTGCCAGTCGGCGGGAGTGATCAGGCACTCCTCCTGGATGGCTGCCTCGATGCCGTCGAGGCCGCGCCGTTCCAGTTCTCTCAGCAGCGTGTCCCGGTAGCGCGGCCCCAGGTCGCTCCAGGCGGCGGCACCGGGCCCGATGTCGGTGTTGGGGCAGGGGGCGAGGATGTAGTGCAGGTGGTGGCCGGGGGGTGCGAGCGAGGGATCCGTGGCGGTGGGCCGCGTGATGAGCAGGGAAGGATCGCTCATCAGCCGGCCGGTACGGGTGAGTTCCTCGAAGGTGGAGCGCCAGGCCGCCCCGAACGAGAGGGTGTGGTGGGCGAGGTGGTCCCAGGTGCGGTCGGTGCCCGCGTGCAGCACGACCGCGGACGGGGAGTGCCGCAGCGGCAGCGGCCTGCGGGGCCGGCGGCCCAGCAGCCGGTAGGCGACGGGCAGGTCGGGGGTGAGGACGACCGCGTCGCACGGGATGCGGTCCTGGTCGGTGACGACGGCCGTGACACGGGCCCCGGACCGTTCCAGGCGGGTGACGCGCTGGCCGAACCGCAGCTCGGCGCCCGCCTCGGCGGCGGCGTCCGCCATGGCCCGCGGCAGGGCGTGCATGCCGCCTCGGGGGAAGTACACACCGGCGACGGTGTCCATGTAGGCGATGACGGCGTACGCGGCGAGGGCCCGGGCCGGGGGGACACCGGCGTACAGGGCCTGGAAGGAGAAGATCCGGCGCAGCCGTTCGTCCGTGAGGAAGCGGCCGATCCGCGCGTCGAGGCGGCCGAAACCGCCGAGTGCGGCCAGCCGGGCGAGGTCAGGGGTGAGCAGGTCCAGCGGGGAGTCGAAGTCGGCGTCGATGAAGCGGCGCATCTGGGCCCGGTGGAGCCTGGTCAGCCAGTCACGCAGCCGCCGGTAACCCATCGCCTCGGCAGGCCCGGCGAAACGCTCGACCTCGTCGGCCATCGCGTCCGCGTCGGTGTGCACGTCGAGGCTGCTGCCGTCGGCGAAGCAGGCCCGGTAGGCCGGGTGGAGGGGGATCAGGTCGACGCGGCGGCGCAGGCTGTCGCCGACGGCCGCGAAGGCCTCGTCCGCGAGATCGGGCATGGTCAGCACGGTGGGGCCGGTGTCGATCCGGTAGCCGCCGAGGGTGCGGCGGCCGGCCCGCCCGCCGGGCTGGGCATCGCGTTCCACCAGGGTGACGCGGCGTCCGGCGCCGAGCAGGTGCAGGGCGGTCGACAGTCCGGCGAGTCCGGCCCCGACCACGACGACGTGATCCGTCCGCCCGGGCAGGGTGCGCGTCATCGGGCGGTCTCCTCGGCACCGGTGTCCAGGGTCTGGGACAAGGCCGGGGCGGAGAGGGCCGGGACCTCGGGCACGTCCACCCTGGGGATGGTCGGGACCTCGGGCACGTCCAC
>NZ_MUND01000059.1 GCF_002154375.1 Streptomyces glaucescens | reverse complement strand
CTCGACGACGCCCTCGCCCTGCTCGCCGACCTCGGCTACGACGGCGTCGGACTGACGCTGGACCACATGCACCTCGACCCGCTCGCCCCCGACCTCGCCGCCCGCACCCGCCGTGTCGCGGCCCGCCTCCAGGCACGGGGGCTCTCGGCGACCGTCGAGACCGGCGCCCGCTACGTCCTCGACCCGCGTCGCAAGCACGGTCCCTCCCTGCTGGACCCGGACCCGCAGGACCGGGCCCGCCGTGTCGACCTGCTGCTGCGTGCCGTCCGGGTCGCCGCCGGTCTCGGCGCGCACGCCGTGCACTGCTTCAGCGGCATCACCCCCGCCGGGACGGACCCGGACACGGCGTGGAAACGCCTGGCCGACGGGCTCGCCCCCGTCCTGGACGCCGCCGCCACCGCGGGCGTCCCGCTCGCCGTCGAGCCCGAACCGGGCCACCTCCTCGCCACCCTCGCCGACTTCCACCACCTGCGCGGCCTCCTCGGCGACCCCGAACCGCTCGGTCTCACCCTCGACATCGGCCACTGCCAGTGCCTGGAACCGCTGTCGCCCGCCGACTGCGTCCGCGCCGCCGCCCCCTGGCTGCGCCACGTGCAGATCGAGGACATGCGGCGCGGAGTCCACGAGCACCTGCCGTTCGGCGACGGCGAGATCGACTTCCCGCCGGTCCTCGCGGCCCTGGCCGACACCGGCTACCAGGGGCTCACCGTCGTCGAACTGCCCCGCCACTCGCACGCGGGCCCGCACTTCGCCGAGCTGTCCCTGCCCTTCCTCCGTCACGCGGCGCCCACCCCACAAGGGAGCACCCCATGACCCACACCCAGCCCGACCCGGGCAGTTCCACGACCGGCGCCCTCCTCGTCCGGGGCCCGCTGGACGACCTCCACGCCCGCCTCGACACCGAACTGTCCGGAGCGGCCCGGGCCTGGCTCGACCAGGCCCTCGCCGAGGCCGCCGCCCACCCGGGCGCGCACGGCCCGGTCCCGGTGTGGGAGCTGCGGCTCGCCGAGGCCGGCCGCCGCTGCGGCACCGCGTACGCGGACGCCGCCCGGGTGCTGATCCTGCGGGCCGCCCGCGCCGACCCGGCCGCGCTCGGCCGCGTCTACGCCCAGGGCACCGCCGCCGAACGCCGCGCCGTCCTGCACGCCCTGCCCCACCTGGTGCCGGGACCGGACGCCCTGCCGCTCGTCGAGGACGCCCTGCGCGCCAACGACACCAGCCTGCTGACCGCCGCCGTCGGCCCGTACGCCGCCCGCCACCTCGACGTGCACGGCTGGCGCCACGCCGTGCTGAAGTGCCTGTTCACCGGCGTGCCGGTCGAGGCGGTGGCCGGCCTGGCGGACCGCGCCCGCGGCGATGCCGAACTGGCCCGCATGCTCGCCGACTACGCCGCCGAACGATCCGCCGCCGGCCGCCCCGTCCCCGAGGACCTGCACCGCGTACTGGCCCTGACCGAGAGCGCGCCCCCGCCCACGTCGCACTCACCGGACGTCCCCCACGGCAAGGAGTCCTGATGCGCATCTTCGACCCCCACATCCACATGACCTCCCGCACCACCGACGACTACGAGGCCATGTACGCGGCCGGTGTCCGCGCCGTCGTCGAGCCGTCCTTCTGGCTCGGCCAGCCCCGCACCTCGCCCGCCACCTTCCTCGACTACTTCGACTCCCTCCTCGGCTGGGAGCCGTTCCGCGCCGCCCAGTACGGCATCGCGCACCACTGCACGATCGCGCTCAACCCGAAGGAGGCCAACGACCCGCGCTGCCGGCCGGTCCTCGACGAGCTGCCCCGCTATCTCGTCAAGGACCAGGTGGTCGCCGTCGGCGAGATCGGCTACGACTCGATGACGCCCGCCGAGGACACCGCGCTCGCCGCCCAGCTCCAGCTCGCCGCCGACCACGGCCTCCCCGCCCTGGTGCACACCCCGCACCGCGACAAGCTCGCCGGTCTGCGCCGCACCCTGGACGTGATCCGCGAGTCCTCCCTGCCGCCGGAGCGGGTGCTGCTGGACCACCTCAACGAGACCACCGTGAAGGAGGCCAAGGACAGCGGCTGCTGGCTCGGCTTCTCCGTCTACCCCGACACCAAGATGGACGAGGAGCGGATGGTCGCCCTGCTGCGCGCCCACGGGTCCGAGCAGGTCCTGGTGAACTCCGCCGCCGACTGGGGCAGAAGCGACCCGCTGAAGACCCGCAAGGTCGGTGACCTGATGCTCGCCGAAGGGTTCTCCGAGGACGACGTCGACCGGGTGCTGTGGCGCAACCCCGTCGCCTTCTACGGGCTCAGCGGCCGGCTCACCCTCGACGTCGGCGCGACCGACGCCACCCACGAGGGCAACTCCGTCCTGCGCGGCGGGGAGTGAGCGATGCGCTTCCGCCACCCCGACGGCTCGGTCGTCCACCTCGCCTACTGCACGAACGTGCACCCCGCGGAGACGCTCGACGGGGTCCTCGCCCAGCTCCGCGACCACTGCGAACCGGTCCGCCGCCGCCTCGGCCGCGACCGTCTCGGGATCGGCCTGTGGCTCGCCCGGGACGCGGCCCGCGCCCTGGTCGGCGACCCGTCCGCGCTGCGCGCCCTGCGCACCGAACTGGACCGGCGCGGCCTGGAGGTGGTCACCCTCAACGGCTTCCCGTACGAAGGGTTCGGCGCCGAGGAGGTCAAGTACCGCGTCTACCGCCCCGACTGGGCCGACCCGGAACGCCTCGACCACACCACCGCCCTGGCCCGGGTGCTCGCCGGACTGCTGCCCGACGACGTCACCGAGGGCAGCATCTCCACCCTGCCGCTCGCCTGGCGCACCGCCGCCGACGAGGAGCGCGGCGCGGCGGCCCGCACCGCCCTGGCCACCCTCGGCGAACGCCTCGACGCCCTCGCCGAGCTGACCGGCCGCTCCCTGCGCATCGGCCTGGAACCGGAGCCCGGCTGCGTCGTCGAGACCACCGGCGACGCCCTCGCCCCGCTGGCCGCGATCGGCCACCCCCGGATCGGCATCTGCGTCGACACCTGCCATCTCGCCACCTCCTTCGAGGACCCGGACGCCGCCCTGGACGCACTCGCCGAAGCCGGTGTCCCCGTCGTCAAGTCCCAGCTCTCCGCCGCCCTGCACGCCGAGCACCCCCATCTCCCGGAGGTGCGCGACGCCCTCGCGGCCTTCGACGAACCGCGCTTCCTGCACCAGACCCGCGTCGCCACCGCCGCCGGCCTGCGTGGCACCGACGACCTCGGCGAGGCCCTGGACGGCCAGGTCCTGCCCGACGGCGCCCCCTGGCGGTCCCACTTCCACGTCCCGCTGCACGCGGCCCCCGCCGCGCCCCTCACCTCCAC
>NZ_MUND01000589.1 GCF_002154375.1 Streptomyces glaucescens | reverse complement strand
CCTGGCGGTGGCGGAGCCGGATGCGGGTGGGGGTGCTGTGGTGGTGGCGGAGCAGGGTGTGCTGTCGGGTGAGGTGCCGTTGCTGCCGGTGCAGGAGTGGTTCTTCGGCCGGGGGTTCGTGCGGCCGGGGCACTGGAACCAGGCGTTCTTGGTGCGGGTGCCGGAGTTGGACGCGGGGCGTCTGGAGGAGGCGCTGCGGGGTTTGGTGGAGCGGCATGACGCGTTGCGGCTGCGGTTCCGTGGGGGTGTGCAGTTCTATGACGTGGAGGCGTCGTTCCCGGGGCTGCGGGTGCTGGATGTGCGTGAGCTGCCGGGTGGTGAGGGTTCGGCCGGGTTCGCGGGGGCGTTGCGGGAGCGGCTGACGGGTTGGCAGAGCGGGTTCGGTCTGGAGCGGGGTCCGATGGCCTCGTTCGGGTATCTGCACGGTTTCTCGGACGGCAGTGCCCGGGTGTTCTTCGCGCTGCATCACCTGATCACGGACACGGTGAGCTGGCGTGTTCTCGCGGAGGATCTGCGCGCTCTGTATGAGGGGCGTGAGCTGGGGGCGAAGGGGACGAGTTACCGGCAGTGGTCGCAGGCG
>NZ_MUND01000588.1 GCF_002154375.1 Streptomyces glaucescens | reverse complement strand
AGAGACAGCCCCCACGCCCGCCGAACTCGCCCAGCGCCGCCCCGCCCCGGTCACCGACCCCGCTGGCGACGACGTGGTCATGCCGCAGGACAAGTTCCGGCAGAACATGACCGAACAGAGGCGCCGCGGACGGCACGCCGCCTACCGGGAGATCGCCGAAGCCGCCGGCCTCGACTTCGACGTTGACACCTTCGACCCGAAGGCGTTCGCCGCGCAGTTCAGGGAGGCGCAGGCAGCCCGCCAGGCCCTCCTCACCGAGGAGCAGCGCCGCGCCGAGGAACTCGCCCAGAAGGAACAGGCCCTCGCCGCGCGGGAGGAAGCCGCCGCCCGCCGCGAAGCCGAAGCCGCCCGGCTCGCCCGCGACGTGAAGATCCGGGCCGCTCTCGTCCGCCTCGGCGCGACCGGCGACGACCTCGACGACGCCTCCGCCCTCATGCGCGTCCCCGACGATGCCGACGACGACGCCATCACCCAGGCCGCCGAAGCCCTCAAGGCCCGCCGCGGAGAACTGTTCGGCACCCGGACCGCCCCGACCCCCAGCACGCTTCCCCCCGCCCTTTCTCTTA
>NZ_MUND01000587.1 GCF_002154375.1 Streptomyces glaucescens | reverse complement strand
TCGCCGTCCTCCACAACGGCCGCCTCGCCGCCGAAGGCACCCCCGAGGAACTCAAGCGGATCGTCCCCGGCGGACACGTCCGCCTCCGCTTCACCGACCCCACCACCTACCGGACCGCCGCCACCGCACTGCCCGAGACCACACGCGACGACGACGCCCTCACCCTCCAGATCCCCAGCAACGGCACCCAGCGCGAACTGCGCTCCCTCCTCGACCGGCTCGACGCCGCCGGCGTCGAAGCCGACGAACTCACCCTCCACACCCCCGACCTCGACGACGTCTTCTTCGCCCTGACCGCCACCACCGCCGTTCCCCACCAGACCCAGGAGACCGTCCGATGAGCTCCCTCTCCCTCGCCGTGCGCGACTCCTCCACGATGCTCCGGCGGAACCTGCTGCACGCCCGGCGCTACCCGTCCCTCACCCTCAACCTGCTGCTCACGCCGATCATGCTGCTGCTGCTCTTCGTCTACGTCTTCGGCGACACCATGAGCGCGGGCATCGGCGGCGGCACCCCGGACCGCTCCGCCTACATCGCCTACCTCGTCCCCGGCCTGCTGCTGATGACCATCGGCAGCACCGTGGTCGGCACCGCGGTCTCGGTCTCCAACGACATGAGCGAGGGCATCATCGCGCGCTTCCGCACCATGGCCATCCACCGGGGCTCCGTGATCGTCGGGCACGTCGTCGGCAGCGTGCTGCAGTCGATCGTCAGTGTCGTCCTCGTCGGCGCCGTCGCGGTCGCCATCGGGTTCCGCTCCACCGATGCCACCGTCCTGGAGTGGCTGGCGGCTCTCGGGCTGCTCGTGCTCTTCGCCACGGCGCTCACCTGGATCGCCGTCGGCATGGGTCTGGTCAGCCCCAACGCGGAGGCCGCCAGCAACAACGCCACGCCCCTGATCCTGCTGCCCCTGCTCTCCAGCGCCTTCGTCCCGCTCCACTCCATGCCGGGCTGGTTCCAGCCGGTGGCCGAGTACCAGCCGTTCACCCCGGCCATCGAGACGCTGCGCGGGCTGCTGCTCGGCACCGAGATCGGCCACAACGGGTGGCTCGCCGCCGCCTGGTGCGCGGGGCTGACCGTCCTCGGCTACCTGTGGTCCACCGCCAGGTTCGACAACGACCCGAAGTAATCACCGTCGTGACCACGCGGGCCATGTCCCCGCAGCTCGTTCCACCCCAGGGCGGCGCACACCGACTCCCCGTCGGCGTACGCCGCCCGTTCGTTCTCCAGGGGGGACGGTCAGCGGGCCTCGTGGTGGACGACCGTGATGTGCCGTTGCCCGCGCGGGACTTCGAGTTCGTCGACGGCGGCCACGGACAGATCCTCCGCGCTGATCCAGGAGCGGCCGTCGGTGGTGGTGAGCAGGGTGTCGGTGCCGCGGCGGTAACGGCCGGTGCGCTCGCCCGGTTCCAGTTCGGCGGGCGGGCTCAGATAGACCCAGTCGGCGTCGGGGCGAGCCTGGCAGGTGCGCAGCTGGGCGACTCCGGCGGCGGCGACGGTCCGCCAGGGGGCGGGTACGTAGGCCGGGTTGTCGGCGACGAGCAGGTGCGGGTCCCCGGGGCTGCGCAGCGCGCCGGCGCCGCCGATGACCAGGACGCGCATGCCGAGTTCCGCGGCGCTGTCCAGTACCGCCCGGGTGGTGCCGAGCAGGAACTCCTCGTCGACCGGGTAGGTCCGTACGGTCAGCACGACCGCGTCCGCGGTGGAGCCCGCGAGTGCCTCGTGCACGGCGTGCGGGTCGGCGGCGTCGAGCGCGACCGGTGTCATGTGCGGGTGGTTGGCCGTGGGTTTCCGGGACAGGGCCAGCACCCGGTGCCCGCGAGCGACGGCCTCCGCGGCCACCCGGCTGCCGGCCATTCCGGTCGCGCCGAGTACGGCGATCGTCCTGCCCGTCGCGTTCCGGGTCACCGGGGTGTCGGCCCGCGTCTCGTTCGTCGGCGTGTTCATCGCATCTGTCCTTCTCTGATGGGCACGTTCGGGGGGTTGAGCTGCGCGGCGAGCAGCGCGGCGAGGGCGAGGACGAAACCGGCGGTCTGGGGCGCGCTCAGCGATTCGCCCAGCGCGATCCCGACCAGGGCCGCGACCAGCGGGGACAGCAGCACCAGAGGGGCGGACGCGCCGACCGGGAGTTGCGCTATCCCGCGGAACCACAGGGTGTAGGCGATCAGCCCGCCCATGCTGCCGAGCCACAGGTAGCCGCCGACGGCGCCCGCGTCGAGGTGCTGCGGCACGCCTTCGACC
>NZ_MUND01000586.1 GCF_002154375.1 Streptomyces glaucescens | reverse complement strand
CCCTGCTCGGACCCCGGGGTCGGCGAGACGCACACCGCCGTCCCCCTGGCCGTCGCGGCTGCCGGGCCGGCTGCTCGATCTGTCAGCGCTTGGGGCCAGGCGTTCGGCGACGAGCCCCATGGCCACCGCCATCCTCGACCGACTCCTCCACCACGACGACGTCATCGCCGTCAACGGCCCAGCTGCAGGCCGGCTGAAGTACCGCCTCATGGCCATGGTGACCTTTCCGGTCGCTTCGGCCAGCGAACGATGTTCCCTCGGGCCGTCGGCCGGCCCGCCGACGAAGGTCACCAGGACAGTGATCGAATCCGGGTCCATCGAAGCCGTCGCCTCGACACGCTGCCCTTCACTCGGGGCCGCAGCCCCGTCGCCGGGACCACCACATCCCACGAGCGCAACCAGCAGGCGGCCAGCACAGCCCACCATGCTTCGGATCGGCGTTCACACATCCTGCCTGGACCAGGTCAGACGGCCTGCAGCAGAGACGATCTTGTGTCCCCGGCACGGTCCGGGCCCACGAACGCGCGCCATCAACTGGCGACGTTCAACCCTACGCAGCTGGGGAACTGAGGCCGTACTCCGGCAGACGGCCGCGCTCCGGTCGAGTGGCCCGAGTCACGGCTGCGCCCCGGCGGGGGCAGTCGACGCCGCCGCTTGGTGGAATTGTCGACCGCCTTCGACGACGGCGCGGACTTCGGCGATCAGGCGCGCGATCACAGGCTGCGGGGCGCTGTCGGTCCACACCACGGCGAGATCGAAGGGCTCCCCGTCCGTGACCTCGATCCAGCGCACGTTGCCGGCGGGCAGCAGCGCGTGCAGCGGCTGCGGGGCGAACCAGATGCCGCGACCGCGGCCCACCTCCAGCAGACAGTCCTCGACGGTGGGAACGCTCCGGCCGCGTGGTGCGGGACGGCCGTCGGGCCGCGGGTCGGCGAGCCAGAACCGTTCGTCTTCCGGCGACACGAGGACGTCGGGACACAGCACCGGTTCGTCGGCGAGGTCGGCGAGGGTCAGGGTGTTCCGGTCGGCCAGGGGATGCCGGGTGGACACCACCACGGCTCGGGGGTCCGTGCGGACGACACGGGTGTGCAGCCCTGGGTCACCGACCGGAAGCCACATGAAAGCCGCGTCCGCGGCCCCGTCGTTGAGGAGGTCACGCTCCTGCTTGGGGGATTGCGCACCCTTCAAGGTCACCCGTAGACCGGGCACCGCCGCCTCGAGGGCGTCGGCCACGTCGACGGCGAACAGGGTGGTCGCGGCGGGACAGCACGCCAGGCGAAGGGTTCCGGTCTGGGCGCTCGCCGCGGCGCGGACCCGAGCCGCCAGCCGGGCGACATCGTCCACGACGGTCGCGCCTCCGGCGGCGAGTTCCTCTCCGGCGGCCGTGAGCAGCACACCGCGCGAGGTGCGCACCAACAACGCGACCCCCAGGGAGCGCTCCAGCTGCCGCACGTGCGTCGACACCGCCTGTTGACTCAGGTGGAGGGCCGCTCCGGCGCCGGTGATGGACCGCTGCCGGGCCACGGCCAGAAATGAACGCAGGTGCCGGAGGTCTATTTCGCTCACGCCCAACACCCTAACCGCCACAGCGATTTACGGTGCCAGGTACAAGATCTTGCTGTTTCCCCCAATGACGTTCCCGCGTCCAGACTCTTGCCGTCGGCAGGTACGGACGCGCCCTCTCGGAACACGGTCCCGGGCACACCAGCCTCGCCCGCCGGGCAAGCCGGCAGAGCCATGCGCAACGCAACAACAGGAGAGACTCAGTGAGCACGACAGACCGCCCCGCCCTCGACGCGGACGTGCGTCGCCTCGTGGACCACCAGGCCGTGGTCGAGGTCTGCACTCGGATGGCGTGGTACGCCGACCAGCGTGAGTGGGAGGCGCTGAAGAGTGTGTTCGCCGATGTAGTACGTCTGGACTACACGAGCCTCAACGGCGGCGAACCGGCCGTGCTGTCACCGGAACAGATCGCGGACGCCTGGTCTCAGGTACTGGGCGGGTTCGACGCGACACAGCATCTGCTCGCCAACCACCTCGTGACGCTGGCGGACGACACCGCTGAGTGCACAGCGTCGTTCCAGGCCACCCATCGGCTGGCGGACCCGTTCGGCGCACCGCTGTGGACGCTGGGCGGCACCTACCGGTTCGACCTGGTCCGCGTCGGCGGGGAATGGAAGATCGGCGGCGTGCTGATGAAGGCGGTCTGGGCCGACGGCAACAAAGAGCTGATGACGCTGGCGGCGAGGGCGGCCGGATGACCCGGCGGCACGGCGTCGTCCTCCTGGCCGCTCTCCTCCTCGCAGCGGCCTGCACCTCGAAGTCTTCCGAGCCCGGCACGTCGAGCCAGTCCGCGTCCGGCAGGCCCACCACATCGCGTCCGACAGGCTCCGACCCCGTCCTGCAGAGCGAACTGCTGAAGCCCGTCGCCCGGTATGTCCAAGCCGTCAACGCCGAGGATCTCGACGCCCTGGTGTCCGCTTTCGCCACAGACGCGGAGGTGATCGACGTCGGCCGCCGCTTTCCCGGCCGTGAGGCCATCCGTGGCTGGGCCGACCAGGAGGTCATCGGCGGCACGCTGACGGTGGACGCCGTCGTGGAGAGCCGACCGGGCTACCAGAAGCTGCTGGTGACCTTCGCCCCCGGAGGCAGCGCGGGATTCGCCGCCCACTACGCCTTCACGGTGTCCGATGCGGCCATCACCCGCGCCGACCTCACCTACGCCGACTGACCGTCTTGAAAGGAATGTTCGTGTCGACCCAGCACAAGGTCACCTTCCCCAGTGGTGAGGCCACCCTCACCGGCAACTTGTTCCTGCCCGACGGTGAGACCCGGGCTCCGGGGATCGTTGTGGCCGGTACCTGGACCAGTGTCAAAGAAATGATGGCCGACCGGTATGCCGAACGGCTGGCCGACCGCGGATACGCTGCCCTGTCGTTCGACTTCACCGGCTTCGGCGAGTCCGAAGGCGAGCCGCGCGATGTGGAAGACCCGGCGCGCAAGGTCCGCGACATCCACCACGCGGTGACCTTCCTGGCCGCTCACCCGTCGGTCGACGCCGACCGGCTGGGCGCCCTGGGGATCTGTGCGGCCGCTATGTACATGGCCGACAACGCCGCCCACGACCCCCGCGTCGGCGCCCTCGCCCTGGTCGCACCCTGGCTGCACGACGCCGTGATCTGCGAGGCCGCCTACGGCGGCGCGGACGCCGTGTCCCAGAAGATCAAGCTCGCCCGCGAAGCCCGCGCTCGGTTCACTCGGACCGGCGAGGTCGAAGTCGTCCCGGTGGTCAGCGCCACCGACGAACGCGCCGCCATGCCCTACGCCATCGACTTCTACCTCAACCCCGCCCGCGGCGGCATCCCGGCCTGGCCCAACCGTTTCGCCGTGATGGCCTGGGAGGACTGGCTCACCTACGACTCCATCGCCCTGGCGCCCTTGATCACCCAGCCCACCCAGCTTGTCCACGGTGCGGACGCCGCCGTTCCCGACGGCGCCCGCCGCTTCCACGCGGGGCTGGCCGGGCCCAAGGACATCCTCTGGACGGACGGTACCCAGTTCGACTTCTACGACCAGGAACCCCAAGTCACGCTTGCCGTGGACACCGTGGCCGCTCACTTCGGAAGGACCCTGCGATGATCCTCGTCACCGGAGCCACCGGGCAGGTGGGCGGGGAAGTCGTCCAGGCGCTCGTCCGCGCCGGGCAGCCGGTCCGCGCGCTGGTGCGCGAACCCGCCGACCTGCCGGTCGAGCAGGCTGTCGGAGATCTCGACGATCCGGACTCGCTCGCCCCGGCCCTCAACGGGGTCCGCGGGGTCTTCCTGCTGCCCGGCTACCGCGACATGCCGGGCCTGCTCGCCGGGATGAGGCGGGCGGGGGTGGAACGGGTGGTGCTTCTGTCCAGCCTGGCCGCCACCGCCACCGACACCCGCAACATCGTCTCGGAGTTCATGATCCGGTCCGAGACAGCGGTCCGTGAGTCAGGGCTGGCCTGGACGTTCCTTCGCCCCAACGCGTTCATGTCGAACGCCTTGCGCTGGCTGCCCCAGCTACGCCAGGGGGATGTCGTCAAGGACGCCTTCGGCGATGTGCCCATCGCCTCCGTCGACCCCTACGACATCGCTGCCGTGGCCGTCCGGGCTCTGCTCGACCCCGGCCACGAGGAGCACGTCCATCTGCTGAGCGGCCCGGAACGGCTCCTGCCCGCCCAACGCCTGGCCGTCCTGGCCGACGTGCTCCGCCGCGATCTGCGCTTCCACCCCCTCACGGACGAGGAGGCGCGGGCCGACATGACCGGACGTATGCCGAAGGAGTACGTCGACGCGTTCTTCAGCTTCTACGGCGACGGGACGATTGATGAGTCCCAGATCCACCCCACCGTGGAGAAGGTGACCGGTCGTCCGCCGCGCACCTTCCGTCTCTGGGCTCTCGCGCACCGCGACGCCTTCACCACTTCCTGGATTTCCCCGACAGCATGAAGGCGCCTCGCCATCCCCGGTGGGCCGGATGCCAGATCGGCGACAAGGTCCAACCGGCCGACCACGAAGGCGACACCTCCGGATCCCTCCGCCCCCGACCCGAGCCCCGTCAAGCCCCATGTGTGTGAAGGCGATGCCCACGACTGCCCCTTCGCCGGCATCCACAAGTCCGGCTGCTGATCAGGTCGAACTACCAGGTGGCGGGCCCCTTGCCGGGCATCGATCTCAACCGATCTCGTCGAGCAGCAGCTTCGCGGCCACCGTCGCGCCGTCGGTGCGGATCGTGCCGGCCACAGCGGCTGCGCGGGTTCGGGTCTCGGTGGTCAGGACGACACCGAGCGCGGCCGGCAGGGACTCGAAGGTTGGGTTCGGGCCGTCGTGTGCCGCGCCGATGCCGGGGTCGGCCACGCGGCCGGCCCAGTACGGCTGGTCCGCCAGCTGGGGTACGACCACCTGGGGCGCACCGGCCAGGGCGGCCGTGGTCGTGGTGCCCGCGCCGCCGTGGTGGACGACGGCGGCGGCACGCGGGAACAGCGCGTGATGGTTGACCTCGCCGACGGCGAAGCAGCCCTCCTGGTCGTCGGCCAGGGCCAGATCGGCCCAGCCGGGGGAGAGGAGCACGCGGTGGCCGTGCGCCCGGACCGCCTCGACGGCCGCCCGGGCCACGGCGTCTGCGTCGTGCATGGGAATGCTGCCGAACCCCACGTACACCGGCGGTTCGCCGGCGTGGAGGAACGCCTCCGCATCGGCCGGCAGAGGGCGGTCGTCCGTCCGAAGTCATGCGCTGGTCTGCACCACGTCGAGGTCTGCCGGCTCCTGCCATGGGCTGAGGACCGGGTCGGCGGCCAGCCGGGGGCGATCGGTGAGAACGTAGTCGCGGAAGTGGCTCACCGGCGGCAGGCCGATGGATGCCCGGTGGGTGTTGAGACCGGTCCCGAACAGCACGTTCATGGTCTCTGTGTCCAAGTCCCACAGGACTCGGTTGTCGGTCACGCCGGGCGGGAACGGCCGGCCCGACCGCTCGAACGGCGGATGGTGCGGCGAGGGCAGGTAGGCCGGGAAGTAGGCAACGAACACGTAAGGGAGGCCCAGGCGCTCGGCTGCCGTCCTCGTGCCGGCCGCAGCCGGGAGCAGGCCGGTCGCCAGGATCACGTCGCATTCCTCGGCCGCCGTGACGACCGCCTCGTACGTCGTGGCGGTCATCGCCGCGGCGCGTGCGGGCGGTCCCTCCGCGGGAGCGTTCGTCTTCCCGGTGAGCACCCCCTTCACAAGCGGGCGCACCGGCTCGCCGACCGGGACCAGGGCGAGGCCGACGGAGTCGAACAGCTCCGCGATGTCCGAGGGCGTGCACATCTGCACGGAGACGTCGAACCGTTCGAGAGAGCGCGGGGCGGCGCGCTCATGACGGAACGCGACTCTGACGTCGAGCCGGTGAGCAGACGGACGCCTTCGTCATCATGGGCCGGTGACGACATGGATGCGCTGTTACTGGGACGAGGAAGACGTCGGGTTCTACTTCGAGGTCGACGCCGAAGGCTGGGTGACCCGACAGATCGAGCTCCAGGGCCCCGAACGGACCCCGATCACAGCAGCCTCCCTCGATGAGCGGCAGCGTCCCTCTTCCGGGCCGGTGGCCTTGTCGACGTCCTCGTGGGCATGGGGGCTCGGCGCCCCCCACGTGCCTGACACCCAGCGTCGCCCGCCACCCCTCTGCCTGGGCGTTGGTCACCAGACAGACACCTCACGTTGCGATGCCGCCGAGTCGGTCGGCCGTGAGGGGCGGGGTCTTCGACAGTTCTGTCCGGGCTCGGAGAGAATCCCGGCATGGTGATGGCACGGCACTTGTACTCCTCATCGCCCGTCGTGGACGGGCACCCGCTCCTGGGCGAGCCGGGCTTCTGGCCTGCGTACTTGGCAGACCTTGCTGAGGGGTTCGTGCCAGAGGCCTTCGGATCGGACGCAGGCGACGCGGATGCCATGCTGGACACGCTCCACGACCCGTTGGCGTGGCCCATGTTCACGGTGCCGCTGATCGGCGGCTTCGCGATCGTCGTGCACTTCAACAGCGGCGAGGAGTTCACGACCACGGACTATTTCCTCACGCACTCCGACTGGAGCCAGGATCTCGTCCTGGCCAGCGACGATCAGGACCGCATCGGCCCCGGGCTGTGCTGGCCCGAGCTCGCCGCCCTGCTGGAGGCACCAACGGGTGCGGCAGGCGTCACCGATCCTCACGCCCGTCTCCTCCTTCTCCTGCCGGTTCTCGGCGACGCGGCAGTGCCGGAGGAGGCCGTGGCGGCGGTGGTCGAGGCTCTGGCCGCCGAAGGTGCGCCCGAGGCGGGGGAGGCGTTGGCCAGATGCTTGCTTCAGGGACACCCCATGTGGGGCGCCGAGGACTGGTGGTTCGACGATGACGAACAGAGCTGGCTCTGCGGTGGGGATCACAGCCCCCGCAAAGTCCCCCTCGGCGACCACCTGCCCCCACAACAGCGAGCCGCCCTCGAAGCCTGTCTCACCCCCCGTTGACCGGCTCACGTTCATGCTGCACATCCGAGCGGCGGGGAGGAGACCGTCCCCGTCGTCCTGCGACCGGGCCGAGGCGCTGGACTGCCATGCCTACGACACCGCGGCAGGCAACGTGCTCAGGCCGGGCGGCCCGAACGGCTGGCAGACGTTCCAGGCGTTTCAGGCGTTCCAGGCGTACCGGGACCGGGTGCTGGGCCTGTTGGACCCTTCGGTCACGGACACCAGTCGCCTGCCAGGCCGGGCCCACTTCACGTGCCGGAAATTCGCTGGTGGGAAGGGTGGGGGACCAGGCTACAGTCGCGCATGACTGTGTACGGCCTCGGCCCCACCAAGCTCTACGCCCCCGCCGAGCGACTGCTCCACGGCAGGGGCGTGGAGTCCGCGATCGGGGCCGGAGAGGCCGAGGACTGGATCCGGCTCGACAGCCGCGTCCATCGGGCCACCTGCAGCGTGTTCCGCGGCTGGAAGCCGACCTCCTGGATACGCGTCGGCTTCCGGTCGGTGAACACACGGGAGATCGCGGACTGGCGCCACGCCCCGTACTGGCAGGAGGGCCTTGACGGGACCGGATCCCCGTCCTGGAGCCTCCCGCCCACCGAGTCCGAGATCGCTCTGTGCCTCTGCCACGTGGATCCCCGCGTCCGTGCGGCGGCGCTGGACCTCGATGAGTCGGCGGAACTGCCCGCCTCCGTCCTGCCGCTCGTTCTGATCCGGAGCGCGGACACCGACGAACGTGTGCGGACCCTCGCCCGCGCCATCCTCGACCGGGTGCTCGGCGACGCCGACAAGGCATTGCCGCGTCAACTGGTGTCCCTTGCCATCCTCGTGGGTACGCGGAGGCGGTACGGGACCTGGGCGCGGGAGGCCGTCCTGGGGCGCCTCGGCGCACTGCCCGACGAGGTGCTCACCCGCCTGCTGACGAACGACCGGGAATCCCGGCTCGCCGGTCTGGAGGCGGCCACCATGTACGGGTTGTCGGCCATGGAGCAGGTTTGGGCGCTGGCCGAGCAGGACCGCGACGAGGGCGTGCGTGCGGTGGGCGTGCGCACCGCGATACGTCTCGCACTCGCCTCCGGGCAGCAGGCGGTCATGGACGACGCCAGGGCCCGGTTCTTCGACCACCTCGACAACGACTGCGCCTACGGTCTCCGCCTCACCACCTTGGCCACCGCCGTGGAGACCGGCTTCCTCCACGTCGGCGACCTCGCCACTCTCGCCGCCACCCACCGGTACCGGAAGATCCGGCGCCACGCCTGCGCGGCCGTCCTCGCCCACCCGGAAGGGGACGTGGTCCTCGACCGTCTGCTCTCCGCCCGGGACACCTTCGTGCGCTCCGCCGCCGTGGGACGACTGCGCCACGCCGGCCGCGGCGACGAACTGCCCCGGTACCTGACGGACCTCTCCGGAGGCGTGCGCGCGACGGCGTGCCGGGAACTCCGGGCGGAGGGGTACGACCTCCGCGCGCACTACCAGGCACTGTGCGCCGACCCGGCCACCGTCGCCCCGACCGCGGTCCTGGGCCTCGCCGAGCAGGGGCACCCCGAGGACGCAGCCCTGCTGCACCCCTTCCTCCGGCACCCGCACGCCGGGGTCCGCGCCCGCGCCCTGTCCGCGCTGCGCATGCTCGACGCCCTGCCCGACGACGCGCTCCCGCCGTTCGCCGATGACCCGGACCCCGGCGTCCGCGGCACCGCCCTCAGCGCGCTCCGCGACACCCCCTGCCTCCTGCGGGACCTGCTCGACAGCTCGCGGGAGGACGTGCGGGCGCGGGTGGAGGTCCTCCTGGAACGGAACCGGGTCTACCGGCAGAGCGCCTGCCGCTGCTGCCCCTCTCCGCCGCCGGCGCCGAGGCGGTCACCGTGGGTGAAGTCCTTGGCTGACCCCCGCCCCGAGCCCTGGCAGCCCTCCATGACCCGCCCGGCTTCCTACGACGCCGGTTCCGGTGCCCGGGACTCGCTTCCCCTGTGGCTGAGACCGTCGCGCTGACCACCCCAGGCCCTGCCCCGCCGAGGCGGTGCTGTTCCAGCAGCGGTTTGCGGCGCCCCGCAGGGGCCTGTGCAGAGGCCATGGGGACCGGGAAAACGCAACTTCGACATGGTTCGCAGAGGCAGCTACCTTCACCTGGTCTTCGGCGGTTGCCCACGGTCGCACAGGGGTTTCTTCAGGCTGAGCCACCCGCAACGGGATGAGTTGGTCACGCCCCACGAATCATCGCCCCATGCGTAAGCCACCGAACCGGGTCCCCATCAGGCACCCCCAAGCAGGGAGAGACGTATGACCCATCTTGCTCTGTACACATTCGGCGTCCTGAAGTCACCTCTCGCCGATCCCGCACCTCTCACGCATGAGTTCTACGACATTGGCGAGGCCGTCTACCGGAAGATCAGTCAGCACCCCGGGTACCTCGGGCATGCTGAAGCGGCAGACGGCGACCGGGGCGCGCTCTTCGAGGCGGACTGGGGTGCATGGGGAGAGTTCGCCGTACCGACGTGGTACGGCAAGGGCCGTACGCCGGAAACCACCGCCCTGGCCGCGACCCTCTCACTCTGGACCGACCTGCGCCCCGCCTTCGACGCCGTCTACAGCGGTCCGCACCGTGAGGCGCTGAACAGGCGTTACGACTGGTTCGAGAGGACAGGGCACCCAAATCACGTGTTCTGGTGGGTCTCCGACGGCGTGATACCCACCTGGCGGGACGGGGTTTCCCGGCTGGAGCACCTCCACGACCACGGCTCCGCGCCGCACGCCTTCACCTTTCACCACTCGTTCGCCCCGGACGGAAGCCCGACCAAGGATCGAAGGCGTGGGGACGAAGAGCGACCAGGTTCGCTGACAAGGAAGCCTGAATGACCAGCCTCAGCCCGAGCGGCTCGGCCTGCCGCATCGCCCGCTCCCGCTGCGTCTCCGAAGCGGCGAGATAGGCCTGGGTGACCATCGGGAACTGCGGCAGTTCGTCCGGCGCGACGTCCTGCACGGCCCTTCGGGCCAGGAGCACCGTCCAGGTCGGTTCCCCCTGTCTCCGGCCATGTGTACCCCCTGCCCCTCCGACTCCGCCGCCTACGGCGAAAGATGACGTGCCGAGGCCATGAAATCCCCACAGCTCGGGATACTTCCGCTGTCCGTCCACATTCCGGTTCATCCCCGTTGTGGCAGCGGGACGAGTGCCCGGCCCGACGCACGGGGCGCCCACCCAGGGCTGGTGGGCGCCCCGCGGATGAGTCTCCTGGCGTCGACGGCAGGCGCATTCCCCGACGAAGAGCGGACCGAACGGCAGTCCGGTGGCGCGCCCCCTGTTCCGCCGATGCTGCCGCCGCCACCGGGCCATCCCCGACTACTGGGCCTGGTTCTCGCCGAGCTGGAGCGCAGTTGCCTACCGCAGCGTACGGCGTTCGGGCGCGGCAACGCCGCCTGGCTATGCACTCCCACCGGCAGGAGGCCTACGCCGGACCGTCGCTGAAGCGCCCCTTCCGCCGCTGCTGTTCGTCTTTCGTCCCCGCCCGGCGCCGCGCGGCCCCGGCGTCATGCCAAGGCCAAGAGGCCAGCGGCCCTCTTGCAGGACCGCGAAGAAGATGACGGCGGTTACGACACGGGTCCAGTCCTCCGACGGAGGCGAGCCCCGTGGCTGGGCTCAACCCCCGGGGTCGCCCGGCGAACCAGCGGGAGCGTCGGGAAGTTCCGCCGGGGGCGCGGCGCTATCGCGCGGGATGCCGCTGTGCCTAGGGGGTGTCGTCAAACTCCCGTCGTCGTCCGCAGGGCAGACGGGAGTTCGACGACACCCCCTAGCGCCCGCCACCGGGCTTGAGCAGGCC
>NZ_MUND01000585.1 GCF_002154375.1 Streptomyces glaucescens | reverse complement strand
AACGGCCGCTGCTGCCCGGCATGGTGCTCGCGGTGGAGACCCCCTCGTACTCCTCGGACACCGGGGCCATCATGATCGAGGACCTGCTGCTGGTGACCGATGACGGCCACGAGGTGCTCCACCGGCTGCCGCACGAGCTGACAGTGGTGGGCTGACCAGGTCGGGTGCGCGCACGCGCGCACTGCCCTTCGGACTACGCAGCACACCTCAAGGCGTCACCTGCCGTCTCAGGTCACGTCCCCGGCCTTGCGGTGGTCGACCACGGTATCCGGGCCGGGGCTCATGATCGTCTCGTGTCCGTTCTCCGCGCGCACGCGGTAGGGCGGCGTTCCGTCGGGGCCCAGTACCTCGACGATCTCCACGACATGGTCTTCCCTGCCAACGACACGACCGTGGACCACCAGACGGTCACCTTTGCTTGCATGCATGGCCAACTCCTCTTCGAGTACGGGCCCCGCCTCCTCAGGCGTGCGCCAGGTCGGCATTGGGGGCCGGCGGTATGACCTCGTCGGACAGCGCCGGCGGCACCCGCATGGCCGCCTACGACCGAGAGGTCGACGAGGCCGGGCAGTGGGTCTCACAACCCACTGCGCCGTGCCCCGCCCTTGGTGCTGGATCAGCCCAGAGGCAGCGTCAGGCACGCGGGGCTGCCGTCGTGGGAGCTGATCGTCGTGGTGCTGCCGTCGACGCTCGCGTCCGAGTAGAGCGGGTCCTTGCTGGTGACGACCAGCATCAGCTGGTGGTCGCGGGGCAGGTCGTAACCGGCGGCCTGCAGCTTCCAGGTGGCACTGTGATCCTGGTCGGGAGCCAGGTCGGTGAGTGTGAGGGGCTCGTGGGTGATGATGCGAGCCATGCTGTCGGGGCCCAGGTCGAAGAGGTAGGCCACCAGGGTCGTGGAGCGGGCGGTGCTGCGCACGGTCAGCGTGAGGTCGCAGATGCCCCGGATCCGGCGTGCCGCGCCATCGCGGCTGTCTGCCGCGACCGGGTCGCTCGTCCAGACGGCGAGGTTCTGCCGGTCGAACTTCTCGGTGACGTAGATCTTCGGGTTGCCGTTCCACTCGGCCTGGCCGCTCGTGATGACGGCGTCCGCCGCGATGGCCTCGGTCGGCTGCCCGGCGATGAACTCCCGCTGCCAGCCGGTTTCCGGTTCGGTTCCCAGTCCGCCGTCACGGTCGTCCGATGCGGCGGCCGTCAGGAACCACCGTTCGGTGGACGTGGTGATGTCCTCCCAGGACGGGCTCGACTCACGGGCGGCCGGTGTGACGATCTCGGTGCTTCCGGTCTGCGGATCGGTCCGGGTCTCGTACGTGAACATGATCTGGCTCCTGACCACGGGCCAGGCGGGTACGGCGTTGTCGATCCCGCGCACGTGATGGTCCAGCCAGGCGAACGCCTCCTCGACCGGCTCGTTGGGCCCGCTGAACGGGATGGCCAGACCGGCGCTCTCGGGCGCGGCGTGGTCGCCGATCCACAGGTTCAGGTGCTTGGGCACGGTCAGGCCGTTGAAGTGCTCGATGACCTGGCTGACCGGGAACAGTGTCTCGTGCCAGGTGTTGGAGAAGAACGTGGGAACGCCGCGGGCGTTGGTCTCGTCGGTGTACGAGGAGGGCGACCTCTTCCTGCCCCACTTCACCACGGCGTCGAGGTTCCGGCCGGCCTGGAAGTCCGCCAGGATCTGCCGAGTGGTCGCGTCGAACTTCCTCTCGACCGGACCGCCGGTGAAGTTGATCAGGGCGGTCACCGCCGCCAGGTGCCGGGTGTCGTGCTGGAAGAGACTCGCCGCCAGGTCGCCCCAGGTGCTCAGGGCCACGACCGCGGCCACGCGCTCCTTCGGATCGTGCGCCGCGACCAGCTGGCTGATACCCGAGCCGTAGGACTCGCCCAGGAAGGCGATCCGGCTGGGACTGAAGTGCCTCTCCGCGTACTCGATGACGGTCAAGCCATCGGCCCAGTCGAGAGGTCCGGCCACGTCGATCGTGCCTCCGGAGGTGAAGGGCCCGTCGACGTAGCCCTGACCGGGCACGGGCATCGTGAGGCCGATCCCACGGGGGGTGTAGGCCAGCACGTGGTAGCCGCGTACCGCCAGCTGGAGGTACGTGTACTCGAACAGGCCCCAGCCCAGGGGCGTCCAGCCGGCGGGCACGATCACCACGGGACGGGACTCGTCGGTCTTGAGCTTGATCGTGTGCGCCGACAGCCGTACGCCGTCCTCGGCAGCGATGCGGGGAAAACCGATGACCGCCTTCTGCCGCACCTGCTCCGTCAGCCTCTGCAGGTCGGGGGGCAGCACCGGCTGCTCAGCCGTGCCGTCCAGGGTAGCGATCAGCGCCTCGGCGACGTGGGCGGCGGCCGGATCCAGCGAGGTGGGCGAGGTGTAGATGCCGTGCCGGGCGATCCGGCTCAACTGTGCTGCGGTACCCACGCCGTCGTTGTTGTGCGGGTGGCTCACGATGCCCGTCCTCTCGCTGTCGCCGACCGAACCGTGAGGCACCGCCGGCGCATGCCGTCCGCCGGAGTCCCGGCGATTCCCCGATCTTGTCGGCCCACTCCTTCACCGACGGCGAAGGCCGCAGGGGGTGCGGAAGCACGGCCACCACTCAGCGCGATTCGAGCGCTCCCTGAGCACCCCGCACGCCCCGCGGGAATCGGTTACCGCATCGCGACAGCCCTCATGTGGTGTTGAGGGGCCCGCGGGAGCGCGCCGGTCCCAGGACTATCTCGGTACCGGTGACTTGCCGGAAACCGCGATACCGGCCTGGCGGAAGTCGTCGAGGGCGGCCGCGGTCGTGTCCGGGGCCACCCCGACCGAGTAGTCGAGACGTACGCGCGTGCGAAAGCCTGCCGCGACGGCGTCCAGGGCCGTCGCGCGTACACAATGGTCCGTGGCGATGCCCACCACGTCGACCTTCTCGACCCCGCGGCTGCGCAGCCAGTCCGCCAGCGGTGTGCCCTCCGCGTCCGCGCCCTCGAAGCCGCTCTTGGAGGCACTGTGGGCGCCCTTGAAGAAAACGGCATGCACCTTGCCGTCCGTGACAGCGGGTGCGAAATGCGGGTGGAAGTCGGCTCCCTCGTCTCCCGCCACGCAGTGGACGGGGAAGCTGTCCCGGAAGTCCGGGGTCTGGGAGAAATGGCCGCCGGGATCGATGTGATGATCCCGGGTGGCCACCACGTACCGGTACTCACGCCCCGCGCTCCGCTCGACCAGACCCGCGATCGCCGAGGCGATCCGCGCCCCTCCCTCGACGGGAACGCTGCCCCCTTCGCAGAAGTCGTTCTGCACATCCACCACGATCAATCCCCGGCTCATCACGACTACCTCTCAGCACGGTGGAACACAGGCGCGAACCACTGCGGCCATCCCTACCGATGCTGGGCAATCACAGCAGGGAGCGCCCGACCGGCTACGCCGAACGGGTGACCCCATGGCGGGCACCACCGGGCACGGCTCCGGCGACCCGGGAGGGCTTGGTCGATGCCTTGCTACTGCTGTGCGTCGACGATGCCGGTGAGGGCGTGTAGCCCCGCGACGATCCCGGCGGCCTCGGGGGCCTGGCCGGGCTCGGTGAGCCACTGCGTCGTCAGGCCGGTGAACAGGGCCATCTGCGCGGCGCCCAGGGGGCGGGCAGCGGCATCGCCGACCTCGTCCTCGGGTGTGCCGAGCAGCAGCGCGGCCAGGCCCTGGCGGCCTTGGGCCTGACTGGCGGCCGGATGGCGGCGCAGATCGTCGGAGTGTTCCGCCTGGGGCCGGGCTTCGACCGTGGCCAGCCACAGCGTCCGGTCGTCCTGGAAGGACTCGATCGATGAGCGAGCCGACGACACCGGACAGCGCCTGCCTGCTCGTAACGCCGAAGGTGACGGCGGGTGCGGCCAGGGCCCATGGGGCCGCGCAAGGTGCCCGGGGGTGCACTGCGCCCCGGCTTCGTCATCGACGACCTGATCCTCATGCTCATGGCCACCGGGGCCTGGAGGACACACCGCACGTCGGCCGGGCCACGGTCTCCCGGCGCTTCGACGCCTACGTGATCGAGGCGTTCCGCACCGCACCTGAGACGGGAGCGCCTACACGGCTGACGCCGGCACCACGGCTGCGGCTCGCGCACTCGCCCAGCACGCTGCAGGCCCGTCACGTGGAGGTTTCGTCACTCCGTGCACGAGGCTCGTTTCGGCAGCTCGCGGGCCGGGGTCGGCGACATCGCGCGCGCTGGAGGCGGAGCCGTCGGAGGGCCACGCCTACGACGCCCCTGGGCCTGGCCGACTTTTTCGACCAGCTCCCGGTACCGACGTATCGCCGCTCAGGCGATGAGCGCCTGGTCCGGTCCCAGCCGGTCCAGGAGGTGGTCCTGGTGCAGTTCCGCGACCGGGGCGAGCAGGTCGGGGTGGCGCAGCAGGGCCGCGGCCCGTATGTCACGCACATCGGGGTCGATCAGGCGGCGGAACTCGACCGGCGCGCTCCCCGCCGTGCCCTCGGTGACGGCGGACACGGCCAGCCGGGCCAGTTCCGGGTCGGTGAGCAGGCAGGCGGCCCAGCTGGCCACGACCTCGTCGACCCAGGTGCGCCAGGCGGTGTCCTCAAGCTCCGCACCGGCCGCAGTGTCGGCGCCGGTGATCCAGTCCAGGCGGCCCGATCCGCCCGGGCCGGCCAGGGTGACCAGCGCGGCGTCCGTGGGCGTCGGGTAGCGCAGGCAGGCCGCGACCGTGACCGCCTGCCGGGCCTGCGCCTCGCACAGGGCCGCGGCCAGGGCACCACCGGACGCCGGGTAGGCGCGCGTGAGCCACTGCGCGGTCGCCGCGATGAGCGGAGAGAGATCGGTGAGCACTGGCGGGCCGTCCGAGCTGCCGGGAACGGGGATGGGCCAAAAAGGTATCCCGGTGCCCGGGCGGATGGACATGGCCGAGACCTCGTCCGGGACGTGGCTTCGCCCACATTCTCGGGGTCGGGGGCCGGGGCGGGCGGCTCACTGGGGCATGAGGCCCGCCGCCACCGTCGCCCCCAGTTCCCAGCAGGCCTCCAGGTCGGCCCTGCCGGGCTCGCCGGTCACGGTGACCGGATCGGCCGCGCGGCGCCAGCCGAGGCCGGTCGTGATCGACTCGATGCCCCGCACGGCTCCGGTGACATCGCTGCCGCCGTGTACGTAGTAGCCGAACGGCCTGCCGCGGGTCTCGTCCAGGCACGGGTAGTAGACCTGGTCGAGGAAGTGCTTGAGCGCGCCGGACATGTAGCCGAGGTTCGCGGGCGTGCCCAGCAGGTAGCCGTCGGCGGCGAGCACGTCGGACGCGGTGGCGGACAGGGCGGCGCGCCGCTCGACACGGACGTTCTCGATCTCCGGGGTCGTCGCCCCGGCGAGGACGGCTTCGAGGATCGCCTGGCAGTTCGGCGACGGGGTGTGATGCACGATCAGCAAGGTGGCCACGGCGGAACCCTAACGCCCGTTGTCATGCGGGTTCCCCTGGTGGGACGATGCCCGCCACGCACGACCAGCCGGAGGAGGCAGCGTGACCGACGGGGACCACCGCCCGGACGCCGCGACGGTGTTCGACGCGCTCGGCAGCGCGTACGAGAAGGCGTTCGCGGGATCCGAGGCGCACCGGGCGTCGCTGGAGTGGGTGCTGGAACGGCTGGAGCCGGGCAGCAGGGTGCTGGACGTGGGCAGCGGAACGGGACGGCCGACCGCCGAGACGCTCGCCGGGGCCGGCCACCGGGTACTGGGTGTGGACGTGTCCCCGGTGATGGTGGAACTGGCCGCGCGGCAGGTGCCCGACGCCGAGTTCCGGTGCGCCGACATCCGCGAGACGCCGCTCGAGGACGGCTCCTTCGACGCGGTCTGCGCGTACTTCTCGCTGCTCCAGATGTCCCGCGAGGAGCAGTCCGCCCTGGTCGGCCGGCTGGCGCGGGCCCTGCGGCCCGGCGGGCCCATGGTGCTGGCGACGGTGCCCCTCGA
>NZ_MUND01000584.1 GCF_002154375.1 Streptomyces glaucescens | reverse complement strand
GTGCTGGGCGGCCACCGCACCACCGGACAACTCCTCCTGATCGCCCTCGGCCTGCGCGCGCCCCCGGAACCCGTCCTCCTCGGCGACCCCCTACGGGGACACTGCGTTCTTGCGCCCCTCGCCGACAGCGCCGCGCTGCTCGCCACCGCCGTCGCACCGACCCCGGCCCAGCTGCGCCGCCTCCTCGACGCGGCTCTGGCCCAGGTCCCGCACGCGGGGACCTCCCCCTAGATGCTCGATTCGGCCTTGCGCAACCGCTTGTTGTAGCCGGGCTGCTGGGGCAGGTAGGGGAACAGGTGCCGCAGGTGAGCACGGGCGTGTCGCAGCCACCGGGCCGCGGAGGTGAAGCCGAGCATTGCCTGCATCATCGCCAAGGTGACCAGCTCGGCATCGCTGAGCTGCGGCGCGATGCCCACGGCCGGCCGCCAGGGGGGGGAGCTGCGGTGAATCCTTCAGTAGATTGTCGGTCGTGACGTGAAGGGCGGTCGCGAGGGAGTCCAGCTCTGCCTTCACACACCGACGTTGGACTCCCT
>NZ_MUND01000583.1:764-974 GCF_002154375.1 Streptomyces glaucescens | reverse complement strand
CGGCGGCGTCCAGACTGTAGGAGTACGGAATGCTGACAGTGGTGTTGGACTGCGGGTTGGGCCCGGCCGGGTTGTGGTCGCCGCTGCGGCTGGACCAGGTCACGTTGTCGAAGACGTTGCCCGCGACCTGCCAGTAACCGGCCGCGTCGGTGTAGAAGGTGCCCAGGACGTCCTTGGAGTCCTCGAAGTAGTTGTTGTCCACCTTGGCGC
>NZ_MUND01000583.1:296-729 GCF_002154375.1 Streptomyces glaucescens | reverse complement strand
GCCGCCGCGGCCGGAGTTGCGCAGGACGCTGTAGGACAGGGTCACGTACTGGGTGTTGTCCTTCATGTCGAAAAGGCCGTCGAAGCCCTCCGACTCGCCGCCCGACGCCTCCAGCGTGACGTGGTCGACCCAGACGTTGCGGACGCCGCTCTCCATGCCGATGGCGTCACCGCCGTTGGACGTGGGTGAGCCGGACTTCTTGACGTTCCGGACGGTCACGTTCTGGATGATGATGTTCCTGGACTCCCGGATGTGGATGCCCAGTTGGTCGAAGACGGCGCCGCTGCCGACCCCGACGATCGTGACGTTGCTGATCTGCTTCAGCTCGATCACACCGTCGGCGGTGCTGCAACTGCCGCCCGAGACCTTGCTGGTGTTGCCGTGGTTGATGGTCCCCTCGACCTGGATGGTGATCGGGGTGCTGCTGCTGGCC
>NZ_MUND01000583.1:0-267 GCF_002154375.1 Streptomyces glaucescens | reverse complement strand
TCGCGGCCGCGAGTGCCAGCGTGGCCAGTGCCGCGTGGAGCCGCAGTGCGGCAGGTCGTCTCATCCTCGTCTCCCCATTCGTCAGTCGTCCTCGAACGCTGGGTGGTGCTGGAGCGTGCAGACGTGCTTCGGTTCGGCAGGCCGTCGAAGGTGGGACGGCTCTGCGTGTGCGGTGACCGCTGCGACCAGCGGGTGACGTACCGGAACTGCGGCTCTGGCCGGTCGGTCAGCGGCCCGCATAGGTCTGGGAAAGCGCTTTCCGTGCGG
>NZ_MUND01000582.1 GCF_002154375.1 Streptomyces glaucescens | reverse complement strand
GCCGCCGCGGCTGCCCGCGCAGGCGAGCGAGGGTGCCGGACGGTCGTACGCCATAGGCGCGCCGGACGAGAACGCCGCCGAGGGGCCCGAGCCGCTGGACGGTCCGGGGGGTGCCGTGGAGGTGGCGGACACGCCGCGTCCGCAGCCGATGGACGACGAGCTTCCGCCGGAGCCGCTGGACAATCCGCGGCGGTTGCTGGTGTGGCCCGCGCCGGACGTGAGCACCCAGCAGGCGCTGAGCGACCGCGGTTACCGGCCGGTGACCGTCCACTCGCGCGAGGAGGTCGACGCGCAGATCGCGGCCTTCCCCGCCGCGCTGTTCGTGGACCCGCTGACCGGGCCGATCACCCGGACCGCCCTGCAGTCGCTGCGGCAGGCCGCCGTGGCGGCCGAGGTGCCGGTGATGGTGACGGCCGGGCTGGGGCAGGCGTCACGGGACGCGGCGTACGGTGCCGATCCCGCCGTGCTGCTGAAGGCGCTCGCCCCGCGGGACAGCGAGCAGCATCCGCCGCGGGTCCTGCTGATCGAGGAGCACGCGGAGATCGCGCTGGCGCTGACCGCGACGCTGGAGCGGCGCGGGATGCAGGTGGCGCGGGCGGCGAGCGACGCGGACGCGGTGACACTGGCGGGGCAGTTCCGGCCGAACCTGGTCGTGATGGACCTGATGCAGGTGCACCGGCGGCGAGCCGGGATCGTGGACTGGCTGCGCGCGAACGGGCAGCTCAACCGCACCCCGCTGGTCGTCTACACGGCCGCCGTGGACCAGGCCGACCTGCCGCGGCTCGCCTCCGGCGAAACGGTGCTGTTCCTGGCGGAGCGGTCGACGAGCGCCGAGGTACAGGCGCGGATCGTCGATCTGCTGGCGCGGATCGGGACGAACTAGCCGCGTGAGACGGCCTGGTCGGTCACCGGGCCACCAGCCTGCGGGCCGCTTCCTTGATCGACGTCCGGAGCCGGTCCCGGTCGGTGTCCTCGGGGCCGGTCAGGATGCGGGCCATCTGCGGGACGACGGTGGCCCAGTTGGCCAGGGCGGTCAGCAGGAGCAGCAGGTCGGGCGCGGGGATCGCGTCGGTGACGACGCCACGGCGCTGGCCGTCCGCGAGGGCGGCGACCTTGCGGGCGTAGTGGTCCCGGCGTTCGGCCTCGTCGGGCAGTTCGGACGAGCCGTACTCGATGCCCTCCCAGAAGAGCAGGCGCAGCACCTCGGGGTGGGCGGCGTGGTAGTCGAGCAGGCGGTCGATCCAGGCCTCGATGTCGTCCGGGTCGACGGGGACCGAGGCGGCGAGGTCCAGCATCTTCTTCTCGAGGACGTGGGCGAACAGCGTGGCCTTGTTGCCGAAGTAGGCGTAGATCAGCTGCTTGTTGGCCTTGGCCTCGCTCGCGATGCGGTCGATGCGGGCGCCGGCGATCCCATGGCGGGCGAACTCGGCGACCGCCGCCTCGAAGATCCGGGCCCTGGTGGCCTCGGGGTCCCTTGCTGCCATGGGGAACAGGGTAGCGCGGGAAGGTAACCAACTGTTTGGTTGACAGGGAATCCGGGGGCGGCGCACACTGTTGCACCCATCGCCCAACCAACTGGTTAGTTACTAGAGTCGGCTCGAAGGACCCCGCTCATGCCGTCACCGAGCACCACCGCCGCCACCTCCCGCACCGGTGCCTCCGCGCCCGGACCACGCACCGCCGGCCGCCCCGCCCCCGCTCTCTTCCTCACCCTCCTGGCCGTCTGCAGCGCGGTCACCGCCGCCAACATCTACCTGGCCGCCCCGCTGCTCACCCTCATCGCCCGCGACTTCGGCTCCACGCCCTCCGCCGTGGCCTGGATCGCCTCGGTCGCGCAGTTCGGCTACGCGCTCGGCCTGCTGCTCTTCGCCCCGCTCGGCGACACCGTGAACCGGCGCCGGCTCGTCACCGGGCTCACCCTCGCCACCGCGCTCGCGCTGGCCGCCGCCGCTGCCGCGCCCGGCTCCGCCGCCCTCGCGGCCGCCGTCCTCGTCGCCTCCGCGGCGACCGTCATCCCCCAGCTGCTCGTCCCGCTGGTCGCCGAACGCGCCCCCGCCGAGCGCCGGGGCCGGCATGTCGCGGTGGTGAACAGTCCCGCGATCACCAC